>NZ_JACSWC010000181.1 GCF_016888165.1 Halomicronema sp. CCY15110 | reverse complement strand
GGCAAATCCCAGGTCAGCGCCGCCACCACGGTATAGGCCTTCACCAACACCTCCGCTAGGTCGGGGGCGCTCGTCCCCGTCGGCAACCGGGTGGCCGCCTCAGCCATCTCGTCCCGCACCCGCGACCACACCGGGGCCGTGTTGGTCACCGAGTCCACCAGCTCCACAGACACCGACGAAAACCCCACCCGCGAGTCCGATTCAAGCACGTCAATTTCTTCGATGGCCGCCAGTTCCTCCTCCAGCACCCGAGTCACCAGCGCCTCTACCCGTTCGGCACTGGCCCCAGGAAAGGCGGTGGTAATCACCGCCACCCGCGACACCAGCTGCGGGTCTTCCTGACGCGGCAGCGACTGGTAGGCCGACAGCCCCCCCGCGACGATCAGGATAACCGTGAGAATCAGCAGACGAATATTGGTGAAAAAAGGGCGAACCATGGGGGGGTGGAGGAG
>NZ_JACSWC010000180.1 GCF_016888165.1 Halomicronema sp. CCY15110 | reverse complement strand
CGACTCCGCTCAACTCTCGATACTGGTAGGTTGAGCGAAGTCGAAACCGGATTGAACGGGTACTTTATTTAGTTGCACATCCCTAAGGCCGCGTGCGCCAGCCCCGTGACTAGCCCCAATGTTATTGCGCCTCGTCGCCGTCATCGGGTAAGTCCTCTTGGGTGATTTCTGGCGGCGGGGTATCGAGCAGATTTTTTTTCGACAGTTTGAGCTGTTTCCATAACTGCTTGATCTCTTGATAGGCTTCCTCTGACTCGATTTTGCCCCCAGTTTCCAAGTTGCAAATGTAAGACACCCGCTGCGCAAACTCTTGCAAATTTGAGTTAAAGGTCAAATTGGGTAATGTCGGCTTTCCCCAATAAGAGCTGCGGGGTGTCAAGAAATCGTCTTTGGCGTTGTTATTGGGCATGGTGAAACACAGAGTAAATGCCGAAGGCAAACCAACCGCTGAACATGTCTACTGATTAAGGATAAAGGGTGATTCTCGATCTTTCCAAAATCAACCGTGACCCTCACTACCCAGGATAGTCGTTCTCACAGGGCCGCGATCGGCCAGAGTGAGCAGACCCTGGAGGTTCGGGGAGCGGCAGTTAACCCGGCGGGCGGCGCTTTTGAGTGCATCTTTGAGCGCATCTTTACTGATCCTAATTCAAGATAAGCCACTCTTTCTGTCAGGTGCTCATGGCTCGTCGTTCTGATGTGTAGATATGCACCGGACATCTTGGTCGATCTGGGCGATCGCCGCCCTCGGTCAGTGGCCCTTTCATGAAGCTAGATAGCGGCGGGTGGTGGCGATCGCTTCCGCAATGGTGGCGACTGCCACCAGCGGCGTGGACGACAAAGGCGATAACTCTGCAACGAGGGTCTGTGGGGAGTGCAGCACAATCAGCGGCTTGCCGAGTTTGAGGGCTAGCGCCATTTCTGACAGGGTGCCGGGGCCGAGACCGCAGGCAATCACCACGCGGCTGGAGAGAATATTGATGACATTGCGCCCTTGGCCCATGCCCGTCACGATCGCAACATCAACGTTGGCCGCCATATTGGCCGTATCCGCATCGGGCAAGATGCCCACGACGAGACCATCGGCCATGTGAGCTCCGTGACTGGCGGCCGCCATAACGCCCGCCGCTCGACCCCGGTGAGTATCCCCCACCCCGCTTGCGCGATCGCCTGTCCCAATGCTTGGGCCGTTTTCATTTCAGCCTCGGTGGCGGTTTCACCGGGGCCGATGACGCCGATTAAAATTTTTGTCATTTCAGATCATGCCAAAGCGATTGGCATTGTGGTGATCAGTCCAACACAGTCCATCCTGATCCTGGGGAAGCTCGGGGCTGCATGGCGCGATTTCGACCCGCAAGCTGCTCCGAGCGCTTTTTGGTTGGCAACAAAATTTGACATTGGCCCTCCTTTCAAACCCCATGGGCATCGATTAGATTAGATTAACCCTGTCCTTGCGATGGGCTTTGGCTCGATTCATAGCGTTGGTGGAGATGCGTTCAGGCTTACTCAAAATGATTCGGCAGTTAGCCAGATCTGGCCGTTGGTATGGCAGTCTGGGATTGCTGAGTGGTGGGGCGATCGCCCTCACCGCTTTGCCGAGTCCAGCAGTGAACGACATTCACGTCCAATTTGGCCCGCTGCAAACGCGGGTCACCGTGGATGATCTGGCGACGTTTGCCCAAACCGGACAGATTTCCCCCCAGTTAGAGCCGTGGCGACCCGTGTTGACCCCAGCGGTGCAGCAATCGCTCCAGCGCCGCCTAAATGTGGAACCCGACCTGCGCGATCGCTTTTTAGCAGACTTGATTGGGACGCCCAAAGGGCAGCCCTTTGTGACCGCCCTGGCGCAAATCGCCCCCGACCTCACGCCTGCCATGGTGCAAGCGGCACTGCAAACGGTCGAGGAACATCCCCAAGGGGTGACGGCGGTGACGCTGCTCGAAGCGTTGCCCAATGACACCTTGACCTTAGACGGCCTGGCTCTGATGCGGTTGGTCTCACAGTTAGGGCTGTCGCAGCTCGAACAAACGACCCTCAGTCGCATCCTGGACCGCGAACTGACGACGGTCGGAGGGCCTGCCCTCACCAGCGAATTGGCTCCGGCCCAGCCGGGTCCCCATGTGCCCCAGCGCTGGGCCGTAGCGTTTCGTGACCATGAGCGCGATCGCATCGTTCCCGTTGATTTGTACTGGTCTGAACAAACGACCGGCCCGATGATTGTGTTGTCCCATGGGTTGGGAGCCGACCGCTACTTTCTGCGATATTTGGCTGAGCACCTCGCCTCCTACGGGCTGACAGTGGTAGCGTTAGAGCATCCCGGCAGTAATGTGGATGCCCTTATCCAAGCCGACGGGGCCATCTTATCCGCTGAGGAATTTATTGAGCGCCCCCGGGATGTCAGCTTTATTCTGGATCGGTTAGCTGAGCTGCATGAGCATTCCTTTTTTCTTCGCGATCACCTTCGCATGGATTCGATCACGCTGATTGGTCACTCCCTGGGGGGCTATACCGGCCTAGTGTTAGCGGGCGGCAAGGTCGATCCCATTGCCCTGGCGGATGCTTGCGCGACGTTAGAAGTGGGGGCATCGTCTCCTGCTGACTGGTTTCAATGTGCCGCGACCGAGGCCCAATTTCCCCCCGAGAGCTTGGCCGACCCGCGCATTACGCAACTCGTATTGATGAATCCGCTGGCGGGGCAACTGTTTGGTGATGACGGATTGCGGGCGGTGAAGCTGCCCACTCTGGTCGTTACGAGTACCAATGACGGCATCGCTTCGGTGTCGGATCAACAATTACGCCCCTTTAATCAGTTGGCGGGGCCGCGATCGCTGGTGGCGATTATTGGCGGTACCCATCTCAGCGTTGGCGATCCGGAAAATATCAATCCGGCCCTCACCCAAGTCCCCTTAATGCCCGAGCATCCGCCGAACGAAACCGCTGCCCTCCGTACCTATCTCAAGGGCGTCGTGTTTAGTTTTGCTATGCAGCAGACCCCGCAAGCCCGCACCTATCAACCGTTTTTGAGTGCCGAGTATGCGGCGCAGTTTTCGACGCCCGCCTTACCCCTGCGGTTTAGCGATCGCCTACCCAGCAGCGTCAACCGTTGGCTCACTAACCGCGATCGCCTGGCCCGTCGCCTCACCCCGACTCTTAAAGGCATTGCGTCACTCATGCATCTAGAGTTCATTGACGTGCAGTATCGCCTCGCCAATCTGCGCCGAGATACCGTTGCTCAGGCTCCCATTCGTCCGCTAGATCTCGCTGCCCGCATTGCGCCCCGACCCCACGGGCCGTTTCCCATCGCGAATCAGTTACGCCCTACTCGTGCGTCCGACCGTCCGGCAGAATCGCCCCCGTCAGCACCGCATTCCGCAAATTAACGTAGTCCATGCTGGCACTAATCATGACGGCTTCCTTTAAGTCAGCGCCGCTCAAGTTAGACCAGCTCAGCTTGGCCCGATAAAACGTCGCTCCCCGCAACTCGGCTCCCCGCAAGGAACTCCAGCTCAAATTAGCCCCCCGCAAATTGGCCTGTACCAAGTGGGCATTGACCAGTGTGCTCCCCTGAAGCTTGGTACGGCTAAGATCAGCCCCACTCAAATCGGCATTGTCTAAATTAGCACCGCTCAGAGAAGCCGAGGCCAAGTTTGCCCCCGTTAAAATCGCTCCGGTCAGCATGGCATTGGCAAAACTGGCCCCCTCTAACTTGGCCAGCGTGAGATCAGCCTCGATTAAATGACAGCGGTTCAGTGCAGAATGGGACAAATTGGCTTCCCGCAGGTGTGCTTCATCGAGTACCGCTTCATTCAAATTGGCATCCTGAATAGTGGCTTTATTTAAGATTGCCTTGGTTAGATTGGTGCCCCGGATACCCGCTTCGTTCAGGTTGGCCTCCGTCAAATTGGCATGGGCCAAATCTGCCCCAATCAGATTCGCGAGTTCGAGTTGAGCCCCTTGTAAGTTAACCTTCTCAAGCTTTGCCTCACGAAAGTTGGCACCTTTTAAGTCGCATCCGGATAAATCAGCGCCGTTCAAGGTCGCCTGACGCAAATTAATATCTCGCAGGTTTTCATTCGCGAGGTTAACGCCCCTCAAATCTACTCCCCGAAAATCTCTTTCTCCTGAGGCGTATCGCGTAATGATTTCATTCGCATCCATGTGATCGAAACCTTAATTCAGGAACTTATTAATATTGTCTCGTTGATGAAGTTTCTGAGCAATGATACGCCCTGGAACAGGGGGGCTGGAGCTCGGGCGCAGCGGAAACCATCCTGACAAGGAGACGGGTCTAAGCAAACAGCAGCAGCACTTTATGGTGGGGTCATCTTAACGCGATTTCGGGGGCTGACTGCATTCGCAGGACAAATTGTAGCCCGCCCTGGGACGGCGTTTTGCCGAGTCGGAGGATTCGATCTTGTGCCTTAGATCGCAATGATCCATAGACTGGCAACGCGATCGCGATCGCCACTCCCTGCTGGAATTCTGCCGTAATAACTTCACAGAACTTTGCTTGTTGAGCGCATTCATGGTCAGGGAAGTCGCTGATTGCCAGTCATCTGACGGGCATTTTCTTCGACTCCCCAGCGATCGCATCGGACCTCTCTTGAATCGCAGACTGCCCTTTTTTGCCAATACTTAGGCCGATTCATACCACCCGATCGCTCCCGTTTGAGGGAGCCATTCAGCCCAGTCGAACCTCGAAAAAATCAGCATTTTTATGATGGGTCAATGATCGAGTCTATGCTGGGAGTCCAGGTGAATTCGATAGGATTAGGGAGCATTTTTCAGTACAGGCGGACAAGGTAGTCATGTCAGAGAACCGTAGAAGTCAGGTCGTTACCCAAGGGGTACAGCGCACGCCCAACCGAGCGATGTTGCGGGCGGTGGGATTTGGCGACAATGACTTTACCAAGCCCATCATTGGCGTTGCCAATGGCTACAGCACGATTACTCCTTGCAATATGGGCATTGGCGGTCTCGCCGATCGCGCTGAGGCGGGCATTCGCGATGCTGGCGGCATGCCCCAGATTTTCGGCACGATCACGATTAGCGACGGCATCTCCATGGGGACAGAGGGCATGAAGTATTCCCTCGTTTCTCGCGAGGTGATTGCCGACTCGATTGAAACGGTGTGCAACGGTCAGAGTATGGACGGGGTGATTGCGATCGGCGGCTGTGATAAGAATATGCCGGGGGCGATGCTGGCGATGTGTCGGCTCAACATTCCGGCGATTTTTGTCTATGGTGGCACCATCAAACCCGGTCACTACGAGGGTGAAGATCTGACTGTGGTTAGCGCCTTTGAAGCCGTCGGTGAATACAGCGCTGGGAAAATTGGTGAAGAGCGCCTGATCGGGGTGGAACGCAATGCTTGCCCGGGGGCCGGTTCTTGCGGCGGCATGTTTACCGCTAACACGATGTCTTCTGCGTTTGAGGCGATGGGCATGAGTCTGATGTATTCATCGACCATGGCCGCAGAGGATGCCGAAAAAGCGGACAGTGCGGCCAAGTCGGCGCAGGTTTTGGTGGAAGCAGTGCGCAAGCAAATTTTGCCCAGCCAAATTCTGACCCGCAAAGCGTTTGAAAATGCGCTGTCGGTGATTATGGCGGTGGGCGGTTCCACTAACTCGGTGCTGCATATGCTGGCGATCGCTAATGCGATCGATGTGCCCCTCACCATCGACGATTTTGAAGCCATTCGCCGCAAAGTGCCCGTCCTCTGCGACCTGAAACCATCGGGGCGTTATGTCGCGACGGATTTCCATCAAGCCGGTGGTGTTCCTCAAGTAATGAAGATGCTGCTGAGCCAGGGACTTTTGCACGGCGATGCCCTCACCATTACCGGACAAACCGTTGCCGAACTATTAGCCGATATTCCCTCTGAGCCGCGCGCTGATCAAGACGTGATTCGCACGTTTGATCATCCCATGTATCCCCAAGGGCACCTGGGCATCCTCAAGGGCAACCTGGCGACGGAAGGGGCCGTAGCGAAACTGACGGGCATCAAAAAGCGCCAAATCACTGGCCCAGCTCGGGTGTTTGAGTCGGAAGAGGAATGCTTAAAGGCGATTCTCGATAAGCAAATTGTGGCGGGTGACATTGTTGTCGTGCGCTATGAAGGGCCGAAGGGTGGCCCCGGTATGCGGGAAATGTTAGCGCCCACCGCCGCCATCATCGGCGCTGGACTGGGGGACTCCGTCGGCTTGATCACCGATGGCCGCTTCTCTGGGGGCACTTACGGTATGGTGGTGGGCCACGTTGCGCCCGAAGCCGCTGTCGGAGGAGCGATCGCTCTGGTGCAAGAAGGCGACGCGATCACCATTGACGCTGACCACAACCTGCTACAGCTCAATATTTCCGATGCAGAACTGGCGCAGCGGCGGGCCGCTTGGCAACCGCGCAAGCCCAACTACACTCGCGGCATTTTGGGCAAATATGCCAAGCTCGTATCTTCCAGCAGTCGCGGTGCCGTCACCGATCTCGATTTGTTTGAGTAAAGACCACGTCCAACAGGAGGGCGCGATCGCGCCCTTGCCTGACTTCAACAGTGACACCTCTGGCCCGAGCCGCATTGCGACTCGGGCCAGAGATTTTGAGGGTCACATTGTCACGACAGTACCCGCCATCAACGGTCAATTGGAGTTGCCGCTTGTAGCGCTATCTCCAATTGATCGTTGATGGCAATGGTGTGGATCTGCTCCTCTGATCATTAGACTGATCGGGACTAGGAATTGTGCTCGCGATCGCGCGTTAACTTCACAAAACAGTATTCTTCCAGTCATCTAGACCAATTTCGCACTACCAACGAAGGCTCTCCCTGGGTTCGTGTGAGCTTGAGCCCTTGCTTGGACGCATCAGCAGCAGTCTTGGGCTTGCACATAACCTTGTTCCACACCAAGTCAAGGAGAGCCCCAACGAGCAGAATCCATTGCCAGCAATAACCACAAAATCGACGACTCTAGTTACGAGTGGCTGTAGAGCTTGCGACTCATGTCGGCGCAAACTCATTACCCCTTTTCAGGAACCTTGGTGATTCAATCATCTCTGAAAGCTTGATTCACAATTTCGAGATCTGTCTCGGAGCACCTCTTTACTCTGTATCCAAAACTCAGGCAGATTGATGAAATAGGCTGGAGTTTGAGCGCTTGCCAGGTAGTTGCCTGCTAACTGAGATGAGAAATCTGATGAAGGCCACCGTTAAGCAGTACGCTGACCTTAGCCCCAGCGGATGTTATACCAATTCTCTATAAAGCTGCATAGAATAGAGCCTCAAGGATAAAGTCATAGCCGGTCAAGGAGGCGATGGC
>NZ_JACSWC010000018.1 GCF_016888165.1 Halomicronema sp. CCY15110 | reverse complement strand
ACCGTTAAGCGCCCTTTTTTTGAGGGCTTACCCTCACTTGACGTTCGACCTGCTGATATTTGGTGTTGACGTATTGCCGCAGCCAGACTTCTGAAACCTCTGCCACACGAGCAATCTCGGCTAAGGGAATCTGCTCTAACAAGAGTTTGTCGATCAAGCGCTGGGTGGCCTCATCGATGATTTTGTTTTGCGGGTCTTGCACAAACTTGCGTCCGCAGTTTTTACATTTGTGACTCTGCTTGCCGTTGTGGATGCTGTCATTTCTGACGACGTGCGCGGAGTGACACGCTGGACAAGTGGGCTATGGAGAGGACATAAACTTGAATCAATCTCAATCTGATTCCAGGTTTACAG
>NZ_JACSWC010000179.1 GCF_016888165.1 Halomicronema sp. CCY15110 | reverse complement strand
AGCGTTGGAACCTGAGCTACGGGCACTTTTGTCGTCGCTATCGCCAGTGGTCACAGCAGCAAAATCTCTCGATGCGTCAGCTGCATCCGGCGGGTGAGAAGTTGTTTGTCGATTACTGTGGCCAGACGATGAGCGTCTACGACCCGGTGAGCGGCGAATCTCAGACGGCGCAAATCTTTGTGGCCTGCTTGGGGGCGAGTAACTACACCTTTGCCGAAGCGACGCCGACGCAAACCTTAGCGCACTGGATTGGCTCCCATGAGCGGGCGTTAGCGTTCTTCGGGGGCGTGCCCAAAGCCATTGTTCCGGACAACCTGAAATCCGGCGTGACAGATCCGTGTCGCTATGAACCCGGCGTTAACCAGAGCTATCAAGCCTTTGCGGAGCACTATCAAGTGGCGATTCTGCCCGCTCGCGCGAGGAAACCTCGGGATAAGGCCAAAGTGGAAAAAGCGGTCCAGGAGGTTGAGCGCCAGATTCTCGCTCCGTTGCGTCATCAACGCTTCACCAGTTTCAGTGAGCTGAATGAGGCGATTCGAGCCCGCTTAGAGCAGCTCAATCATCGGCTGATGAAAAGCTATGGCTGTTCCCGTCATGACCTGTTTGAACAAGTTGATCAACCCGCGTTGCAGCCCTTGCCCGCTCGCCCCTTTGTGTTTGCGCGTTGGAAACAGGCCAAGGTGAACTTGGATTATCACCTGGAAGTCGATAAACACTACTACTCCGTGCCCTACTGGTTTGTACGCCGTGAGGTGAGCGTCAAAATCAGCGAAAGCTTGGTGGAAGTCTTTTATGACTATCACCGCATCGCCATTCATCCGCGCTCAAGTGCCCCCTATCGTCATACAACGTTGCCTGAGCATATGCCGCCGGAGCACTGGGCCTACAAACGCCAGTCCAAAGAGACCTTTCTGGCCTGGGCGCAGCAGATCGGTCCGCAAACGCACCGTCAGGTCACCGCTATCTTGGCGGCTAAAGCTCATGAAGAACAAGCCTTTCGGACCCTCAAAGGCTTGCAATCCTTAGCCACTCGCTATAGCCCACAGCGGTTAGAGGCGGCCTGTCGGCACGCCAACACCTTTGAGCTGGTCGGCTATCGACGGCTCAAAGCGATTCTCAAGGCTCAACTAGACCGTCCACCGCAATTCGTAGAGGTGCCCCAATCCCCCTCAGTGCCGCACGACAACGTCCGCGGCGCTGACTACTACCACTGATTTACTATCGGAGTTTTTTGAGATGCAACAGACCTTAGAACAGTTGAAAACCCTCCGCCTCATTGGCTTGCTGGAAGCCTGGCAAGAGCAGCAGGGACAATCCACTTACCATGACCTGACCTTTGATGAACGCTTTGCCCTACTCGTTGAACGGGAGTACCTCAGGCGACAGCACCAACGATTGCAACGACGACTCAAGCAGGCGCAGCTCTCGACGCCAGCGACTCTGGAGGCAGTCGATTTCCATGTGCCCCGTGGCTTGAGGAAAACTCAGTTCCTGGAATGGGCGCAGGGCCAATGGTTGGGGCAACACCTCAACCTCATCTTCATGGGGCCGACGGGGGTGGGCAAGACCTTTTTGGCTTGTGTGTTGGCCGACCATCTTTGCAAGCAAGGCTATACCGTACGCTATTTCAAAACGGCCGAACTCCTCTCAGAATTGAAGTTTGCCAAGGTTGACGGCTCGTTCCCCAAACTGCGCAAACAACTGGCGGCCTTTGACCTCATCATTCTCGATGAGTGGCTCCGGGATGCCCTCTCGCCCAATGATGCCCGGGAAATCCTCGACTTCCTTGATGACCGCTATCGTCGCTCTTCTTGTCTATTGGCCACCCAGTTTCCCGTCAATCAATGGCATCCCCAAATTCAGGACCCGACGTTAGCCGATGCCATTCTCGACCGCTTAGTCCATGACTCTTTACGGTTGTCCCTCAAAGGCGAGTCCATGCGCAAACTCACCAGTCCCCTCAAGGGGCAGACTGATCTCATAGCGGAGGAAAACGCCATGACTTAGAAATACCGATCGCCATTATCGTCACCCACTTGTTAATTGACGACATAATGAAATTGACCTGCCCAACAATTAGTGAACTTCACTCAGGTTTTTAGGGGGTGCCGAAGTTGATGCAACTCGGTGCCGAAGTTAGGTGAATACGCA
>NZ_JACSWC010000178.1 GCF_016888165.1 Halomicronema sp. CCY15110 | reverse complement strand
GGGATCTGCAACTAAATAAAGTACCCGTTCAATCCGGTTTCGACTGCGCTCAACCTACCAGTATCGAGAGTTGAGCGCAGTCGAAACTCGGTTCATGGGGATCTTTTTTGCGCGCAAGTCCCTTACTTCAATTTGAAAGATGCCTTCTAGGGTGAGTATATCAGGGGTTGCAAGATTCTTCGTACTCCTGGCGCGAAATGACCAGAAATTTAAAAATTCTGGTGATATCACTGAAGGGTAAAGAGCAGGACGTTCCTTTCGCCAGATCAGCATCTGCCAGCTAAGTGAAGCGTTGCCAGGCGTCTACCCCTGGTTTGAGACCCACACCTAAAAACACTGTTCAGCGGGAAGAGAGGATAGACAAAAATCTCCTAGCCCCTTCGGGAAAAGGCTTTACAGGTATTTATTGCAGATTGACAACGAGCTAGCCAGCTTTAGTTGGCTCGTGTCACTCTCTGCGCCCTTACTGAGAATTGAGACAAACATGAACGCCAAAATCAAGCTTGTCAGCCTAGGGGCGACGGTGGCGATCGCGCTGCTGCCCACCCCGGCGAGGGCCGACGCGCCCACCCCGCTAGCCGATACCGATGATATTCCCACTGCGCCCACCAGTTTAGAACCGCTGCCAGACGGGGTTCTCGAAGGTGTGCCCGAAGGTGGTGTGGCTGAAGAGGTTGTGCCCGTTGCGAGCCAACCGGCTCCCGGTATCACTGCTGTTAAGCCGACTAACGCCACTATCAACGCTCGTCCTGACCACAGCGCCAGTGTCCAGGCTGAGGCGCTGCGACGACCGCCATCGACCGACAGTGGCGATTTGCAGCCGGTGGAGTCGATCCCGATGGTGGCGGATGTCATGCAGCCCCCTCTCGTCCAGCCTACCGACATCGCCCAAACAGCGACAACGCCATCCCAGTCGGACCAGTGGCACTTTTTGCTGGTGCCCTATGTTTATTTGCCTCTATCGATCTCGGGTTCAGTGGACTATGAGGGAACCGACATCTCGATCCCAGATGGGTCGCGAGATTTCGAAATCAATTCTGACCGCATCAGCACGTCGCTGGAAAATGACTTAAACTTTGCTCTTTTAAGCGGTTTTGAAGCCTGGACGCCGGACTATCACTTAGGAATTTTGGCTAACTTTAACTACCTGTCTCTCACGAGTGATGAGACCCTCACTCGGTCGGCCCGGTTTCCAGGTGCGGCCAACTTTGTGCCGACTGAGTTAAAGGCTTCTTTAGATACTGAACTTTGGAATGCGAGTTTGGCGGCCGGCTATCGCTTCTACGACTCGGCCAGAGTAAATGCTCAAGAGGTGGATACCGAGTTTGACTTAGGGCCTTTTGTGGCGGATGTTTTGGCTGGCCTGAACGTCACCAGCTTGGAGACTGATCTTGATCTGTCTACCAATCTGGGCGGCGAGGTCGAATTTAGTAGAAGCAACACTTTAGTTTCGCCCTTATTGGGGGGGCGGGTGCGGTGGAATGCGAATCCTCAATTAGCCGTCGTCGTATCGGGTACGGTCTCAGGGTTTGGCATCAGTGGACTGACGCGATATGGCGTTCAGGGCGGCGTCTCTTGGCTGTTTTCCGGCAACACTTCCGTGGGGCTGGGGTATCGCTTTGCCTCTTTAGAGTACAACGCCGATGAGGTGGAGATTAATGCAGATCAAAACGGCCCATATCTCAATTTTGGTTTTCGCTTTTAAGTCCGTTTAAGGAACAACTATGAATAGCGCTGCGATCGGTATTTTAAGTCTCGCGTTTGCAATGGCATTGCCAGCTGCCAGCATGGCGGAAACTGTAGTCGAAAAAGTGGCCCGTACCGGGGTGTTAACGGTGGGCACCAGCTTTGACCTAGTGCCCTACTCCTACATTGATGCAGAGGGTGAACTCGTGGGTTACTCCGTCGATGTAGTGGAGCTGATTGAAGCTCAGCTGGAGGCCGAACTGGGCCGCGATATTGTGGTGCAGCGGCAAGAAGTGGTGGATACGGCCAGCCGTATTCCCCTCTTGACCAGCGGCCAGATCGATCTGTCCTGCGATACCCAGTTCACCTGGGAGCGCGATCGCCATGTGGACTTTTCCATGAGCTACGGGCTATCGGGTATTCGCCTGCTAACCCTGGAGGGCAGCAGCCTAGACAGCCCCGAATCCCTGGCTAACCAGCGGATCGGTGTCTTGCAAAACTCCATGGGTCAGCAGGTGATGGGGCTAGTGCAGCCCAGAGCGGTTCTGGTACCGATGGAAACTCTCGATGCCGCCTTTGAGGCGTTGCAAACAGAAGCCGTGGATGCGATCGCGGGCGACAGCGTGGTGATGGCGGGGCTAGTGGCCCAGAAGGGGGGCACAGCCATCTATGAACTGGCCCCAGCGGTGCCC
Organism: Halomicronema sp. CCY15110; assembly: GCF_016888165.1. Classification (GTDB taxonomy): domain Bacteria; phylum Cyanobacteriota; class Cyanobacteriia; order Phormidesmidales; family Phormidesmidaceae; genus Halomicronema. The sequence goes on along the minus strand of NZ_JACSWC010000178.1, from coordinate 24,348 downwards.
TACGCAAGATACGGCATTGCCTGTATGGTGCCCCAAAACAACTCTACCTTCCTCAATATGGTGGACTACGCCATTGGTAGTCTGCTGCAGGGGTACGTCAGTGGCGATAGTCAGTCTTTGGAGACGGTCAATCGCTGGCTTGGCCCGGAGGGCATCGTGGAGTTGCCCCAAGAGCTGATTGCTGAATTTTTTGAAATGGTGCTGGTGCAGCGGGCGCAGGTACCGCCGTCGGCTACGGCACCCTAGGTTGAGGCGGGTGGGCAATGCCTGCCCTACGTTTCGCAATAGTTACATTCCTGACTTGGAGTTTTGCCCATGAATATTTCTAACCGCACGAGCTACGTAGGCTTTCTGATGATTCTGGCTACCCTCAGCGTCCCCGGCGCGGCGCTAGGTGCCAGCCCAGACGGTAGACCCTCGGCAGCTGCGGCTCTATCTATTGAAGAGCGGCTGTCGCAACTGTCGGCTGCTTTGCAGGCCCGAGCCGAGCAACTGCCTGCAGAAGCCAAAACGGGTCCCAACCCTTTGCTGGCGGTGGGCTTTGCCGATGGTGCGGGTCGCGGCTGGGCCGATGGTGTGCGGGGCGGCTGGGTCGATGGCCATGGCGGCAGCTTTGTCAATCGCAACCCCTGGCGTAACGGCTGGGGCGATGGGGGTGGGTTTGCCAACTGGCATAACTACTAGGAGCTGTCATCAAGTAGCTGCTGAATGACCAAAAACCAAGTGTTACAGCCCCTAGCCTGTTTTTTGGGTCGGGCGTGGCAAGGCTTGATATACCGGACTTTTAGCCACAATTGATGACACGCCCTAGGCAATGAAAGCGTTCTGATGTTCAGCATCACGGTGGGAGCGCACGGCGATGCGATCCTACCGCAGGGCAAAACCCCGCCTTAATGAATCCAAATTTTTGAGAGGGAATTACCCGTCATGACCTCCGTCTATCCGGCCCCCAGTCCTCAGCCTGATGTGGCCTCCGTAGACCCATTTCAGTTTGGCCCGATCGAGCTGGTAGTGATACAGCCCACCTCGTTTTGCAACCTGAATTGCGACTACTGCTACCTCCCCCATCGTCAGCAACGCCATCGGCTCTCCCTAGATTTGCTGGAGCCAATTTTTAAGCGGCTGTTTACCAGTCAGTTTCTGCGCTCAAATTTCAGCATCTGCTGGCATGCGGGGGAACCCCTGGCGGCGGGTCTGGCCTTCTATGAGGCCGCTTTCGCTCAGATTGAACAACTGGCTGAAATTTACAAGCCCGAGGGAATAGGCTTCAACCATTCCATTCAGACCAACGGATTGCTGCTCAACCAGGACTGGTGTGATTTATTTAAGCGCTACCGGGTGCATGTGGGGGTCAGTATCGATGGTCCCGATTTTTTGCACGATGCCCATCGCAAAACCCGCACCGGGCTCGGTAGCCATGCTGGGGCATTAAAGGGCATTGAGCTACTGCAAAAATACGACATTCCCCTGAGCACGATCACGGTTTTGACCGCCGACTCGCTAGATTACCCCGACGAAATCTTCGACTTTTTTATGGAGCACGGCATTACCAATGTCGGCTTCAACATGGAAGAAACCGAGGGTATCCACACCCGCTCATCCCTGACGGGGGTCGGGGTAGAGGCTCGCTACCGGGCTTTTTTGCAGCAGTTCTGGCAGCGGGTGGCCGAGGCGGGTAGCCCCATACAGGTGCGGGAGTTCGAGTCGATTTGCTCGCTGGTGTACACCAACACCCGCCTGCACAACACCGACATGAACCACCCCTTCCGCATTGTCAGCATTGACCACCAGGGCAACTTTGCCACCTTTGACCCCGAGCTGCTGGCCATGCCCAGCGACCACTACGGCGATTTTGCGCTCGGCAATGTGGTTGACCAGAGCTTTGAAGAAGCTTGCCAGACGCCGAAGTTCCAGCGGATGTACCAGGAAATGCAGCAGGGTGTAGCGCTATGCCAGCAGACCTGCGAGTACTTTGGCGTCTGCGGCGGCGGCGCGGGCAGCAACAAGTATTGGGAAAATGGCACCTTTGCCTCTGCTGAAACCCAGGCCTGCCGCTACCGCATCAAAGCGGTGACCGATATTGCCCTGGCTGCTTTAGAAGACTCGCTAGACAGTGACACTGGCTAAGCAGCTGCACAGCCGAGTCCATACAGATTTGGTTTTAACGAGATTGTCACGCCATGCCAACAAAGCTGAGGGAGAAGTATCTCCCGTAAACAGACCCAAACACCAGGAAAAATCCATCATGACTACATTAAAAGATCAGCAAGCCACACCCGGTTACAACTACAAGATCCCCGAATTGAAGTCTCTTTATCATTCTCAATAGGATTGGTATTTTTCGGGATGGCCTGAAAAAAAGGACAAATGCAATGTTATCTAGAACACCTAGGATTTGAACCATGACAAACAACAATTCCCAGCAGACTGAATTCTCTCCAAAACTGCCTACCCAAGATAGCTTGCCGTTCCCACCGACGCCATCGGCGAGTGTGGCAGGGCCGACTATCCAGGAGTCTGTATATAAACAGCGGGTCACGCCCGATCGACTGCCTGAAGATGCACCCAACATCTTAATTGTGTTAATTGACGATGCGGGACCTGCTCTACCCAGTACCTTTGGCGGTGAGGTCAACACCCCGAATCTGACGAAGATCGCTCAAGCGGGCATTGCCTACAATCGGTTTCACACCACCGCCATGTGTTCTCCCACCCGGTCTTCGATGCTGACAGGGCGGAATCATCATCGGGTCGCCAACGGGCAAATCTGTGAACTGGCGAACGATTGGGATGGCTATGCCGGTACCATTCCTAAGAGTAGTGCTACGGTTGCCGAAGTGCTCAAAGACTATGGCTATAGCACTTCCGCCTTTGGTAAATGGCACAATACCCCCGCAGAGCAGACTACCGCAGCGGGGCCGTTCGACAGCTGGCCGACAGGCTATGGCTTCGAATATTTCTATGGCTTTTTGGCCGGAGAAGCCTCTCAGTACGAACCGAATCTAGTTCGAAATACTACCGTTGTCCTGCCGCCTAAAACCGCAGAGGAAGGCTATCATCTCAGCGAAGATTTAGCCGACGACGCGATCGGCTGGCTCCGCAAACACAAAGCCTTTCAGGCCGATAAACCCTTTTTAATGTACTGGGCTAGTGGTGCTATTCATGGCCCCCATCATGTCTTTAAGGAATGGGCTGACAAGTACGAAGGTAAGTTTGACGATGGTTGGGATGCTTATCGAGAGCGCACCTTCCACCGAGCCAAAGAGCTTGGCTGGATTCCTGCCAATACCCAGCTCACTCCGCGGCACGAAACTATGACCGCCTGGGAAGATATCCCAGAAGATCAGAAGCCCTTTCAGCGGCGTCTGATGGAAGTAGCGGCGGGCTATGCCGAGCATGTCGATGCTCAGGTCGGGCGAGTGGTCGATGAAATAGAATCCCTCGGTTACGGAGACAACACGCTCATCTTCTACATTTGGGGCGATAACGGTTCCTCAGCAGAAGGTCAAAACGGCACGATCAGCGAACTGCTGGCGCAGAACGGTATTCCAACCAACGTTGAGGATCACATTCGCACCTTAGACGAACTCGGGGGTCTGGACGTACTTGGGTCACCCCTCACGGATAACCAGTACCATGCCGGCTGGGCCTGGGCCGGAAGTATGCCTTACAAAGGTACTAAACTGCTAGCCTCTTACTTCGGTGGTACTCGCAACCCCATGGCCATCCGATGGCCCGCCAAGATCAACTCCGATCCGACTCCACGTCCTCAGTTCCACCATGTCAACGACTTAGCGCCCACCATTTACGAAATTCTAGGCATCACGCCGCCCCGAGACGTGAACGGCATTTTCCAAGATCCGATCGATGGCATTAGCTTTGCCTATTCCTTTAACGATGCCCAGGCCAAAGATCGCCTAATCACCCAGTATTTTGAGGTCATGGGTAGCCGTGCCATTTATCACGATGGCTGGATGGCTTCTGCGATCGGTCCTCGGCTGCCGTGGGCCACTGGGGTAGATCCCAAGATTTTGACCTGGACTCCTGACCAGGATATATGGGAGCTATACAACCTAGAAGAAGACTGGTCGCAGGCCAAAGACCTGGCCAGTCAAATGCCTGAGAAATTGGCCAAGATGAAGGAACTCTTTATCGTTGAGGCCACCAAAAACAATGCATTGCCGATTGGTGGCGGACTTTGGGTGCCTGTATTCCACCCTGAGATGCGGATCTCGCCACCCTATAAAGAGTGGACATTTTCAGGAGACATTACGCGGATGCCGGAGTTTTGCGCGCCAAAGCTAGGTAATACTCCCAATGTGGTGACGATTGACGCTGATATGCCCGCTGATGCCAATGGCGTGCTCTACAAACTGGGGGCAAACTCGGGGGGGCTCACGTTATTTGTCGAAGATGGCATCCTCTGCTACGAATACAACCTGTTTATTATTCAGCGTACGAAAATCAGATCTGAAGCGAAGCTGCCAGTCGGCAAGGTCAAAATTGAAGTTGAAACCGTCTATGCCAATGAGCCAAAACCAGCCGGGCCGCTGGATATCACGCTAAAGGTCAACGGTAATGCTGTTGGTAAAGGGCAGGTGCCCGTTAGTGCTCCGCTATTGTTTACAGCCAATGACTGCCTTGATATCGGCATTTCCCTAGGCTCTCCAGTTTCTCTGGACTACTACCACAAGGTTCCCTTTAAATTCAATGGCGACATTGCTCAGGTGCATGTCAACTATTTGGGTTTGTAGAGAACGTCATGGGTCTTAGCGGTAAGTAGGTTGGTGCAATTAATTAGACTTGACTACTTAGAAAACCTTGAAAATCCCTGTTTGCCAGGGGCGATCGCCCTTAGGGACTTGCCGGGAAACAAGGTACCCGTTGAGCGGGCTTTCTCCCTTTGGGAGACGCAAGCAAACGACTTCGCTTAACTAGCTCAGTGCTAGGGGCGCCTACAGTTCCTGAATGATTACGTCACCCAATTCAGGTCTAGAGAGAAGCCTTTCTCTTGCTACAAACACAGCTCATTTATTAAGGAGTAATCAAAGCAATGGCCATGACTAATCAGACACCGACCCCAGGCTACAACTATCCCATGAATTTCAAAATGACCACAGAAATTCCGCAGTCGATCACCACGCCGGACAAGGTGGAGACTGCCATCGGTAACCTCGAGTTCTTCGACGGCGTGCCCTCGGAGCAGACGGTACAAACCCTGTACGACAACCTGGATCGCATGCGCGGCGTGCAGACTTTTCTCGCCGGCTACCCGGCGGTCTCCGCGTATGCCCTGTACGACGGTCCAAAGGCGATAGGCGCCGACAAGCCCAACAAGATCCAGATCTGGAAACAGCTGATGGATTCGAAAACATTGTTGCTCACGGGCAATACTTCGACTCTCTATGCGGTCACAACCCTGGATCTGCAGACAGACGGCCCCACCGTAATCGAATTGCCGCCCGGCATGCTCGGCATGCTCGACAGCGCCTGGTTCAAGTTCATCGGCGACTTCGGTGCCGCCGGGCAGGACAAAGGCAAGGGCGGCAAATATCTGATTTTGCCCCCCGGGTATAGCGGCACCGTGCCGGACGGCTACTTCGTGATGAAAGCCCCCACCTATCGCAACTGGGTGTTTCTGCGCGGCTCCATCGCCAACGGTGTGGAACCGGCGGTCGAGAATATCGAGAATAACCTCAAGATCTACCCGCTGGCCAAGGCCGGCAATCCGCCCGCGACCGAATTTATCAACGCATCCGGCAAGGTGGCTAATTTCGTTGCCGCCAATGACTTCACCTTCCTGGAGCAGCTGAACGCTGTGGTCCAGTACGAACCCATCGAATCGCTGAATCCGGAGATCCGCGGCCTTTTCGCCTCGGTCGGCATTATCAAGGGCAAGCCGTTCAATCCAGACGCGCGCATGAAGAAACTGCTCACCGAAGCCGTCGCCATCGGCAACGCCACCGCCCGCGCCATCACCTTCTACCCCCGTAACCCGGGCAACTACATCTACGGCGAGGACAGCGCCTGGCTGATGGGTTATGCGGACAAGAACACCTCATTTACCTACGACGGCGCCTACGATGTATCCGCCGCGACCATGTTCCATTACAACGCTATCGGTGTCACCCCGGCGATGGCGCTCACCCGCCCCGGCGTTGGCTCCGACTACGGCCTCCTCAGTATCGACTCTGAAAAGCGCGCGCTGGATGGCTCCAAAACCTACCGCCTGACCCTGCCGCCCAATGTGCCGGTCAAGGATTTCTGGGCGGTGACCATCTACGACACCCAGACCCGCTCGCAGCTGCAGACCGATCAGCAATTTCCCACCGTCGGCAGCCAGACGGAGGGCATGCAGAAGAATGCCGACGGCTCCTACGATATCTACTTCGCGCCCGAGCCACCCGAGGGTAAAGAGGGCAACTGGCTACAGACGATCCCCGGCAAGAGCTGGTTGATATTGCTGCGCATGTATGGCCCGGAGCAGGCGTGGATTGATAAGACCTGGCGGCCAGGGGAACTCGAACTGGTGAAGTAATCCAAACGCCAATCGCTTTTGAACCACGCGGGCCGGCTCATTCGGCCCGACTCGCGAATTCAGCAGCGAATTTCAAAACACACGAACTCACAACAAAAATAGAGTACAAATCATGAATACCAGAACCACGATAGCCACCGCCATCACACCGGGCTTCAACGAAAAGATCCCGGACGAAATCATGACGCCCGACAAGGTCGAGACCAGCATCGGAACGCTCAACTTCGCCGATGGCGTCCCAGATGCCGAAACCACGCAGAAGCTCTACGACAACCTCGACACGTTCCGAGCGGTCGAGACCTTCCTCAATTTTGTTCCAGCTACATCCCTCGAAGGGCTTCGCCTGGGCCATATCGAGCGAGGTGCCACCGAATCCAACCAGATGCTCATTTTCGAGGAATTGTTGGATTCCAATCCACTGTTCCTTACCGGCAACACCGAGACCGTCTATTGCCTGGGCTTGCTCGATTTGGAAAAAGACGGGCCGACTGTGGTCGAAATCCCGCCCGGTTGCGGACCAGGCACCTGTGATGATGCCTTCTTCCGCTTCGTGATCGACATGGGATTGCCTGGTCCCGATCGGGGCGAAGGCGGCAAGTATCTCATCGTGCCTCCCGGCTATGAGGGTGAAGTGCCCAAGGACAAAAAGGACGGAGGCGAGTACTACGTCGCGCATTCGCGATCCTATGTGAACTGGGTGCCCCTTCGTGGGTTCCTCGTCGACGGCAAACCAGACGCCGCGGTGAAAATGTTCAAGGACGGGGTCAAAATCTACCCTCTGAGCAAGGCCGACAATCCTCCGGCCATGGAGTTCATCAACTGCTCGAAAGAAGTCTTCAACACGATTCACGCCAACAACTACAAGTTCTACGAAGAACTGGACCACGTCATCCAGCGAGAACCCGTCGACTTCATTGACCCGGAACTTCGCGGCATCGCCGCCGCCATCGGCCTCGTCAAAGGCAAGGAATTCGCCCCAGACGAGCGGATGAAGAAGATCCTGACCGACGGAGTGGCCATTGCCAACGGCACCGCCCGTGCGATCGCTTTCCGCAACCGCGATCTACGCTCGAAAATCTTCGAAGACCGCCAATGGACGAGCGGCTTTATCGGCGGCGACTATCGCTGGCTCGGGGGCGACGGTCTTGCAGGCCGTGATTTCGATGCCCGCACCTTTTTCTTCTACCTCGCCACGGTGAACACACCGGCGATGGCCATGAAGATGGTCGGCAAGGGCTCGCAGTACGCGCTCGTGTTTGTCGACAAGGATGGGGAGCCGTTTGACGGCTCGAAGAACTACAAGCTTCACATCCCTGCGAACGCCCCGGCCAAGGATTTCTGGTCGGTCGTCGTTTACGATCCGCAGACACGCTCCGAACTCCAGACCAGCCAGCCCTTCCCCAGCAAGAACAACACGGGTGACAAACTTGTCGAAAACGCCGATGGCTCGGTCGATCTCTACTTCGGCCCCAAGGCCCCCGAGGGCAAGGAAGCCAACTGGATCGCCACCGTCCCCGAAAAGGGCTGGTTCACCTGCTTCCGCCTCTACGGCCCGCTCGAACCATGGTTCGACAAGACCTGGCGTCCCGGAGACATCGAACTCGTGAAATAAGACGACGAATCTTGAAGGGGAAATAATCAACTTCGATTCTGAACCACGCGGGCCGGATCCAATCGTCCGGCCCGCGAATTCAGAGGCGAACACTCCGGGAAAGACCCCAAGCCATGCAAACCATACACAAGTTCTTCTCATGCGCACTCGTTGGCCTTAAAGCTGCCGGGCTGCCATTCAACTGAGCCTTACGGACCGATCTTCTGGACGGCCAACCATGCCCCCTACGACCCTGACCGAGGCCGAGGTCTACACCATTTGCTTAGAGGCCTACCTCTACCTCTACCCCCTGATTTTGATGAATGTCACCCGCAAGGTCGCCACCAATACAGCCCCCGGTCAGCGCCCTGGTCTTGGCCCCGCCAATGCCTTTGCCCACAGGCTAGCCTTTGCTGCGGGGGATTTTCGAGCGGTGGTGAAGCCGAACTTTGACACGCTCTACTCCAGCGCCTGGCTAAATCTCTTGGCCGAGCCGATGGTAGTGTCGGCACCGGATATGGGCGATCGCTACTACCGACTGCCCATGCTCGACATGTGGAGCGACGTGTTTGCCGTACCCGGTCAGCGCACCAGCGGGGCGGGGGCGAGGCACTGGGCCGTAGTGCCCCCCCGCTGGCAGGGCAGCCTGGCCGAGGGAGTCGATCGCATTGATGCCCCCACACCCATCGTGTGGATTTTTGGCTGCACCCAAACCCATGGCCCCGCCGACTACCCTGCCGTCTATGCCCTGCAGGAAGGCTACCAGGTCACGCCCCTCTCCCAGTGGGGGCGGGAACCCAGCCCCGTTGTCTTTCGGCCTGACCCGACGGTAGATATGCAGACCCCGCCGCTGCACCAGGTAAACGCCATGCCGGTAGAGAAGTTTTTGGCCTATGGGGCGGCGCTGATGGCCCAGCACCCGCCCCACCCCACCGACTGGTCGCAGCTGGCGCGGTTTAAACGCCTGGGGTTGTTGCCGGGGCATCTCTTTCACCCAGAACCGCTCGACCCCGCCGTGCGGGAGGGTTTGCAGTCGGTACCCACCGATGCGATCGCCGCCATGCAGGCCCAATCTGCCACCCTGGGGCGGGTTGTCAATGGCTGGCAGATGCCCCCCGATACCCTGGGCGTCTACGGCAACGCCTACCTAAAGCGGGCAACCGTCGCCATCACCGACCTGGGGACCAACCCGCCGGAGGATGCCGTCTTTCTCCAAAGCGTTGCCGATGCCCACGGGGAAGCCATTGTGGGCGGCAAACCCTATCGCCTGCATTTCGAGGCGGGGGCGCTGCCCCCGGTGGATGCCTTTTGGTCGATTACCCTCTACGACGGCGACGGGTTTCCGGTGTCAAACAAGCTGGAACGGCATGCGGTGGGCGATGGTCGTTGGCGTAGCCGCCCCAGAGGGGCTAGACCGGCCAAAGGCGATCGCGGCCCCCTCACCTACAACGCCGACGGCTCACTCGATCTTTACATCCAGCCCGACCGCCCTGGCCCAGACTTGGACGCCAACTGGCTACCGTCGTCACCCGCCATCGGCCTGCTCAACCTCACCCTGCGCCTCTACGCCCCCCGGGCCGAGGCCCTAGATGGGCGGTGGGTGCCGCCTGCGGTGAACCCCTTGGCCTAGACCAGATCCCAGGGTTCTTAAAGAACCCTGGGATCTAAAGGCCCCAAAAATCTTTCTTTAACGAGAACAATCATTTTCTAAAACAAATCGGTGGGGGACGATCGCCCTCGATGTGACCTTGGCGATAGAGGCGATTGCGCTTACCCTCGCCCAAGACCTCGACCCCAACGCCACAGAGGTGCTGCAACTTATGCTGAAAGATTTCAAATCCACTAAAGAGGTCCAACCATGAAAAGACTATCCCTGGCATCTATACTCTTAGCGTCGATGAAGATGTTGCCCTGGCTAGCGGCATCGGTATGCGTGGCGTGGCAAGCATCAGCTTCGTCGTTTTTACCGCCCCAGGCCATCGCTTCTGCACCCCAGCTTGTGGCCCAGTCGGCAACCGATCTGACCGATGAGCCTGCCAGTACCGACGAGCAGCCCACCAGCGCTGACGAACTGGTGATCGACGATTTAACTAGCGACCAGTCGGCCCAGATCGAGCTGATTTTTGAAGAATACCAGCCTCAGATTGAAGCGGCCATTCTCACCTACGAAGAGGCAGCAGCAGGTCTAGCAGGTCTGCCGCTGCCCGATACTCCAGCGGCGAATCTGAGCATCGCTCGCGAGACCGTGCTGGATGCCGAGCGGGCCGCCAAAGATTTGATCTTTGAGCGCAACCTGGTGGTGCGGGAGGTGCTCACCCTCGATCAGCGCCAGGCGCTGAACACCTACCTGCGCAACGGGCTAGGGCTCTAGGTTAGAGCGGTTATGACATCCTCGTCCCTTTTTCTAAAACTATCTCCCATGACTACGCAATATCCCATGACTATGAAATATCCCGGCCCTTTTACCAGGTGGATAAGGAGCGGTGCGATCGCCACAGTCGCCGTCAGTGCAACAGTGCTCAGCACCACTTCGGGCTGGACGATCGAGCCAGACACACCAGCGCGGTTTCATCAGAACTCAATGGCGGTAGCCAAGCCCGTGGCTACCGCCATTGAGAAGCCTGCCCCGGTAGCGTTACCCTGGGCCGTTTCCGCCGCCTCAGCGACTACAGAGTCAGCGGCGGTGGCATCGCCTTTGGCGAACGAAGCCCTATGTACCGTCTCAACTTGCTTGAGTTTGAGCCCTCCCGACCCTGCTCAAGCACCCGCGTTGGTGGCATTTACCGAACCGGAAACGGCCATCTCTCTACCTGACAGTACTACCGCGATCGCCCAGGCCGCAGACGGTGAAGCCTCGGGGCAGGCTGACCTGGCCAAGGCGTCTCAAAACCCGATCGCCAGCCTGATTTCCGTTCCCTTGCAAAACAACACCAACTTTGGGGTGGGCGAGTTTGATCGCACCAGCAACATTCTCAACGTGCAGCCGGTCATCCCGGTGCCGCTGAGCGACAGCCTGACTCTGGTCAACCGCACGATTGTACCGATTGCCTACCAGCCCGAGCTGGCTCCGGGCCTCAATAGTGCCTTTGGCCTGGGCGACATCAACTACACCGGCTTTTTTGTGCCTAACACCACGGGCAACTTTACCTGGGGAGTTGGCCCATCCATTGTGCTGCCCACGGCGACCGATACCGTGTTGGGGACAGGCAAGTGGTCGGTTGGGCCAGCGGCGGTCGGCCTAGTGAGCCAGGGACCCATTGTGGCGGGGGCGTTGGTCAGCCAGCTCTGGTCTTTTGCCGGAGATGATGACCGGAGCGACGTTAGCCTGTTAACGATCCAGCCCTTCTTTAACTACAACTTTGAGGGCGGTTGGTACGCGACGACCTCTCCCATTATTAGCGCCAACTGGGAAGCCGATGACGATACTTGGACGCTGCCGATTGGGGGTGGGGCCGGTCGTGTCTTTAACATTGGTCGCCAGCCTGTAAATGCCTCGGTGCAGGCCTATTGGAACGTCATCAAGCCAGATGGAGCCGCCGACTGGACCCTGCGCGCGCAGCTTACCCTGCTGTTTCCATAGCGAAAGCAACTCCCGTGTCATCCCTTAAAGAGGAATACAAAAATGGCTATCCAGCAGACAGAACCGCTGCCATCTTGGAACGATGGCCAAGCTAAACAATCCATCATCGAGTTCGTTGCCAAGGTCACAAAGGATGGTGAATCAACCCTTGTACCACCTCCTGAACGCATCGCTGTTTTTGACAATGACGGTACCCTCTGGCCTGAAAATCCGCTGCCATTTCAACTAGCTTATGTTCTGGATGAGCTGAAGCGCCGTACCCCTCATGAACCTACGTTAGCCGCAGATCTAATGGTGCAAGCGGCACTGAATGGGGATTTAAAGAAACTCCTTGGCGATAGCTACAAGGGGCTCTTGCATGTCTTGGCGTTGACCCATATCGGGATGACGACCGCTGAATTTCGGTTGACTGTAGAAGACTGGCTGGCCTCAGCTGCCCACCCGAAATCGGGCAAACCTTACGACCAGATGGTCTATCAGCCAATGTTAGAGTTGCAGGATTATCTGACAGCAAACGGTTTCAAGAACTTTATTGTTTCTGGGGGCGGAGCTGATTTTATGCGGGTTTGGGCAGAGCGGGTCTATGGTATCCCTCCAGAACAGATTGTTGGGAGCACTGCCGAGACCCAATACGAACTCCGTGATAGCGGACCCGTGCTGGTAAAAACCATGAATCATTTGTTTGTAAATGACAAGCAAGGCAAGCCTGTCGGCATTCATCAGTTTATCGGTCGTCGTCCAATCGCTTGTTTTGGCAATAGCGATGGCGATCAGGCCATGCTGGAATACACGACGATCAATAATCCTTACCCCAGTTTGGGGCTGATTGTTCACCATACGGATGGGGAACGCGAATATGCTTACGACGTTAAGCCCCAGGGCACCGGTAAGCTCGACCAAGCTTTACAGGCGGCTGACTACCGGGGTTGGACCGTCGTCAACATGAAGACAGATTGGCAGGTCGTGTATCCATTTGAGCTGAGTTGAGTCTGGCAAAGTCCATGAAAGAAACTAACGAGACAGACCATGGCAGAAGAAACCCCTGACTTAGGCCTTCAAGAAAAGCTGCTCGTCGTAGTTGGCACCCTCTTGGGTGGCGTCGTCACTTGGGTCATCATCACCCAGCTGCCCATCATGCAGGCGACGGTGGTCAGTTCTGTTTTACTGGCCAGCCTGGTGGTGACCTGCGCCTATCTCACCAATCGCTTTTGGTGGTGGATGGGGGTGGGTGCGATCGCGGTGGGCCAGAGATGCGTCTGAGCGATCGCCAACGCCCTCCCGACTGGCTTTTTCCCCAAGCCGATTTAGACGATATCTTGCCCAACTAGCAGCCGACCTTTGTGGACGACCTGTTTTTGTCTTACAACACCTCTGCGGCATTTAGCCCTACCGATGTGGCCCCGATCACCGCTCGGGCCAAGCTGATGCTGATGGCCCAGCGCCTGATTTCTTTGGCCACCATTCTAGTAGTGGTGTCTCGCGCCATCGGTATTATTGGCACTTAAAACCCTACGTCTGAAGGAGTTACGCAACCTTCAAAACCGAAGCTTTAATCTGCTGTCGGGTGGGCAATGCCCATCAACCTTAATTCAGTGGCATTCCCCCCTACAACTACTATCAAATCAGGAGAACGACTGATGGAATCTCAAGGGGCCAAATCATCCAACGAACTTGCCCAAGACCGTACCAATCTTGCCGTCGATCGCACCCTGATGGCCGCCAGCCGCTCTCTGATGGCCTGGGTGCGTACAGGACTGTCGATGATTGGCTTTGGCTTCACGATTTATAAGTTTCTTAGCTCTGGAGCCGGTCCCGGTTGGAGCGCTCAGAACCCAGAGCAGGCGGGGATATTCTTGATCGCCCTGGGTATTGTCTCAATCATTTTTGGCGCGATTGAATATACCCAGACCGTAGGCGACCTGCGTCGAGAATACCACTGCAAATACAGAAAGTATCCCCTAATCATGGCATTTCTGGTTGGTGGATTAGGGCTCTCGTTGCTGATTGAAGCATTAATAAACCGTACTTGAAGCAAAGTCTAAGGCCAGGTCAAAATGCCTTTTCCGCTAGCCGACCCAGAAAAAAGCGGAGCACTAGAGCGCAACATTATTCAGGTCTGAGGTTCATGGAGACACTTAGCATAGAAAGGCTCGAACATTCACTATCTACCTTTATTTTTCTGCTTAAGTTTTTACTAGAGGCTCTAGCTGCCCTCATCGTTTTCTGGGGACTACTAAGAACCTTGCAATACGCGTTCCAAATGAATCGGCGAAAGCGGGGGCGTCAGCCGATTTTAGAATATCCGTTTGAATTCAGCCAAATTAGACTAACTTTCGGTCTGTGGTTAGCTTTGGCTTTAGAATTTCAGTTGGCAGCAGATATTCTCAGCACGACCATATCACCTAGCTTCGAGGAACTGGGCAAGCTCGCGGTCATTGCGGTCGTTCGAACCTTTCTCAATTACTTTCTTACCAAGGAGCTTGAAAAAGAATCCCAAGAGATCAAGCATTCTTCTCACCCCCAAGAAGAGCCGATAAGCTGACGACTCACGCAAACAAAAATCTAGAAGTAGTTTACGACTTGACTGCTAAAACCTGTACAGAGAAACCGTTGCCATGAGTGGGTGTCCAACGACTTTTAAAACTATTTTGAAGGTAATCATACCTGGGGCACTAGCTCTGCTTTTAACGCTTGGGTTGTCTCCCCAATCTGCTCTGGGGCAAGACTCTGGTTTGTTCCCCCGCTTGGGCAGCAGTGGCGAAGTCGGCGACCTGGCCTATGGGACGGTCCGACTGGATGGGCGTAACCTGTTTGAGGTTGCCGTCAAAACTTCAGGGAGTGACTCAGACCAACCCGGCACCAAACTTTTAGGCGTGCGGGTCGATTTGATTGAAAACCGATTACGACAGATTTTGACCCAGCTGGTGGCCCAAAATCAGGTGCTAGAAAGCCAGCAGATTGTCGTCAACAAGCTCAATACCTCGTTTGTGGTGCTGGTCATCACAGCAGAAACATCCAAGCCTCTATCGATCGTCACCGTGACCAATGGCGATGCCGAAATCTACGGCTTACCTGCCTCCGATGTAGCAGATTTTTACGCCACCCGCATTCGAAAGGCGCTGACCCGGGGCTATCAGGAACGCCAGCTAAACTACGTGGTCAGGCAGCTGGGGTGGGCTGCCATGATTGGGCTGGCGGCAGCTTTAGTAACCGCAGTTTTGGTCTTTGTAGACAAACGCCACCATCGTCGGCAGCAACATCTGCGAGACCAGTGCAATCAAATCAGCGAGAGCATCGCCGCCATCGATCCCCAAGTCTCTGCAGAAGATTCGGCCCAGCGGGAAACGCTCAGGCAGGAGCAACATCTCCTCAACCGCCAGATCAGCGGGTTAAGAACCCGAACCCGGATTCGCCACATTATCACCGTTGTCATCTGGTTGATAGCCATTAGCTTTGGGCTGCGCCTATTTCCCCAAACTCGCACGTTAGGCGTACTACTGATTCGTCAACCCATTTGGATTATGCTGCTTTGGTTTGGCATCGTTCTGGCCGTGCGAATCACTCACGGATTCTCTGACCGTCTGCTTGAATTTTGGGCCAGTCAGCACAACAACGGTTTGCCCCATGGCCAAAACCGCCGCCAACAACGGCTACCCACGCTTTCAAAAACCCTGAAAGGTATTGAGACTGCACTGCTTTACATCCTTGGCCTGGTGATAACCTGCCGCATTCTGACCTACTTTTCTGACTTTGAGCTGGTGGCCAGCGTTGGGGTGTTAGGGGTAGCCGTATCCATTGGTTTTCAATCGTTAATTAAAGATGCGCTGTGCGGGGCCATGGTGCTGTGGCAGGATGCCTTTACGGTCGGCGACGTGGTCGCGATTGGGGCAGTCAGTGGCTATGTCGAAATGCTGAACCTGATGGTGACTCAGCTGCGTAGCTCGGGGGGGGAACTGATTACCATTAGTAACGGCGAGATCTCCACCGTAAAAAATATGACCAAAGAGTGGTCTCGCATGGAACTGACCCTGGAGATTGCCTACGATGCCGATATCGATAAAGCGCTTCACATTATGAGCCAGATTTTGGCCACCATGTCTCAGGAGGCGGAGTGGCGTGATTCGATTCTGGAAGCCCCCGATATTCTGGCTATTGAAGCGTTGGCGGCCAGCGGTATCACCCTCAAGATTCGGGCAAAGACCGCACCCATGCAGCAGTGGAAGATCAGCCGAGAATATCGACGACGACTCAAACAGCAGTTGGATCAGGCCGGTATTGCGATGGGGCGTCCTCAGCAGACTATCGTAATTGAGCCCAACAGCGTAACTCCCCCGGTGCCAAAACAATGAAACCCTCATCCTCCCGATCGTCGTCCCGGAACCGGTTGCAGACGTTGCTGCCGATTACGGCCTGGTTGCCCCACTATCCAATGGCGGGGTGGCGGGCTGATGTGGTGGCGGGTCTCGCGATCTGGGCCTTAACCGTACCTCAGGCCCTGGCCTACGCCGGGATCGTGGGGGTGTCTCCGGTGGCGGGTCTCTATGCCATTCCGTTGGCGATGATCGCCTATGCCTGTTTGGGCACGTCTCGCACCCTCAGTGTGGGACCTGACTCGGCTACCGCACTGCTCTCGGCTACGACCGTCGGGGCATTGGCGGCCTCGGGTACCCAGGGCCATATGACCCTGACGGCAGAACTGGCGATGCTGGTCGGCGTCCTGTTTCTGATGTTTGGCCTGCTGCGGCTGGGCTGGGTGGCAAATTTCCTCGCCACGCCGGTACTGAAGGGGTTTACCTACGGTCTAGCGGTGATCATCATTTTGGGTCAGGTGCCAAAACTGCTGGGTATTACGGCGGGTAAAGGGCATTTCTTCCGTCAGGTGTGGGCGATTGTGGCTCACCTGCCCCAGGCCCATGGGCTGACGGTGCTGGTGGGCATCTTTAGCCTGCTGCTGCTGTTTACCCTGCCGCGCCTTGCGCCCAAGGTTCCGGCTTCTCTGATCACTGTCGTTGTGGCGATTGTTGGGGTAACGCTGCTGAATCTGGAAGCCCAGGGGGTTGATGTGGTCGGCAGTATCCAGACGGGCCTGCCGCCTCTGACCCTACCGACCCTGTCGCTCAAGCAGCTCAAGGTACTGATCCCTGGGGCTCTGGCGATCGCCCTGGTGGGCTATGCCGAATCGATCGCCGTGGCCAAAACCTCCGCTGAAGTGACCGGGGAAGAGATCGATGCCAACCAGGAACTGGTGGCCCTGGGGGTGGCGAATTTGGGGGCGGGCTTTAGCTCTGGCTTTGTGGGCATGGGCAGTCTGTCGCGGGGCTCGGTGATTATGGCGGCGGGGGGGCGCAGCCAGGTGGTGTCGCTGGTGAATGCTGTGCTGGTGGTGCTGACGCTGCTGGTGCTGATGCCGCTGTTTCGCAATCTGCCCCAGGCCACCCTGGCAGCCCTGGTGATTGCAGCGATGGTGCGATCGCTCAAGCCCCAGTACGTGAAAAAGCTGCGCCGCATCCGAGTAGAAGAGTTTCGGCTGTTTACAGCTGTATTTTTAGGGGAACTTTTTCTCGGCGTATTTCCGGGGATTGCCCTGGGAGTAGTGCTCTCCCTGCTACAGGTGATCCGCCGAGGCAGCTACCCCAACACAGCGGTTCTGGGCAAAAAGCCCGGCAAAGAAATCTACCTGGACCACATTCTGTACCCTGACGTTGAGACGGTGCCGGGGCTGTTGATCTACCGCTTTGATGCCCAGCTAGCGTTTGCCAATGCTCCCCACTTTGTCAACCAACTGCGCCGCTATATTGCCGCCGCAGACCCGCCTGTGCAGCAGGTGCTAGTGAGTGCCGAGACTCTTCACGATATCGATACCACCGGCATTGATCAGCTGCTGAAGTTACACAAAGAACTGCGCCAACAGGGGATATCACTGACCTTTGCTGGCCTCCATGACCAGGCCTACGCCATGCTCAGGCGTTCAGGGGCGGTGGATGTGATTGGCAAGAGCCATTTCTATGAGTCCATTGCCGATGGGCTGGAGAGTTTTATCCAGTCCCAGGGAAGTGACCCGAGCCATCCCGCTGATCGCCTGCCATGACGGTTGAATCATTGATGCAAATTGAGATTAAAACTGCAAAGGAGCGCCGAACACCCATGGCTCGAACTCAACCCTCTGCTTTGGCTAAACCCTATAGAGGCTATACTGCGGCCTCCCTTACATTTGGTAAGTCTTTTCAGCGATGGCTGAGGGCGGCTAAACGGGCGACGCAGCCGCTGACTAAACTCACCCAACCTATGGTTTGGGGTGGTGCGGCGACTCTACTGGCGGCGCTCTCAGCAGAGCATTGCGATTCAGTCTACCGCTGCAGATCAGCCTGACCCAATACGCCCCCCATTGTCGGAATAGATCGCCAAGATCGCGGTCGCTGCGAGAGTTGATTGCTGCATGACTCAAGGGGCGATCGCAAGACTTACTAAAGTGGGCTTCTGATCTGAAAGTTATGGGGTGCATCCTACTTTTGCAGATGCCTAAGTCATTCCCACGCAGGTGGGAATCCATTTGAGAGTAAGCTATCCGGCGTGGATTCCCGTCTGCACGGGAATGACAGACCTGTCGTTCATCAGGGCAATGAATTTGCTGTTCTAGATGAACCTATTCATTTGATCAGGAGTTAAACCATGAGTGAGAAAATTGATCAATTTTGCGAATCTCTGCGGCAGCAGCTGACCGAGATTGAAACCAAGTTGACCCACGCCAAAACCGACCTAGAGACGGTTCCTCAAGATACTCAGCATCTCGTCAAGTCCAAACTTGAAGACGCCAAGGCTCAGCTCGCCACCAACCAGCAGAAGGCCGAAGCGGCCAAGACCGATGTGCAGCAATGGCTGGCCGCCAAGAAGTCTGAGGTCAAGTCTCAGGTAGAAGAATGGAAAGCTGGCCGCGAAGTCGATAAGTTGGTGTCGCGGGCCGATCGCACGGAATCCTATGCGGCCAGCGCCATTGTGTTCGCAGCCGCCGCCGTGCAAGAGGCTCAGGTTGCCGTGCTAGAGGCGATCGAAGCCCGCATGACGGCGGATGAGGCCGTCTCAGAATAGAGCCATGGGGGCGGGCCGTTCCCGTCCCTTTGCCTGTTCAGTTGCCCCAGGCAATTGAACATTGACCAGCCCAGCCCTTGCCCACGTACAATTACTAACCACAACCAGCACAGGCGTAAAAGATACCTATGAAGCGCTCATCTAACTCTCACACCAATGGCTTGACCACACCGGGTAGAGCGGCAGGTTTAGCAAAACCGCACCTGCTCAACCGGCTGCGTCGCTGGCTATTAATGGGCCTGCCCGCCGTTTCTCTGGCCGCCACTGGAGTTGCGATCGATGCTTTCATTCCCAGGCCAACCCAGGCGGCAGACGAGATTCGCCTGCTGGTCACTGGCCCATTTGTGTTTACCCTGTCGGTCGATGCCCTGGAAACCTTTGCCGAAACCGGCGAGATCACGGGTAATCTCAGGAACTATGCCCGCTTTTTAGATGCTGAAACCCTGGAGCTGTTCCGCAGCGGACTGAACCGCAAATTTCCGCTGGATGTGGTCACCGTCGGCAACCTAACCTATTCTCCCCTGGGCCGCGATGCGCTGCTGAACATCGGCAAGGTGTTTCAGGCCTATCGGGGCGTGAACGGGCAAAAGGCGCTGCGGGCAGCGGTGATCGGGGCGGCGGCCCAGGCCGATGCCGAGGGCTGGACGCTGCTGGACGTGTTGCGCCAGTTCCCTACCGCCAGTATTGATATTGAGCTATCAGACCTGCTGGCCCTGCGGCGCGAGCTGTCGGTCTACCTGAGCTACAACAATGCAGTGGTGTCAGCCATTCAGACCCAAGCGGCGGCTGAGGCCGCTAGCCAGGCTGGACTTGAACAGGCTGTGCTCAGCGAGCTTAGTCAGCCCGGCCCCTATGCCCACACCACCCAGACCGTGACGGTGAGAAACCCGGCCCTGCGGCAGACCCAGCAGGGGTTGACCGTAAACTACGACTTTGATGTCGATGTGTACTTGCCCAGCGGGCTCACCACCCCGGCCCCCGTGGTGATCATTTCCCACGGGTTTGGCGATGTCAAAGAGAGTTTTGCCTTCTTAGCTGAGCACCTGGCCTCCTACGGCTATGTGGCGATCGTGCCCGACCACGTGGGCAGCGATTTGCAGTACCGCGAACAATATTTACAGGGGCGCTTGAATACCCTGCTGAGCCCGATGGAGTTTCTCAATCGGCCCCAGGAAATCTCGTTTTTGATCGACCAGCTAGAGGAGCTGGTAGCTACCTCGCCCGATTGGGACGATACCCTAAACCTAGACCAGATCGCCATGGTGGGTGACTCCCTGGGCAGCTCGACAACGCTGGCGATCGCCGGAGCAGAGATCAACCGCGCCCGCCTGGTCGAAGCCTGCAACCGCGATACGCTGCTGCTCAACTTTGCCCTTTATCTGGAATGCCGCGCCCAGCACCTACCGCCGGAAAACTACGACCTGTCTGATCCCAGGGTCAAAGCTGTGATTGCCGGGCACCCCCTGGGCGCAGCCCTCTACGGGCCGGAGGGCATCGGCCAAATCGATATACCCCTGCTGATGGTATCGGGGTCGGAGGATATTGTTTCTCCAGCGGCGACCGAGCAGTTTCACACCTTTGTGTGGCTTCAGAACCAGCCCAAATACCTGGCCCTGCTCGACGTGGGCACCCACTTTTCTTCCAAGCCGGGGCGCGATGCCTCAGGCTTCTTTAAGCTGATTGCCGGGGAAAATCGCAATGTTGGCACCGCCTACTACCAGGCCCTGAGCGTCGCCTTTTTGAATGCCCACCTGCGCGGTCAAGAGGCCTACCTACCCTACCTGACTGCCCGAGCCGCCCAGCAGGCCAGCGAGGGCGAGCCGATGACGCTCAGCATAATTACCTCGCTAACCCCGGAGCAGATCGAGACCGCCTACGGACGCTCGGCTCCGGTGCCGATTATTCCGCCAACGGCGGCGCCAATTCCTCCCCGACCCGAGAGCGTTTTGGCTGAGATCAAACAAACGGGTGTGCTCAAGGTGGCGCTGCGCCGCGATGCGGCCCCCTTTGGCTTTATCGATCAGCAAGATGGCTGGGATGGCTACTGCGGCGATGTGGCGATCGCCCTCAGCGACTACCTGACCGAAGCCCTGGATTCAGATGTCGAGGTCCAGGTGGCGGAACTGGCCTCAGACCTGACCAATCGATTTGACCTGGTGCGCGCTGGTGGCGTGCATCTGGAATGCGGCCCCAACACCATCCGTGAAGATGTGGAAGGGGTAACCTTCTCTACCCCATTCTTTACAGCCAGTACTCAGTTTTTGGTGCTCACCGGGCGCGAGACCGAGGTCAACCCCAATCTTCCCCTGGCTAACGTGCGCCTGGGCGTGCTGGAAAATACCACCACCCTAGACTTTGTCGAGACCACCTATCCTGACGCTGAGGTGGTGACCTTTGCTGGCCCCGAGGGCCGTAAAAACGGCGTCGCCGCAACGGCATCCGGCGAGGTCGATGCCTTTGTCAGCGACGGCATTTTGTCCTACGCCGAACTGCTGCTCGAGCAGGGTTCTACCGAGGGCTTTTCGATCATCCCCGAGGTGCCGCTGACCTGCGAGTTTTACGGGCTGATTTTGCCCAACGATGATCCAGAGTGGCGATCGCTGGTGAATGGTTTTCTGGCCAGCGAGGCCGAAAATGCTGTGGCCAGAGACTGGTTTGAGGCGATCTATCCAGAGACCTTTAACAAAACCGCCTTTTGCCTCAATCGGTAGGGTTTCGAGGACCAAGCCATTGCCTTGGTCCTCGAATCGGTCAGGGCTTCTTAGTTTTGTCTTAGGTTTTGCCCCTAACGGGCTTAAAAAAACTGGAATTTATCGGTCTGATGTCAGGGGGGAGTGAACCCTTCCATGCCATCTATCTACTAACTATTTTCCCCCTCAGCGGGCTTGTAAGGCCAGACTCTGTACTCCGCTATAAGCGGGCTTGGTGCTGCGGTTGCTATGAGGAGCAAAAGAACACCAGTAGACCAGTGCACGATCTCTTAATTTGGTCTTTTCGAGACGTTTGCACGTGTCTTCGTCATGAGCAGCGACTAAGGTCAGCGTGTTACTGGTGCAGCGCTCAGCAGCCAGTGCTAAGTTTCTATTCTAAACCCGGTTGCTGCACGAAGTGTGGTTCATGGCTAGGGGACGGGTACAACTATCGGTCTGAAGTCACCTACCAAGATAAATGGAATGCTGAGGCTATAGGTCAACTGCTCACCAACTGGGATAGTCTCAAGCCTAAATCTCGCCGAATACTACCAACTCGCCAAATACTACCAACTCTCCAACGGTCAGGGTTGCTCGCGACGGCTGCCCTGGTGGTAGCCCCCGTGATCGCCCCCGTCTTTGCCCAAACTATTGACCCAGCCGCCGATGCACTGCTGCGCGACCTGGGCACCTACATTGACGGGGCTAACAGCTTTACGGTAGATTTGCAGATCGAGGTAGATGAACTGTCGCCTCGGGGCCAAAAGATTCAGTACAGCAGCCGCGTCGATCTGGCGGTGCGGGGCAACGATCGCGCCTACGCCTACGAGGTGGGCGACCTGCGCGATCGCACCCTCTGGTTTAACGGCGACACCTTCACTGTGCTCAACCGCGACCTCAACCACTACGTAGTGGTTGATACGCCCAATACTCTGGCCGAGGCGATTCCCTTTTTAGAAGATGCGGGGGCCAACTTTGTATTATCTGACTTTGTCACCGGCAGCTTTTACGCGGGGGTGACCAGCAACATTGAAACCGGCGACTACCTGGGGATACACCAGGTGGGCGATCGCCAGTGCCACCACCTGGCTTTTACCCAAAGCAACATCGACTGGCAAATCTGGATCGCTGACGGCTATGAAATTGTGCCCTGCAAACTACTAACGCGATGTGCAACTAAAGAATGAGAAAAGGTTTCATCTCTGTAAGCTAGAGCTACCAACAGTTCTAATCATTTTCAGGAATGAAACCATGTTTGATATTGAAGAGTTTATCATTGCCGTCTTCTTGGTGGTCGATACCTATCTGACGCCGTTACTCCAGCACTCTCCTCCCCGTCGCAAAGGTGCGGCACCCGCGCTGAGTGATAGTGAAGTTTTGACCCTCGAAATCGTGGGTGAATTTTTGGGGCACCACGAAGATGCCAAAATCTGGCGCTACTTCCATCACCACTGGCACGCCTGGTTTCCAGCCTTACCGGACCGGACGACCTTTGTCCGGCAAGCCGCGAATCTTTGGCACTACAAGCAACTGCTACAGCAAAAGTTGTTGCAAGTGTTAGGCGCTAATGAGAGCGATTTGTATCGCGTCGATGGCTTTCCGATGCCGGTCTGTGGCTTCAAACGCGCGCGCCAGGCGAAAGTCTTTGCCGGACTGGCTAGCTATGGCAGTTCCGCGACCAAGCTCGGCACGTTTTACGGGTTCCGCGGTCATCTACTCATCAACGCTCAAGGACTCATTATGGGCGTGAGCGTCACTCCAGCGCACGTCGATGAACGCGATGTGGTGCCGGAGTTGGTGAGCGGTCTCCAAGGTCTATTGCTCGGTGACAAAGGCGATATTCGGGAGGTGCTGCGCGAAGACTTAGCCCATCAAAGCTTAACGCTGCTGACACCCCTGCGACGCAACATGAAACAGTATCACCCGCAATGGAATCGGACCGTCAGTCGCCACCGGCAACTGGTCGAAACCGTGATTGGGCACTTATGTCATTGGTTTGATATCGAGCATATCCGCGCCCGAGACCGCTGGCATTTGACTAGTCGGGTGGCTCGCAAAGTGCTCGCTCATACCGTGATGAGTTATCTGAATCACCTCAAAGGCAGACCCTGTCTGAGATTTGAGGATTTGATTAAGGCCTGAGCTGGAAAACACTTAATTGCACATCACGTTACTAATCACCTACAAAAACCTGCCCCAGTCACCCCAGTACACCGCCTACTTCGGCGAATGGGTGTTCGAGCCGCGCCTGCCCGATCGCCTGTTCAACTTTGTGCCTACGCAAGATGCCAGCCAGGTCGAATTTGTCCCTCGTCAGTAGTGCATTGAGGCCATACCTGGTCGCAGGGCATTGGCATCGCAAAGTTGTGCCTGACTGCGGCTGGCCCATGGTCACCCACTCGCCATTTCACCAGCTATTAGAGAAAAGGGAGAAGCCTTCGCTATGAAACTTATTTTTAAGCGCCTACAATATTCACTCCGCACGGGCCTATTGGCGCTGATGACGACAGCTTACCTAGCTACGATATTGAGCGATGTGGCACTGGCCCAGCGGCGCGGTGGAGGCGGCGCTCGGGCTGGCGGAGCTAGCGTCCAACGCCCAAGCGGCGGCGGTCGGTCGGCAGCCACCTCTAGAGGGGGCAGCACCACCCGTGAGGGAGGCAGCATATTGGGGCTAACCGTTCAGCCGAGCGGCAGGCTGGCCAGAGCGGCGATCGCCAAGCCAACCGCAACGAAAACCAGGGCGATCGCATAATCTGACCAGGAGCGACCACCACTGAACAATATCCCCAACGCGCCCCCCAGACAAGCCCCAGAGCAAGTCACCAACCGTTCGGCTACCCGATTTCGTAGATTCCGTGGC
>NZ_JACSWC010000177.1 GCF_016888165.1 Halomicronema sp. CCY15110 | reverse complement strand
ATGGCGCTGCTGCGCTGGAGGAGGGCACGATTTTTGAGGTGCGATCGCGAGTTAAAACTTTGGTGAACTTGATCTTTGGAAAGGCTGGTTCCGCAAGGGTTTGGGAAAAGCTTTTGTGTTTGAGCTAACGATCTCCCTGGTCGTGGTAGTTTTGTCGTGTGGTGAGAATTGAGCCTCACGACAGTTGAGGTCAGCGATCGCATTCAATCAA
>NZ_JACSWC010000176.1 GCF_016888165.1 Halomicronema sp. CCY15110 | reverse complement strand
GCGCTCAACCTACCAGTATCGAGAGTTGAGCGGAGTCGAAACTCGGTTCATGGGGATCTTTTTTGCGCGCAAGTCCCGTAGCTGAGGATATCGGAGTTCGTGCTGCCGAAGCGGCCCGGCCTCACTGCATGGCATCTCAGGTCATCGCCTATTTGTCTGAACAGTTCGCAGCGAACGACTCACTGCCAGCGATTTGGCATGATGTCGTCAAGCAATGTCGATGATTGCCGCAGCAATATTTTGTCGGCTTCAAGTTTGAGGATACGTCTATTACACTGAATGACAAGAATGCGGGCTGGCGGCGTTTTGCTGCCCATTTTTGAGGCTCACTGATTTACTACCGTCGAAACTATGTACAACTTGAAAGCCATTGTGGTGGGTGCTGGTATTGGGGGACTCACGACCGCGATCGCCTTAAAACAAGCCGGATACACCGTCGAAATCTACGATCGAGTCAGCGCCCTGCGGCCCGCCGGAGCTGGCATTTCGCTCTGGTCTAACGGTGTCAAAGTGCTGAATCGACTGGGACTGGGCGAGCCACTGGCGGCGTTGGGCGGCACGATGAACCGCATGGAATATCGGAACCATCAAGACGAACCCCTCAGCCACATTGACCTGATGCCGCTGATTCATCAGGTGGGGCAACGTCCTTATCCCGTCTCGCGCACCGACCTGCAGGAAATGCTGCTCAACGCGGCAGGACGTGACCAGGTGCAGTTGCAAATGCGCTGCGTAGGTGTAGAAGAAACCGCCGACCAGGTCACCGCCATTTTTGAAAATGGTCATCGCGCCACGGGCGATATTTTAGTGGGGGCAGATGGCATTCACTCTCTGGTACGGGAGTATGTCTTGGGGGCATCGATCACCCCACGCTACGCCAACTATGTGAACTGGAACGGCATTGTTGATGCCCAACCCGGCCTTTGCGACGCCGATAATTGGGTGATTTATGTCGGTCAAGGGAAACGCGCTTCCATGATGCCCATTGGCGGCGATCGCTTTTACTACTTTTTTGGGGCCCCCATGGCCAAAGGCACCATCGTCGAGCCCGCCGATCGCCGGGATGAGTTAGCCGAAATCTTTGCTGATTGGCCCGCCCCCGTGCAAAAACTCATTCAGGCTTTGGATCCCCTTAGTACCAATCGCCTCGAAATTCACGACATCGATCCGCCCCCGCGGTTGGCGCGGGGGCGGGCGGTGCTCATTGGTGATGCGGCCCACGCGACGACCCCGACCTTGGGACAAGGGGGATGCCAAGCCGTGGAAGATGCCGAGGTGCTGACCCGCTACTTGGTCACCACCAATATCAGCGTGCCCGACGCCCTACAGCGCTATGAGCATGAGCGCAAAGACCGCACTGCCGCCTTAGTGCTCAAAGCCCGCCAGCGCACGGACACAATTTATGGCAAAGACCCGGCGCTGACCGAGGCCTGGTACGAAGAGCTGAAACAGGAGTCGCCCGAAGCCGTGACGGAGGCATTGGCCAAAGTCATCTTGGGTGGCCCCATGCGTTAGCCCAAGAGCCACTTGAGCATGACAATCGGCAGACCTTGGTCGGATGGTCATCGGGCCGCGGCTGGACTAAGCCTCGTGAACAGCTAGGGTCAAGCGGGCTTTACGCATGATATTGGTCTAACTTGAGGACGGCCAAGCGAGTCGCGAGTTTGGCTTTACCAGCAACAACGGGAGAGGAATGGTTCATGGTGGGAAAATTAACGACGCATGTGCTGGATACGGCGAATGGTTGTCCGGCCGCGGCGATGGGGGTCGGCCTACGAGTCATTGATCCCGCAACGCAGCAATCCGTTTTGCTTAAGCACACGTTTACCAATACCGACGGGCGCACGGATACGCCCATGCTGAGCCCCGCAGAGTTCAAGGTCGGTCAGTATGAGCTGGTGTTTGAAGTAGACGCGTACTTTCGACAGCGGGGTCTTGAGCTGCCGGAGCCCGCCTTTTTAGGAGAAGTGACCCTCCGGTTTGGCATTGCCGATGTGGAGTCGCATTACCATGTGCCGCTGTTAGTATCGCCCTGGTCTTACAGCACTTACCGAGGCAGCTAGCCATGACACCGATGACGTTGGCAGCGCTGAACCAGATGGATCAGGCCGATTTCACCCAAGCGTTGGGCGACATCTTTGAGCATACGCCCGCGATCGCTCAACAAACCTGGCCCCGCCGCCCCTTTGCGACCGTGGAGTCGTTGCATCAGGCCATGGTCGCGGTAATGCAAGCTTTACCAACGGCGGCTCAAGTGCGCTTAATTCAGGCGCATCCCGACCTGGGAGTTAAGGCCAAAATGACGGCTGCTTCTGTGCAAGAGCAAGCGGGCGCTGGCCTTGACCAACTCTCTCCCGAGGAATTTACCACCTTCTCAGAATTGAATCAGGCGTATCGCGATCGCTTCCAATTCCCCTTCATCGTCGCGGTGAAAGAACATACCAAGACATCGATTTTGGCCGCTTTTCGCCAGCGCTTAACTCACGATGCCGAGACTGAGCGCCAAACGGCCCTGGCCGAAATTGCCAAAATTGCCGGCTATCGCTTGGCGACTTTAGTGCTGGACTAAGCCAGTCTCGCTGGGGCAACCCTAACCATCGGTCATTAGTTCAAATCGGCCATTAACGTCAGAAAAGTTCTGTATCCCTTGGTTAGCCGAGGCGATCGCCCCGGCTAACCTCAGCCCGCCATCGACTTCCTAAACCTTAGGGAATCCGTACGCGGAATCGAATGGCCCCAAATTGGTTAGGGGGGACATTAAAGGGACCGCCGACCACGCCACCACCAGCACCGACGCCGAAGCCTCCCGTGGGGCCAGGCGGCCCAAAGGGGAAGGTACCAGGCACTGAAATACAGGACTGATCCAGTGGCGCACCGGGCGATCGCCCTTCGACCAAAGGCCCCGAGTTAAAGAAGAAAGGTGGGCTGGGAACTCGGACTGCCGAGAGCTCGAAGCCAGCGGCTGTGTTTAAGACGCTAGGCGGCTGCAGCTCATCACAAATCTCTAGCTGACTGATGGCGCTGCCGCTGTTGTTCCAGAAGAAGATGGTGTATTCCAATTCATCATTGGGTTCCAGTGAAAAACCTGCCGGGAGCTGAAACACCCCAGGCAAAGAATTGCCGCCGCCCAACACCGTATTCAACGCATTGTCTTCTAAGAAACCGTCCTGATCGTTGAACTGAGTGATACCAGGCACCGCGATCGGAGCCCCCCCTCGGAAAACATTAGTAATGCGCTTGACCAGATTAAGGCCTGGCCCCGAGTTGATCAGTAATGTCGTGGGGGTGTTGTTGTTATTGGGGTTGCCATCATTATCCGGATCGACATTGGTACCGTCTTGAGACACGTCGGTAACTGGAGGTAATGGGTTGCCTAGGGCATCAAGTGGAGTACCGCTCGCTTCAGCAACGTTTTGCGACTCTAAGATACCGTCACCTAAGCCCGTGGCAGAGGCGGTACCCGTCACCGGCCCCAAGTCTGCCTGCACCGTAATCACCACCTGCGCGGTCTGATCAGGGTCAAAGGTATTTGCAGCGGTACCGTCAAATAAAGTCGTGATCGAGGTACCGTTAAAAACCGGATTCAGGGTGGGTGGAACGGTAGGAGCCCCATCGGGGAAGCTGAGGGCGACATTAGTCACCGTAAAGCTATCAGCGCGGTTGAAGGCATTATCGATCAACGCCGCCTGGAGATTTTCGGTGAGTTGCACATTGGTCAACTGGATGGTGCCAGTATTTTCGACCCGGATGGTGTAGTCAAACTGGTAAGTGGTACCACCGATGAGGACAGGCGTGCCTACGGTTTTAGCCACGCCAATACTCGGAATACGAATCCGGTTTGGTTGGTTGTTGTTGGTGGGGTCGCCATCGTTATCCGGGTCAACGTCGCTGCCAGATTGCGAGGTGTCCGTTACCGTGCCCCCTCCCGGCGGGTTGCCCGTCGCCACAGCACTATTGTCAATGTCCACGGTATTGTCAGGGGCGAGATCGAGGCGCACAGTAATCGTAATTGTGGCTTCGTCGCCGGGGTTAAAGGTATTACCCGCACTAAATAAGTTAATGTTGCCGTTGCCATCATAGGCGGCATTAAAGGTCGGCGCGGTGCCGCCCCCGGCAAACGTGATCGGCCCAGTCAGGTTTACTGCCGTAATGCCCGTTGCGCCATCACTGGCAACGCCTCCAACTTGAGGATTATCGACAAAGACTTCTTGCAGGTCTTCTTGAATTTGCACGTTATTCAAGATGGTGGTGCCAGTATTCCTGACCACAAAGGTCAGATCGACATCAAATAAACCGCCACCGACCGGACGCAGAGCCGAATTCGTTTTTGCCAAACCCACGCTGGGAGAGGGAATTAGCGTCCGCTTTTCGACTGACTGCGGGACAGGAGCACGATTGGGGTTGCCTGGGGGAAACGCTTGCTCACGAATCCTTCGATCCATGAAAGAGGTGCCCGTGATGGTCGTGACATCGACTGACGGAGCCCCCGGTTGGGGCGTAACGCAGAGGAGAAATTGGGCCGAATTACCGGGTCCTGGTGCTGCCTGTAAGATTCCGGTATCAACTTGACCATCGCCATCGGTGTCAGGCAATGGATTGCCGTTGGTATCACGCAACTGAGCAATGACGTTAGCCGCAGTGCCGGTAGCGCTGAGGTTAACAATGTCAGTGGTAAAGAAATTATTGGTGACGGTGAACGGGTGACAGACTTCATTCCCAATGGTCGTTGTCAGCGTCGTGTCTTGGGTAATGGTGAAGTTACCGGCTCGCGTAGGCACGGTGTCAAGAATTGGAAGTCGAGTGTTCCCCGTATTCGCTTCGAAAATGGTTTGGTTGTTGCTCGTGTAGTTGTCGACAAAGATTCTCCAACGGCCTGCATCGACAGTTAGACTGCCGTTATTGATATCTAAAAAGTCTTCGCCAGTGTTCAACGTGCCGCCAGGGCCATTCCAAACGGCGTTTCCGCTTTCCGTACCAAGAATGCTCCCTGGAGCCGTGATGGCTGCGGGGTCTGAGGGATTGGCGTAAGTGACATCACCGCCACCGTCTAGGTCAAAATTTCGGAGTCGCAGCGAGTCAGTGCCCGGCCCTACCAGAAAGAATAGAGGCAGATCGGTGGTGCCACCACCATTAAACTGAAAGCTGCCTTGAAGGTTACCAATTAGTAGTTCGTTAACTGGGACGCTAATTTCAAACGAGTTATCGTCATCGTTGAGATTATCCGTTAAGGTGCCAAAAATTGGCTCGGCGCCAGTTTCACTGGTAATGATGTAAGTCCCGGGTTGAGAGATTGCCGGAAACGAAAAATCTTGCCCCGTAGACGCCGCGCCGCCATTAAACGTTTGAGTTTGAATGATGGCACCGCTGGGATCAATGAGTCTAAATCGAGTCGGGTCAGCCGGGCCGTTGACTTCATCAATCGCGCCACCACTGCCAGCGTTATTGACCGTGATGACAATGCTGCCACCGGCATCGACTAAGTCTTGCGCGGTGATATCGATGAAAAAGCGATGTAAGCGGTCGGTGCTGGCAGTGCCGCGACTGGTATACCAGTCACCAATGGTCGCCCCCCTGGCTGGGCCACTCGTCTGAAAGTCTAAGTTAGGCACGTTAGGCAGAGTGGTCTGAGCGATCGCACTCGGGGACACCATCAAGGTTGAGCAGGCCGTCAAACCACACAACCAGGCCAGACGAATCGACTTAAAGGTTGATGAACTGGGGCTGGACTTGCTTGCAGAGAACACGGCTTCTTACCTAAAAAAACTGGATGAACACAAGAAAGATGCGGTCGGGTAATGACTATTCGATTTGCAGGTCGGATTCGACCGCTTCAAAAATGATGTCGAGCCCCTGGGTGTCGGTAAAGATGAATTCCACCCGGCGATCGCGGGCATAGTCGAGGGTGGTATTGCCCTGGGTGCGGCGACGGGATTCGCCAAAGGGCACGATGCGCAGCCGTTCGGCGGCAATGCCCTGGCTGAGCAGATAGTCGCGGGCGGCGAGAGCGCGACGTTCACTCAGGGCTTGGTTGTAACCGACGCTGGCGCGGGGATCGGTATGGCCTTGCAGTTCCACCGTGAGCGAGGGATAGGTCTGCATCGCGTCGGCAATTTGATCCAGGATGAAGGAACTTTCGAGGCTGATGAAGGATTGATCGAGGGCAAAGTGGATGTTGCGCGGCACCCGCAGCACAATCGGCTCGGCGGGCCGGTCTGGGATAGCTGCCACCGGGGGATAACAGGTCGCCTCGAAGGGCACGGTAGTCGGAGGGCGAGCGGGTAGCGTGCCGTTGCTGGCGGGCAAGCCAATGACGGGGGCCGGTTCTGAGGTTCCAAACTCGGGGTCAGAGGCGATCGCGCTCACCCAAGCGCCCGCATCGGTATCCCAATCAAAGCTAAAGTTACCGTCGCCGTCGGCGGTGGTGGTCATGAGTGGCTCGGTGAGCGGACTATAGAACCCGGCATCTTGTTTGATTTGGTACAGATCGACCTCGCTGCCGGGATCCGCTTGCCCCACAATGGCGTAGTCGGGGCCAGTGCGAAAGGCGTAAACGTTGAATTCAGGCGCGTTAATCGCCCCGTTGCCCGTTTCGGCGCGGCGATGGTGATGGTTGCGGGGCGGGTTGGGGCCATCGCCCCGCTGGAAATGGAGAATATCGCTGCTGCCCTGGGCCAGCAGGTCAATGCTGAGGCCATCGAGCTGAGCAAATTGATTTTCGCGGATCAGGTTGCGATCGCTCAGCGGATAGGCGGAAACCGCCACCCCAGGCCCAGGCTGGTAGCCAATTTCGTTGCCCACAATGGTGTGACCGTGACCCATCACGTACACTGCCGCCCGACGAAAACGGCGACCATTAAACCGAATGGCGTTGGACTCAATTTGCACTGCGCCCTCAGGCTTGAACAGATAAATACCGCTGCCGTCGTTGGCGCAGATGAGGTTATTGGTGACAGCCGCGCCAATGAGCGACCCCTCTAGGCGCACCCCGTCGGGCATTCCCGCAAGGCCGTTGCCGATGATGGCGTTACCATCCAGCTCTAGCCCGTCGGCCCGAAAGCCCGTGATCACGCCACTGGCTTCGTGATGCTGAATCAGGTTATCGGCAATGCGCACGTCCGTGGCATTGTGAACCACGACGCCCGCCGCCGATCGCTGTTCCGGCATGGACTCATCCGGGGGAGTGCCGAGCCAGTTTTGCTCAATGGTGACGCCGGTAATCGTCGCCTCCGGATCGGCCAGTTCTAGCCCCTCAAACATGGGCGCATCGGGATCCAGGTCGGCGGGCAAGGCCCGGTTGATCACCAAAATATCCGCCGATGGGGTCGTCAGGGTAGCGATGCGGGGAGAGGCGGCAAAGCCGTACAAATTCAACCCGCGCACCGTCACATCAGAGCCCGTGATGGTCAGGCCCGTCAAAATCTCGGTGCCCGCCGCCGGGGTCAGGCTGACCACAGGCACCGGGACATTTGGCAGATAGGGTCGGGTCGCGCCATAGCCTGGTTGGGTGGTGCCGTCGAGCACGAGGCCCACAGCCTGCAAGGGGGGTAAAGCGGCGGTGAGGGCGATCGCCGTATCGTCACTGGGCAGGTCAAATCCAATGGTGCTGGTGACCGCTGGGGTGACCAACGCTTGCTCTGCCGGGGATAACGCCTCTAGGGCCAATGCCCCATTCACTAATAAAATCGCTTCCCGCAGGGTGAGGTCATCATCAGGCGTCACGACCCCATCGATCGCGCTATTGACGGTAATGTCATAACCGCTCGGCGCTTGCGCGATCGCTCCGGTCATGCCCAGGCTGAGTCCCGTTCCGAGGGCCAAAACTGTCCACAGCGTGTTCATCAGATACCTCTATCACTGGATGAGTCAGGGGGCACGGTGGCGATCGCCGACAAAGCAGCAGCGAAGTCACCAGCGGCATCGACCAGCGCCGTCACGACTTCAGCAGTCGCGGCTGGGTTGATGTAAGAAATGTCGTCCGGCGTCGCTGCCGGTTCTTCGACTTCCGGATCAGCCGGGGCGTTAGCAGTGTCCACCAGCGATTCTTCTTGCTGCGGCGGCACCACGTCAGGCTGCACGCCAAACCCATTCAAGAGCTCGTTGACCTTGAGCTGCACGCCCAAGTAGGGGCCACTGGCGGATCGATAGCCGCCGCCAAAGCCGTCGTTATCGACGCTGCCAAAGCTATAGCCCACACCGATGCGCAAATCGGGCGTTAAGTAGTAGCCCAGTTCTAGCGAAGTGCCCACTTCGTTGAAGCTGGCCTCCGGCTGGGTAATGTAACGCACCTCGCCCAACACATCCCAGCGATAGGCAAACTGGTAAGCCGTGCGAAACTGCATCAGGTGAATGGAGTTCGAGAAGGTGAAATCGTCCGCCAACGTCGCATCACTCAGGCGGAAGGCGTATTTACCGTAAAACTCCCACTGCCAGCTGGGAGCATAGATCGCTTCTAGCGCCAGGGTATGGTCAGAAGAGCCAATGCCGCTGTCGATCAGCAACGAATCGGGCGTCGTGGCCGGATTGCGCCGATATTCGTAGCTCATCAGGGCATTCCACTGATCGCTGATGGGATTGCGGTACGCCATCCCCAGTTTTAGATCGGTAGAATTGCCCAGTTCTCCAGTGATGCCCTGGTTGGCAAAGTTCGCCGTTTGAAACCGGAACAGCGTGGTCAATTCATCCGTGACCTTGCCAGCAGCGGCGGCGGTGAACACCGTGTTGTTGCCCCCCGCAGAATCGCGATGCTCGACCCGAGCGCTGGCCTGAAAGTCGGGATTATTGGTATATTCCAAGCCGACGGAGTAAGAGGTACCGCCCAGAATGCCGAGGGCCGTACCGCCGAGGCCCACTGCGTAGGGCTGCTCAAATTGCTGCCCTGCTCCGGTGTTGTTAAAGGCATCGTCGATCACATGTTCAATGCCGACGGTGGCCCGCAAGCCTGGGGCTAAGATGATGCGGTGATTGAGCCCCAAAGCCGCCTGACCAATGAGTCCGCCGTAGCCGCCAATGATCGAATACCGACTGCGCAGGGAGGTGTTGTCGCCCAAATCATAGTCAGCGATGGTATCCAGACTGGTGATGTTGCGCGGCTCCACGCCGCTGCCGCTAATGAACTGCTGCGACAGGCGCATGGTGACGCCGGGTTGCACCGCCCAATCCAACGCCAGGGTAGTGCGATCCGGGTAGGCGATGTCGTCGTCGCTGCCGACATTGATTTCGCTCTGGGCGCGAAACTGGAGATCCCCCGTGATGGGGATGGCCACCTGGGGCACAAACTGCTGCGAATTGGCGCTGGTGTTGGTGAGGCGATCGGTGCGATCGCGGTTCACATAATCCAGTCCCACATCGACGGAGCCAAGCGTCTGCCGCACCCCAGCCCGATAGGTGGTCAGGGTATTGTCCACGCGATCGCCCGGTTGGGCAAACTGCCCCGGCCGGAACAGCTCAAACTCGTCGGTGAGCACCTCCGGTGCTTCGCCTCGGTTAATTTCCTGATCAAACTGGACGTTGACCTGAGTGGTCGGCCCGACCGCGGCATTGACCCCCGCCCCCCAACGAGTCTGCCCTGGCCGGAAGCTCGTCGTCGCGGTGTTGGAAAAGCCTTCATCCGCACTGCGAAGATAAGCTAACCCCTGCACAGTGGGGGTAAAGAGCGGCCCCTGGGCTTCGAGGCGATAGGCGTTACCGTCCGCTGATTCGCCAAAGCGATCGAAGTAGGAATGGGCATATTCTCCAGTGAAAGAGCCCGTTTCGCCCAAGGGCACCTGCACATCCGCCCCGTATAGCGAGAAGTCCTGATCGCCCTGGTCTTCGGATAGCAGGGTAATGCCGGCCCAGCCGCCAGCGTTGGGCTGCCCAGCCTTGAAATTGTATTGGAAGCGCCCGGCGTAGAGGTTGCCTTCATCCGCTGAGTCCACTTCATAGGTGACCACGATGCGATTGACCAGGGTTCTCCCCTGGGAGTCAAAGCGGGTGCGATAGATCGGCTGGCGGAATAAGAGGGTGCCGCGATCGTAGTCAATCTCGTAATCGCTGACCCGGTTGAGCGCCTGCCGCTCGATGACCGTGCCGGGACGGTTGAGTTCTTCCGTTTCCAGGAAGACGTTTTCACTGCCCGCTAAGATGACGCGGCGGGACAAAAAGTAGAAACCGCTGGTGCCATCGGGGGCGATGGTATCCCGTTGAAACGGCCGCAGATTGTTGGCATACATCGCCGTAATCTGCAAATTA
This sequence comes from Halomicronema sp. CCY15110, assembly GCF_016888165.1. Lineage (GTDB taxonomy): Bacteria > Cyanobacteriota > Cyanobacteriia > Phormidesmidales > Phormidesmidaceae > Halomicronema. The sequence continues at coordinate 23,664 of NZ_JACSWC010000176.1, read as the reverse complement.
CCCAGAGTGTAGTTGCCCTTAAAGCCGTGCAGCTGGCGCGTGATCGAGGTGAACTCTTGGGACGAACGGGCAAATTCGGTCGTGTGGTAATCGCCCCACATGAAGTAATCGGCTTCGCCCCCGGCTACCTCGGCATCGCGCTGAAAACGCACGAAAAAGCTATCAATCGAAGGGGTGAGGTAATCGACCTGGGAACTGTCGCCGTAAACCGCGTAAGAGTTATCGCAAAACTGATCGTTACGGAATAGACGGTTGCCGTCGCAGGTTTCATTCAGTGCCCGCCGGGTGTTCAGCGCTCCGGTGAACTGCCAATCCCCCAGGCTACCCGTGGCGAATAAGGCCGCCCCCAGGTCAAACTCGGTGTCGCCAATGTCGTCGGGGTTCAGAAAATCGGCATAGCTGCCCCAGAAATTCGTGCCGCCCGGACCCAGCCGCACATCCACCACACCCGACACCAGCGTGGGTCGCAGATTCGTAGCGAACTCTACTTGAGCAAAGGTTTCTAGCGGTTCCAACCGATCCAGCGTGACGTCGTCGTCCGGGTCGAGTCCCTGCACTTCATAGGCTGAGGCCGCTGCCCGAATACGCACCTGCTGAGCGTCGAGGGTAGACCGCAGAATGGCCCCAAACTGGCCGCGACGGGCCAAGACTTGAAAACCCGCCATATCGGGATCATAATCGGCCCCTTGGAACTCACCGGCTCCAGTGGTCAGCGTCACCACCACATCCCGAGAAATAAGGTTGCCGTCGGGGTCGGTAATCCGGCCCTCAAACTCAATGGTGGAACGGCGGTTGGCGGGCACTACCGGATCCGTGACGGGCACCAAGCTGAGGTTGAACTTAGGGAGCGTTGCTGCCGCTTCAGCCTCAGCTGCCCGAGCATCCGCAGGAATTTCCGGCAGCGGCTGGGGATTGGACTGCGCTGTCAGATCAGCCAGATCAGCGGCGGTAGGAAGGTCTGAGAGCTTGGTGGTCGCGATGCCGAGTTGCCCAGCGGCGGGAGCACTCGACCGAGGGGCTGATGCGGTGTTTTCGTTCACGCGCTCAGCGGAGGTACGGGCGGCATCGCCAGCCGTCGCCGGAGCGATCGCACCCTGGCCCCGAGTTGGTGACGCGAGATTACCCACACCGACCGCATCAAGATTCGACAAGGCGTCAGCCTCGGTGGAGGCGTTGGCAATTTTAGCCGACTCCGGCGATATCGCAGCGTCACGGCTTAAAGCGGCCAGATTAACCACTGGCGTTGAGGCCGCTCTTTCCGGTTGCGCCCCTGATGATGAGGCATTGTCGCCTTCATCGGTGGTGGTCTGGGCGATCGCCACACCCATCACATCGGCGGCCAAAGCGCTGACCATGAGCCAGCCAAGCATTGCAAGTAAGGTTTTCATCACCCCTGCTCCTCCCCAAATGCGGGTGTGACACCAAAGTTCATCCGAGCCAGGCCACCGGGTTCTAACTGCACCAGCCGCGACTGACTATTATCCGCCAGTCGGAACAGGTTCGGTGCCAGGGTATAGCCCGGCAGACTCGTGAGATCCAGCGTGCCAACTCGATTGCCGGCCAACACATTGGCGACCGAGAACAGCCCGTCGGGGTCGGTCAAAATTCGGTTGCCGTCGTCCATAAAGACCACGGCATTTGGCACACCGGGCTCACCCGCTTGCTGCTCACCGTCAAAGTTTTTATCGACAAAAACGCGGCCGACAAGCGTGCCACAGTCAGCCAGAATGCCGGGACGAATCGCGAGTTCATTGCTAGCAGATGCACTACTGGTAGGGGTGATCGCCTGGGCCACGTTGCGCCCCGAGCCGCGAATGGCATCGGGAGTCACCAAAGCCGCGTAGACCACCGACAGCTCCTGACCACCCGCTAACGAAGCCCCCCCAAAGTCGAGGGTAAAGCTGCGATCGCGGGTCGTAATACTGGTAAATTGCAGCGGCGAAGTGCGCACTGACTCTTCAATGAACTGTAAGCCGAGAGGAAGTTCATCCGTAATCGTTAGGGCACCACTGGGTGTCGTCGCTGGGTTGCGTACCAGGAGTCGATAAACCACAACATCGCCGGGCTCAGCCGCCCCCCGATCCGCCGTTTTGATAATCGTTAGGGAGGCCGTTCCCGTCGCCTGAAGAGAGGTCGGATTTGAGACCGTTCTCTGGGGCGTGTTGCTGGCATCGACATAACTACCGCCAGCTTGGTTGGTAACGTTGGTTGACTGAGCCGCCACCGGTGTCAAACCGAAATTGGGCACGACCCCAGACCAACTCAGCAGCTGCACCACCAAAAAGGCGATCGCTGCCTGCAACCAAAACCGACGCTTAAAAGAACGGGCCAAATATCCGACAAGTCGGTATGCAGAACCCGGAATGGAAAAGATCCAATCAAGTCGCAACATTCTATTCAGGAGACAAAGTTCACATCCTCAAACCGCGAGCCCGCAAGGGACTACGCTGACCCCGTAGGATCATAAAAAGCCCGAAATACACCACACTTGTAAAGCCAAGATGACAACTGCATACAAAAAGCATTTGTACTAAGCGGCAGTCACTCACCGACTTTGCTTTACGGGAGTTAAGCGTACAGCAAAGATGTCCGTAAATATACCCTGATCGATCTAAAGAATTGATAACAAGAGCGTAAATATCCGGTTTCGAGGGTGTTAAACCTGTATTACGAAGGTTATCTGACTTATTTGCAACGCCTCCCCGCTAAGTGCTCAAGTAGCGACACCCCTGCGAAGCTGAGCGATCGCCACTATGCAACTTTTTCCTTGCACAATGACAGCCAAAATCAGCGCTCAGTCATCAACTTTCCTGAGCAATTAGGGGCTTGCTTGAAAACAAAAAACATCTGTGGATCGAGTTTCGCCGCCGCTTAACGATCAAAACTGGCACGTTAAAGAAAGGCAAAATCAGGCTGTTCGGGAACAGGCTTTCGGCGCAGAGCCTTTCCTTCGACGCCATATTTTGAATTGCCAAGCCACCAAGCTCTGGTTCGAATCTTCGTTGACCTGGGCACAACTCGCCACATCAGTAATTGCCGCAGGCAAAGAATCGGAGCCTCAGTTGCTCTCAACCTTCGACGCCATATTTTGAATTGGGGCAATACTTCATTCAGCTCTATCAATCTTATGAAGCGGAGAACTGCTGATTCCTTCCAGAAGCCCATGACGAGAATTGAACTCGTGACCTCACCCTTACCAAGGGTGTGCTCTACCGCTGAGCTACATGGGCAGGCGTGGATGGGCCGAGCTGGATTCGAACCAGCGTAGGCATAGCCAGCGGATTTACAGTCCGCCCCCATTAACCACTCGGGCACCGACCCGCCATCCACAGTCATTAATCCTAACATAACAATGTCCTCAGACTGCGGAAAATCACCACAAAAATCTGAGTCATGCCGATCGCAACTTACCACCACTAGGATCTGCCAGAATAGTTAGAAGGTTACTGGGCGTTGCTGAATGCGTAGATGATTTGGCGAAATTTTGGATGCGCTTTCAAAGGTCTGAGCCGCTTAATTAGCCATTGAATCAGCAACGTTCGAGAATCGTCAGCGCACAATCAAGGTATCGAGTTCCCCGACTGAGCCATGCGGCCTCTCGTTAGCCTCCCTCACAGCATTCTGGTCAGCTGACGTGCCTACCGTTATATCTCTTCCGCGCAGACGCCGACTTCGTCCAACCGCTGCTCACCCCTGACCATCCGACCCGCCTCAAGGCCACTTGCTGCCCTTTCTGGACGATCCCGAAGTGGACGCCATGAACAATCTCGCCGAGCAGCAACTGCGCCCCGCCATCATCAATCGCAAACTTTACTGCGGCAACCCGCCCCCCGCCGGTGCTAACCCCCGGAGTGCGTTGGTCTCCTTAGCCGCGACCTGCCACCATCGCTTAGGCGACTCATTCATCGAACAAGTCGCCGAGCTGGTGTTGAAAAATCGGGCGGCTTGAGCAGACGCTACCCCGTACGCCGTTCGCCCCCACAGAATCCCTGGTTAAGCAGGAGGGGCGTAACAGTTACTTACCCCAGCAATGCCTTCGCGCGACTGACAAAGTTTTCGGCGGTAATGCCGTTCAGCGCCATCACTTGAGCGGCACTACTCGCAGTTTCACCCCGCTTCCAGGCAAAGGTATCGCGAGGGGTGTTGCTACGCAGCATGATCGGCTCCAACATGGCCGAAGACCCACCGGTAACGCCAATCAGGGCATCGCCCTCAAACAGTTCGGCAAATTCGGCATCACCGAGGAAGTCGCCATCAGGTTCTGAGGCGCTCTCCCACGCCACATCGCTGGGCCGATAGAGTCGTCGGGGGCTGACAACCGAAACCACCCGCACTCCTATGCCAGCAGCCGTGAGCTGTTCCGCCGCTTCGAACACGGGAATCAGCGTCATGTCGCCGATCACGGCAAAGACCACGGTTTTGCTGCCAGGGGTCGCGCTGAGGGCGATCGCCCCTTTCTGCAACGCCGTACGAGTTTGCGCCAAGGTCGTGCGTACGGGCAGGGGGGATTTGCTGGCAGTAATGGTGACCCCTTTGTTAAAGGTGCCTAGCGCCCACTCGTAGCAGGCTTGGATACTGTTGGCATCCATGGGGAAGAGGGGGAAGATATTGCCGTTGCGCATCATGCCCGCAAAATAGTTTTCAATTTCGGGGCGTTGGTGGGTCCAGCCGTTGCGCCCCTGTTCCAGCGCACCAGCGGTAAACAGGGTGACGGTTGAGGGGGTCAAACGACGCAATTCCGCCATGGCCTGGGTGACAGTTTGCCAAATAGGCAGGCCGTTGATGGCGAATGATTCGTAAGAGCACCAGAGCGATCGCGCCCCAAACAAAGCCTGGGCGGCGGCTAATCCAGCGCAAGCATCTTCACTCAGCGGTTCGTAAACCTGTCCTTGGGGCTGCTGAAAATACACCTCATCCGTGGTGGGGTGAATGATTTTGAGCGCCTGGTTAATATTGTTGATTCCAGACGCCGCGTTGCCGTCGGCATTGGTCACAATGAACTGCGGATCTTGCTGGCCCACATGACCGACCAGCGCCCCCATGGCCGTCGTCGCAACTTGCTTATCGCCGCCGACGGCAAATTCTTGCAGCGGCAGCTCCCCCAAGTCCGGCAGCGCCAACACCGATTCGGTGACAGCGGTAGCGGAGTTAGGCCCGCCCATTGATCGCATCAGGTTAGTGCGCACCAAATCCCAGGCGGCGGGCGTCAGCGCCCGTGCCTTGAGGGCGTCCACAATGTAGTCTTTGTCGAGGCTATCGCCCGGATACAGGTTATGGGATTGCGCCCCCCGCTTATGCACCCCGGCCCCCTTGAGCTGCTTGATAATCAGGACGGTCAGCGTCCCACCCAGAGCTGACTGGGCCGCTTTGTCAGTCGCTTCGAGCACCGCCTGGGTAAAGACCAAGCGCTGCTTTTGCGAAAATGCGGTGCTGTCCACATAAGCACCGGGCTGGTTGGCGTCGTCAAAGTCTTTGGCATCCACCAAAATGACTTCTTTGAAACCATTGGCTCGCCAGTAGGCGGTCATCGTTTCATTGGACTGGGTGGACACCATGCTGTGGTGCTCCTGGGAATAGCCATTCCACACCAACACCGGTAAGAAGTTCGTGATTTGGGGATAGGCGGTGTGGAAGTGGCCAAAGCTGCTCATGATGTAGGGTTCGCCCAAGCCGCCATCACCGATGGTTACCGGAAAGAGCACGTCAGGATGCAGCTTCGCCCCCGCCATCGCGAAGTGTTGGCCTTGCCCCAAAGGGCCAGCGGGGCTCAACAAACCGGGCATTTGGCCGGAGAGGTGGCCCAGCAAGCCGTGGGTCTCGCGAAAGCGATCGCACATTTGCTGTACCGTCTCGATGCCCATGGCTTCGAGGGAGCGATCGAGAAACACGGTGCTGTAGAAGCCGGGAGCGTGGTGACCGACCTCCGTCACGATGTTTTTGTGGCCCAGCATCGCCAGCGCCGCAATGCCATCGGCAATGCTGGCAAAGCCACCGGGGTGCCCCGATTGTTTGCTCGCTGTCACCTGCAACGTGAGATACCGCAGGGCATCTGCGGCCAACATGGTTTGGTACACCGCAGCGGCGTCAGTGGGGGAGGCGATCGCCGCCTGTCCTTCACCAATGGCGGGCGTTTTGCCGTAGGTGTCAAAATCCGGTAGAGTTTCGGCAAAATGCTGAATACCATCGCAAAATGCGGGAACCGTTGGCTTAGAAGTGACTGCGGTCATGTCCAGATACCTATGTTGTGCGTCAACAGAGCAGCGTGCAAAATCAAGATCCATCCTACCGACATTGCGCCACGCGATTGGCGGTTCGCCTGCGAAGGAATACCCGTTACTCAAATTTTACTGGCTATTGGCGTTTTTATAAATGCAAAATGCCCTCTGGATTGATTTAACTCAATCCAGAGGGCAGCCAATTCACGGTTTGAGACTACCGCTTAGCAACGAGCATCAAATACAGCAAGCCGCCATTAGGTTAGACCACGCTCAATGACCGAACTGCCCGAGGCAAAAGCGTTCTGTACACCGTGCACCTTAGACCTTTCAACCTTCTGCCATAACATCCAAATTATTTAGAGCAGGCATCGCACCAGTTGTGAACGATGGCCGCGATCGCGCCTACCTATCAACAGTTCTGCAAGCGCTTGATTTAAATCAGCTCAATGACACAATCGTCGCCCACCATGAAGCGCGAGGCTTTGGGCCGTTTGGGACTGTGCACAAGGCGGGCGCGGCGGCCGATGAGGCTATCGACAATCCGCTGGTGCAGTTCTTTGATCACAGCGCCTTCGAGTACGACGCTGTGATCCATTTCCACGTCGATCATGGTGACACTGTGGGCGATGCTGCTGTAGGAACCAATGAAACAGTTTTCGATGTGGCAGTTGTCGCCGATCGCCACCGGGCCGCGAATGGTGGAATTGACCACCGTGGTGCCGGGGCCAATGCGGACGCGACCGCTGATCTGGGTGGCGTCATCCACGGTGCCGGCAATGTCATGACTGAGGGTTTCATCGAGAATGATTTGGTTAGCGGCCAAAAGGTCGTCCTTTTTGCCCGTGTCGAGCCACCAACCTTGTAAGGTCTCAGCCGTCACGTTGCCGCCAGTATCAACCAGGGCTTGAATGGCGTCAGTAATTTCCAGCTCACCGCGCGGTGAGGGCTGTAGCTGGGCAATCACCTGATGAATCTGGGGCGAAAACAGATAAACCCCGACGAGGGCTAAATCCGACGGCGGATCTTTGGGCTTTTCCACCAGGCGAGTGACCTGCCCTGCGGAGTTCAACACCGCGACGCCAAAGGCCGTGGGGTTGGGCACTTGCTTCAGCATGATGAGGGCGTCGAGCGATCGCGTCACAAATTCACTGACAAACCCGGCTAGCTCATCGCGGATTAGATTGTCGCCGAGGTACATCAAAAACGGTGACTCACCAAGGAACGGTTGCGCCACTTTCACCGCGTGGGCCAAGCCGTCGGGGCTGTCTTGCAAAATGTAGGTGATTTTAGCCCCAAACTGAGCGCCGTCACCCGTCGCCGCCCGAATGGCGTCGCCAGTTTCAGGACTGATGACGATGCCGATGTCGGTGATGCCAGCCGCGACAATTTGCTCAATGCCGTACCAGAGAATCGGTTTATTGACCACGGGCACCAGTTGCTTTGCCCCTGTGTAGGTGAGGGGGCGCAGGCGGGTACCGCGGCCACCGGATAACATCAGTGCTTTCATCGTCATGGGGGCAACCTCTCGCTAGCCTTGCGGTGGAGACGACACAAACTCTTGCAGCATTTTGCGGAGGCTGACCCGCCAATGGGGAGGCGTTTGGTTCAAGAGTGCGTCGAGTTTTTCGGAGCCGAGTACCGAGTAAGCGGGACGCTTGGCGGGCAGCGGGTATTGGTCGGTGGTGATGGGCAGCACGGTTTTCAGGGTCAGCGGATAGCCCAGGGCAGCGGCTTCTTCAAAAATGGCGATCGCAAAGTCGTACCAACTCACGGCCCCACTATTGGTGAAATGGTAGGTGCCAAACGTGCCCGGTGCGAGATACGGGATGAGTTGAGCGATCGCGGCGGCAATGTCATAGCTCCAGGTAGGGCACCCGACTTGGTCGTAAACGACTTTCAACGTGTCGCGCTCGGCCCCCAGTCGCAACATAGTTTTGACGAAGTTGCCCTGTCCCTTAGCCCCGTAAACCCAGGCGGTGCGCAGAATGACGTGGCGATCGCAGGCAGCCTGCACCGCCAATTCCCCCGCCAGTTTGGATTGGCCATACACCCCCAGCGGATTCGTCGGACTGTCAGGTTGATAAGGCTGGTTTTGCTGACCGTCGAAAACGTAGTCCGTCGAAATGTGAATCAGGATCGCCCCACACGCCGCCGCCGCTTGGGCTAATTTTCCTGGGGCTTCACCGTTAATGGTGTAAGCGAGTTGGGGTTCTTGCTCGGCTTTATCCACCGCAGTGTAGGCAGCGGCATTCACAATCACATCGGGCGGCTGGGCCAAAATCTTGGGGCCAATGGCATCTAATTGAGCGAGATCTAACTCGTGACGCCCCCAAGCGGTGACCGTCCCGATCGCCGATAGCGTAGTGAGCAACTCTTGGCCGACCTGGCCCTGACACCCCAGCAGCAAAATCTTCATTACGCAAACACCTCGGCCTCGGCCAAGCGATCGCCCTGTTGATCCTTCGCCGATAGCACGGGTTCAGTATCCCCTAAAGGCCAAGCGATCTCTAGATCGGGATCATTCCACAAGAGGCTACGCTCGTGCTGCGGTGCGTAGTAGTCCGTCGTTTTATAAAGCACGTCGGCACTGTCGGACATCACATAAAAGCCGTGGGCAAACCCCTCGGGCACCCAGAGCTGGCGATGATTCTCGGCAGACAATACTTCCCCCACCCACTGACCAAACGTGGGCGAACTGCGACGAATATCCACCGCAACATCAAAAATTTCGCCCGCCACGACTCGGAGCAATTTGCCCTGGGTTTGCTGAATCTGGTAATGCAGTCCACGCAGAATGCCGCCCTTGGAGCGGGAGTGGTTGTCCTGCACAAAGGTGCGCTCTAGCCCAGTTTTATCGGCAAAGGTCTGTTGGTTGAAGCTTTCTAAAAAGAAGCCTCGGTGATCGCCATAAACCGGAGGCTCTAGCAACAACACCTCAGGAATCGCGGTTGGAATAACTTTCATGCGAACTCAAGAATCAGCAGCCTGGCACCGCTGGGAAATTGCGACTTCGGGGACGCGAAGCTGCACTCATGGAGTGCGATCGCTACCGCAGCGAGTTTATCCTGAACCGGGCACAAACACCACGGCATTAACCAGATCAAGCTTCACTAGCAAGCCACAGGGGTAATGGCACAGGGGAACCTCATGGTCATAGCCCCAAGCGATCGCCAGCGTGGCCGCTCATATATTGATGTCTGAATGATGTTTGCCGCCTTCCCATCATTGTCGTGACAAATGCACAGCCCCACAACCAAGTTGTGACGTGGCGCAACGAATTTCGACACCCTGGGGAACTCGTCTCCTATGTGTACGTCTTATTGGCACAGCTTGCTCCTGACTGTTCTTCGCGATCGCTGTGTCTAAGCGAGATTTTTCGACGATTGCTCACTGCCCTGTTTTTTAAGCGGCAGAGCGGGCTCTGCGTCGGGTGCAGAAGACGTTGCAAGCTAGAGTAAGAGCACGGTTGTAGTGCAGTCAGGCCGATAAGCCATGAATAAAGGACAGCGGTTGATAGCTTGGTGTCTGGTGGGTCTTTTAGTATCCACCGGTTGGCAATGGCTGATCTGGGGAGGACGACCGGGATACGCTAGCCCAACGCCAGTGCTGGCGCAAACACCAGCAGAAGCCGCCCCCCCCTCGCCACCCTCGCTGGAAGATCTGAGCGTGCCCGAGGCTGAGGACGAGGCGGTCACCGCCGATCCCCCAAACCAACCTGACGTTGTGCCCCAAGTACCAGAGGCAGGCCAGACTCCAGAGGAGCCGACTGGTGATGGCAACGTCTGGAACGATATCGAAATTGAGTCCACGGGTACGGACACCTCACCCCTCAAGATTACGAAGCGGCAGCAGATTTTGATGACGGCGGATGAGCACTATTTGGCCGGGGACTACGAAACCGCCGAAGTCCTTTACCGCCAGGTCAAAGACGCCGTTTGGCAAATTGACCCCGCCGACCTGCGCCCTGAACCCATTACCGACCCGGCAGATTTACCCCCTGCTGGGGCTGTGTACTGGCGCGAAGCGAAAGCGGGCTATGAATTGGGGCTGACCCATCGCACCCTGGTGCCGCTAGAATTGCTCGTGCAGGAATATCCGCAATTCATTCCGGCCCAGGTCTTTTACTCGCAATATCTGATCGAAAATGATCGGGCCGAAGAAGCGGATGCGATTTTAGATCAGTCGCTGATGCTCTACCCGAGTCAGCCAGCGCTGTTGCAGGCTCGCACCCAAGCTCAAATGGCCCTGGAGCAGTGGATCGAAGCCGCCATCACGGCCAGACAGTTTGCGCTACTCAACCCGGAGCATCCCGACCGGGAGGAGATGGAGGCGCTGAGTTCCCAAAATCTCGATCGCTTTCGGGCGGAGATGAATGAAGAATTGACGGGCAACTTGATTGGCAACCTCATCACGGGCACCGCTGGGCTGTTACTCACGGGCGGTCTGATTGGCCCCTTTACCGCGCTTAACTCAGCGATGATTCTGCTCCAGGGCGAGTCGGTCGTGGGGGCCAGCGTGGCTGAGCAAGCCCAAGACCAGCTGCCCATGCTGCGCGATCGCCAGGTCGAGGAGTACCTGAACCGCATGGGTCAAGAATTAGCCAGCTTGGCGGGGCGCGACGAATTTACCTATGAGTTTCATGTAGTGGATGAGCCCGAACTGAATGCGTTTGCGCTCCCCGGCGGCAAGGTTTTCATCAACGCCGGAGCCATTCTCAAGACTGAATCCGAAGCAGAATTGGCCGGACTCGTCGCTCACGAACTGGCCCACACGGTGCTGTCCCACGGCTTTCAACTGGTGACCAACGGCAACCTGATCAGCAGCATTGCCGGGGTGATTCCGATTCGTGAAGTGGGCGGTCTCGCGGCCAACCTGATCTTCAGCAGCTATTCGCGGGAAATGGAGCGCCAGGCTGACATTCTGGGCACCCAGTTGCTCTCGGCTGCCGGGTACGCGGCCGATGGCTTGCACAGTTTGATGATCACGCTTGAGGAAGAAGTGGGCGATCGCGGCGGTGTGCAATGGTTCTCGTCTCACCCCGCCCCGGAAGAGCGGGTCGATTATCTGCAGCAGATTGTGGAAGTAGGCGGCTTTAACCGCTACGCCTACGAAGGAGTCGCACCGCATTTGGCGATCCAGCAGCGGGTGGCCCGGCTCGCCACGAAAGAACCGGAACCGGAGCCCACGATGGAGACCGTCGAGTAGCGATCGGGCTGCGTTCAAGACTCAGGGATCAGGATTTTATAAGATCCAAGTTGTGTCGGGCAGGCATCTTGACTACTCTGGAACAGCCGAGACGGCTTTCCACACTTAGTTAAATTCCCATTCCTTAGGGCGCGTCATCAATTAATTCCAGAGACCTGGTGAGATCAGCATTACCGCGCCCGCACTCCTGAAATAAACTAGGGCCTGTCGTCCTTTTGCCGCAAGGCTTTGATGACTCAATGATGACAGGCCCTAGCGCATCCGTTATTTGCTAAGACGGTCTACTGCTCATAATTAATCGCCCGTTTTGCGACAGCTATTCGAGGCTCGAATACAATACCGATGGCGGCAAGGTGCAAGCGAGATGGCTCAATCTGGGAGTAGTGGCACGCAACGCGATCCGGTCGAAGCGATCGCCCCTGTGGTGACACGAAGATGATTGGCACATGTCGCGGCGGGTTTTAGCCAGGGTAGATTTGACCTGGTCACCTGACAACTCGCCAAGGCAACGGACAAAACCCACCCCAACTTTTACCAGACTCAGGCTAGCGGTGGCTTACTCCCAGCTCGCGCGATCCATGAGCTGCACGGCGGCCTCGGCGTTGCTGCCGTAGGCTTCCACATTCACCTCATCTTCCACAAAGTCACCCATGCTCGCGAGCACCGGCTCCAGCTCGGTGCCTTCCACCACGGGGTACTCATTGTTGCCCTGGGCAAAGAACTCCTGAGCGGTGGGAGTCGAGAGATATTCGAGGAAGACGATCGCCCCATCGGGATTCGGCGCACTGCTCAACACACCCGCCCCGCTGATGTTGACGTGGGTACCGCGACCATCCTGATTGGGGAAAAATGCCCCGACCCTTTCAAACACTTCCTGATCGGCGGGATCATCAGACTTGCCCAAGCGCACCAGGTAGTAGCTGTTGGCGATCGCCACATCGCCCAAACCTGCCGCAACCGCTCTGATCTGAGCCGTATCATTGCCTTCGGGCGAGCGGGCAAAGTTACTCACCAACCCCGCTGCCCAGTCTTCCGTCGCCTCCAGACCATTGGTTTCAATCATGCCCGCCACCAGCGACTGGTTATAGATGTTGCTCGATGAGCGAATCAGCACCCGGCCCGCCCATTTCGGCTCAGCCAGCGCCTCGTAAGTGGACAACTCGGCAGGGTTCACGCGATCGCGGTTATACATAATCACCCGCGCCCGTTTGGAAAAGCCGTACCACAGCCCGTCGGGGTCACGCAGATTTTCCGGAATACGCTCCGTCAACATAGCCGAATCTACGGGGGTGAAAATGCCCTCCTGGGTGGCCCGCCACAACCGCCCCGCATCCACGGTCATAAAGACATCTGCCGGACTATTGGCCCCCTCACTCAAAATCCGTTCCAGCAGCTCGTCGGCACTGCCCTCAATCAAATTGACGCGAATGCCCGTCTGCTCAGTAAACCCGTCATACAGCGCGTCATCGGTGTTGTAGTGCCGCGATGAGTAGAGATTAATTTCGCCAGTTTGAGCGTGGGCGTGGCGGGGGCGATTGAGCTGAGCAGCGCTGAGGGCAAGGGTGGCTCCGCCAGCCACCAAAAAAGAGCGTCGGGTCAGTTTGTGCATGGACATGACTTCCGTTCGAATCCTTATTGAGAATAACTACGGTTAAAACAACTAGCGCACATCCTATCACTATTGCAAACCACTCTCTACTATTTTTTCTCGCAATCTGGGCTAATCGGGTCGCAATCCTCAGATTTACAAGGAAAATTCCAGGGTTTGATAGGGTTACAAGGTTGATGACAGCCCAGCTTTATTCAGATGAAGTCGCAACAAGCCAACAAAAAGTGACCGAATAAAGTGATCTATTTTCACGAAAACGTCAATCTTGAAGAAAAGCATTCTCAATCAAACGAGCGATCGCCATGCCTGGACGGCATATCAACCCACACTGACCGATGGCCCGATCACCCATACACGTTTATGGATGCCCAAAATGCTCAGGGCGAATGGGGAACGAAAACGGGAAGATTCCATTCCTAAAAAAATAAGAATTAGTTATACGTAAACTTTTTACGGCGGCTATATTAGATAGAGATAAAGATATTTAGTGAGAAATACAGTCGGCAAGGTCAATCATGGTAGTCAGCCCCGTCCAAATAGGCGTCTCGGCTAGGGCATTTCAGAGAGATGCTCTAAAACTGCGAGGAATATTTGAGACAGTGGATGAAACCAGCTGTCCCGGTCAGTTGAACTTTCACATGCATACCCATCATTCCGATGGGCAGCTATCCGCCGAAAAATTGATCGAGCAAGCCATTCGCCTCGGCTTACGAGAATTTGCCATTACCGACCACCACACCGTCAGCGGCTTTCGGAAAGCCAAGCAGTATTTAGAAGACTGGCAGTGGAAAAATCCGGCACCCATTCAACGGCGGGACCGCAAAAAAGGGGCCAGACGACTGCCGCGATTGTGGACCGGGATTGAAATTACGTCCCGACTGGCCGATGTCGACGTGCACATTTTGGGGTATGCCTTTAAGCCTGGTCATGCCGCCATGCAGCCCTATCTCAACCATATGTCACCGCGAGGGCAAGATCAGCAAGCGGCGCAGGTGATCACGTCGATTCAGGCGGCGGGGGGCATTGCGGTGCTGGCTCATCCTTGTCGCTATCGTCGCAACCCAGAAGAGTTGGTGGCGGCCGCTGCCGATCATGGCATTGATGGCATTGAGGTTTACTACGCCTACGACAATCCCAAAGAGTGGCGGCCCTGCCCCAAAAAGACGCCCGCCATGCGGCAACTGGCCGAAGACTTTAACTTGCTCAAAACCTGTGGGACGGACACCCACGGCCCCAACCTGACGCGACGAATTTGAGGCCGATCGCACTTCAGAGACTCGCCTGAAAAAAGATCCTGCTAATGGAGGTGGGACATTGTTTAGCCGCCGTCCCTGATGGTTATTAAGGGATCTGCAACTCAATAAAGTATCCGTTCAATCCGGTTTCGACTTCGCTCAATCTACCAGTATCGAGAGTTGAGCGGAGTCGAAACTCGGTTCATGGGGATCTTTTTTACGCGCCAGTCCCTAGGGCGCGTCATCAATATAATTCCAGAGACCTGGTGGGATCAGCATTATCGCGCCCGCACTCCTGAAATAAGCTAGGGCCTGTCGTCCTTTTGCCGCCAGGCTTTGATGATTAAATGATGACAGGCCCTAAGTTATGAAAGGGACATTTGCACCCAGCAATTACGTCCTTGGTGCTTGGCCTTGTACAGCAGTTGATCAACTCTTTGCACGAGTTCCGTCGGGGTATCATGTCGAGCCGGTTGGCAAGTGACAATGCCAAAACTGAGGGTGATCTGGGGGGCAATGGGTGAATCTTCATGGGGCAAGGCTCGGGCTTGCAGCCGTTGCTGAATTTGCTGCACTAATGCGGTGGCCCCAGTTTCATGGGTGTAGGGGAGAACGAGGACAAATTCTTCTCCCCCGTACCTCGCCACCAAATCACCGGAGCGTTGCACTGTCTGCTGCAATACTTGGGCCACTGCCTGCAGGCAGCGATCGCCCTGGGGATGTCCGTAGTAATCGTTATAGCGTTTGAAATAGTCAACATCGATCATCACTAAGGACAGCCAGTTTTGATCCCGCTGCATCAGTTTCCAGACTTGGGCCAGATAGTCATCAAAGCGGCGACGGTTGGCCAACTGGGTCAAACCGTCCAAGTGGGCCAGGTGCTCTAGCTCCTGATTCGAGGCTTGCAGCTGAGATTCGAGTTGTTTGCGAGCAGTAATGTCCATCAGGATGCCGTGCCAGACTTTCTCGCCGTTCTGGTGCTGGCTTAAGTGACTTTTGCCTTGTACCCATTTCAGTTTTCCCGAGGGGGTAATGATGCGCCATTCATGCTCAAACGGCTGCTGCGTTTCTCTGCTGCGCACTAATGCGGCTTCGTAATCAGCGAGATCCTCAGGATGAATGAGCACTCTGGCCAGATCGGGATTCGCGAGCCACTGCTCCCGTGGGATCTCAGTAATCACCTCAATGTAGTGGTTGGAATAGTCAAACACATGTTCGCCATCGGGCTGAATGCGTAAAGAAAAAATATGACCGGGAATCGTATTGGCCCAGGCTTCTAACCGCTGGGTGGTGTTTTGCAAGGCCAGTTCGGTCGCTTTGCGAGCGGTAATGTCTTGTACTTGGGAGAAAAAATAAACGGGTTGGTGGCGGCGATCGCGCACCAAAGACATGTGAAATAACCCCCAAACAATATAGCCTTGGCGATGGCAATACCGTCTTTCCAAGCTGTAGGTTTGAATTTCGCCTTGCTGCAACTGTTCTCTGAAGGGTGCAGTCCGCAGCCAATCCTCTGGATGCACAATGTCTTGCGGCTTCATGTTCAATAACTCGGCTGAGGTGTATCCCAACATCTCAGCCAGCGCCTCATTGACCGCGATGGTTTGCCCGGTCATATCCACCAGAGCCATGCCGACCGCAGCCGACTCAAAGGCGGCGTGAAAGCGATCGCGCAGATCCTCCAAGGAGGTATCGACTGCCACGGCCATTTGTTGAAACCGCTGCGACAGTTCTGCCAGTTCTTGAATCGGGGTGTGAATCGTCGGCAGCTCAAACTGCTCGTTAGTGACTGACTGGGAGGCTTGGTTGAGAGCATGAATCGGCGCACTCAGCCAGTGCGCTATCCATAGGGTGAACCATAGCGCCAGCAGCACGATCAGGACACACAGCAACACCGTATAGCCAGCATTGACCCGGAAATCTGCCAAAAAGTCAGACTCCGCCAGGATGACGATCACCCACCAATCCAACCCCGGCATATCAGCAAGGGGCTGCACATAGACCGAGTAAACCTGTCCCTCAACCCGTAGCGGCATGACTAGGGGCCAGGCATCCGGCGATGGGGGCGGGCGATTTGCCAGCGGTGACTCAGTCACAAATAACTGGGGGGCGATCGCCTGCAGCAAAGACGACTGGCTCTGGGCGGCGGTCAACCTTTGCAGTTCTTCGGTAGTAGCGTCTTGAGTGAACAATGGCGTGCCATCCGACGCTGCCACTAATAGGCCATTGGGCTCAGCCAAAAACACCGCGCCCGAAGCGCCGACCGCCAAACTATTCAAATATGTGCTGAGGTGAGCCAAATCTAACTCGGCCCCCAACACCCCCAACAACTCCTCGCCCTCACCATACATTGGTTGATAGGCGGCAATGCCCAAAATCGGGTCATAAAACGAAGCGAACACCTCACTCCAGCTCGCCTTGGCATCGGCCACCGCTGCCTGAAACCAGGGCCGTTGACGAGCATCGTAAGGTGACTCAATGACCTGCAATAACTCAATCGGTTGTCCTTGGTCATCGGTGCGGTAAGTATGAATCAACCCGGCTCCGAGGGTCGGAGTTAAATCAACACTGACGGTTCCCGGTAGCCCAATCGTCGCCTCTGACTCACGAGTCGCGCCAATGTATCCCCCCTGGGCGGTGCCCAAGTACAAAAACCGCAACGATTCATGATGATGCAGCTGCTGCCAAAAATACTGACTCAGACGATCAGGCTCCTCAGTGGACAACAGCTCCTGGGTGATCAAGCCTTGGGTCACCAGATTGATATGCGGGGGCGTCTGGAGATAACTGCGCAGATGCTCATCCACGGTATCGGCGGTGTTTTTGCCAAAATCGCGCATGATGGCATCGGCAGCGGATTTGCCATTGCGAAATGAGACGTATCCCACAACGCTGACAATTAGCACTAATTGCGCAAAGAAAGGAATCGTCAGCGCCGCGCGCAGCGGCACCTTGAAGGGAGGCTGGGGAGCCGCCGATGGCGATGGCCGTCTGAGCCGCTTGAACTGATTCATAATTCGGAACAAGCTACGCTTGCCATACCATTGATTCAAGAAAGTGAGTGATGTAGAGATGATAGTTGCGCCCCGAGCTCGTTAAGGATGGCTTTAAAGGCGCAACAAAGTGCGGTAAATACTTTGGACAGCAGAACATCCAAATTTTAGGGGCTGATGCCGTTTGGGCATGAGAGCAGGTTTATGAATCTTCAATTGACCCAGGGCCGGTTGTTGACGCTGTTGCAACTGTCGAGTCCGGCCCTGCCCATTGGGGCATACAGCTATTCTGAGGGGATCGAAACGCTGGCGACCCAGGGCACGATCGCGACGGGCTCCGACCTGTTCCACTGGCTCTCGCAAGAACTCAACAGCGGCAGCATTCGGCTGGAAGCCGCCATCCTGCGGTGGAGTTATCTCGCCGCCAGCCAACCAGATTTTGAAGCATTGGCCCGCTGGAATCAGTGGTTGTCGGCGCTGCGCGAAACGGCGGAAATGCGATCGCAAAGCTGGCAAATGGGGCGATCGCTGCTGCGCCTGTTTGCCGACCTGGAACCGGAATTGACGGAGCAGTTGCCCGGTTTTGCCCGCCAGGGAGACTGTAATTTTGCGATCGCCTACAGCCTGGTAGCCCAAGCGTGGCAAATTCCTCTGGAGGAAGCCGCGATCGCCTTTCTCCACAGTTGGGCCGCCAACCTCATCAGTGCCGCCGTCCGCGCCGTCCCCTTGGGACAAACTGAGGGCCAGCGCTTGCTCCAGCAGTTGACCGCACCGATTCAGACGGCTCATGCCGAAATCGCTGCCATGACTGAGGCCGATCTCATGGCCTGCAACTGGGGTGTTGCCCTCGCCAGTATGCAGCATGAGGCACTGTACAGCCGCTTGTTTCGCAGTTAGGGGCAAGGCTTCGTGTCCCCCGTTCGGTACCGCCTAACCAGACATTACGAAAATGCCTCGCCCCGGCCATGGGGGCGGTGGACTATCGCTATAATTCCTCACTAACCCTGTTTGCTCTTTCAGAATTGAGGATAGCTTTGTGACGAAACCATTTCGGGTCGGGGTGGCTGGTCCCGTCGGCTCTGGCAAAACCGCACTGATCGACGCGCTCTGCAAAGCCATGCGCGACGACTTTAATCTCGCGGTGGTGACCAACGACATTTACACCCAAGAAGACGCCCAGTTTTTGGTGCGCAGCGAGGCGTTGGAACGCGATCGCATCATCGGGGTCGAAACGGGCGGCTGTCCCCACTCGGCCATCCGCGATGACGCTTCGATCAATTTGGAGGCGATCGATCGCTTAGTCGAGCGCTTTGCCCCGGACATCGTATTTGTCGAAAGCGGTGGCGACAACCTCGCCGCCACCTTCAGTCCCGAACTGGTGGAAATGACGCTCTACGTCATTGATGTCGCGGCAGGGGACAAAATTCCGCGCAAGGGCGGGCCGGGGATCATGAAATCAGACGTTTTGATCATCAACAAAATTGACCTCGCCCCGTACGTTGGGGCCGATCTGGAAGTCATGCGGCGCGATACAGAGAAGATGCGCGGCGATCGCCCCTTCATTTTCGCCAACCTCAAAACCTGCGAAGGCCTTAACACCGTCATTGACCTGATTCGCCATCAACAAAAACTCGGCCCCAGTCCAGCGGTAGCTAGCGCCGCCCAAGAGTTTGCCCACGGGCACACCCACGACCATGCCCATCACCCTTGAGTGATCGACCCTCGATTGAGGGAAGTAAGGGAAATAAAAGACCGGGAAAAGCAAAATGGCCTTAAATTCGGCTTAATCATTGGCGAAAGGTGACATTTTGTATCCCACACTACATTTAAGTATGTTCCCTGACTTTAGTATCACGATGCAATTACTGTGGCGAAGCAAAACTGTTTGGCCTCTGCCGCTGGTTAGAACTTGGAGAGTGGTGACTCTGATTGAGGACTCTCTGAGGCTTAGTTCACAGTTACTTTGCTACGAGTAAGCAACTTTTTGAGTCAGGAGCGACGGCACGTATGACAAATCGATTTGGCAGACGGAAGTTTTTAATCTACGGCTCCGCCACCATGGGCACCGCAATGCTGCTCAAGGCATGTGGAGCTCCCTCCGACACCACAACCGAAGAGGCTCCGGCTGAAGGCGGTGAAGAGACTGCGGCTGCGGGTGGTGACGGTGAAACCATTAAAGTCGGCATTTTGCACTCTCTGAGTGGCACGATGGCGATTAGTGAAACTACCGTTGTGGATGCGGAAAAGCTGGCCATCAAAGAAATCAACGCAGCTGGTGGCGTGCTGGGTAGACAGATTGAAGCGATCGAAGAAGACGGCGCTTCTGACTGGCCCACCTTCGCTGAGAAAGCTGAGAAACTGATTGACCAGGATCAGGTTGTAACGGTCTTTGGCTGTTGGACTTCCGCGAGCCGCAAAGCCGTGCTGCCAGTGTTTGAATCCAAGCAGCACCAGTTGTGGTACCCCGTGCAGTATGAGGGGCAAGAGTGCTCCCAAAACATCTTTTACACCGGGGCTGCACCCAACCAGCAGATTGAGCCTGCGGTTGATTGGCTGTTAGAAAATCAAGGAACTGATTTCTTCTTGGTGGGATCGGACTACGTCTTCCCGCGTACTGCCAACACCATCATCAAAGAACAGTTGGCAGCCAAGGGCGGCAACACCCTCGGCGAAGACTACTTGCCTCTGGGTAACACCGAAGTTACTCCGATCATCACCAAAATCAAAGCTGCCATGCCCGAAGGCGGCGTCATTTTCAACAGCTTGAACGGTGACAGCAATGTCGCCTTCTTTAAGCAGTTGCAGGGCGCTGGCATGACGCCGGATATGTATCCCGTAATGTCGGTAAGTGTGGCGGAAGAAGAAGTTCGCCAGATTGGCCCCGAATTCTTGGTCGGTCACTACGCCGCTTGGAACTATTTCCAAACTGTGGAAACCCCTGAGAACGAGAAGTGGGTCGCTGACTTCAAAGCGGAGTATGGTGACGATCGCGTGACCAATGACCCCATGGAAGCCGCTTACATCATGGTTTACCTGTGGAAGCAGGCGGTGGAAGCTGCAGGCACCACGGATATTCCCGCTGTGCGTGAAGCGGCTTATGGTCAGGAATTTGCGGCTCCCGAAGGGCTCGTGACCATGAACCCCAACCACCACATCTCGAAGACGGTACGGATTGGCCAAGTTCGCGATGACGGTCTGTTCGACATCGTATCTTCGACTGATGGCCCGATCGACCCGGTGCCCTGGAACCAGTACGTACCCGAAACGCAGGGCCTGGCTTGCGACTGGTCTGACCCTGAAAAGGGCGGTCAGTATGAAGTGGAAGGCGCATAACTTGACACTTTGATGGGTTACGCAACCTGAAGTGAAGGAGAGCAACACTTTGCCATGGGTGGCGAGAAATTGCTCTCCTTTTTTATTGGTAGTCAAAGTAACAGTGCCAGGGACTGGGACAGCGTATAGCTAACAAAGTCTTTTTGCAGGCAGCAGTCGAGTCGTACGGCCAGGGTTAAGACTCAGCCTGCTCGATGGGTGAGGCTGACTAGGGCTGGCTCGCCTAGGCCCCACACGCCGGTGGGTAGCGCAGCCGCACCAGTCTAATTCCCCCCCAGCAAGTGGGTTGGCCGCAGACGAGCCTTACCCTTGCGGGGTCGGCGCTGAACAAGTCATTACGCAGTAGGTAACAAGGTGATTGAGGGACTGCTTGGCGGATTATTTAACGGTCTTAGCATCGGGTCGGTGCTCCTGATTGTGGCGCTGGGACTGGCGATCGTGTTTGGTCTGATGGGCGTGATTAATCTGGCCCACGGCGAATTGATGATGCTGGGTGCTTATACCACTTATGTTGTGCAAAATGGTGCTGCCGCGATCGGGAGCGGGGCCCTGGAAATTTATTTCCTGGTGGCGCTCCCGATCGCCTTTCTCGTGGCAGCGGCGGTTGGCCTCTTGCTTGAGCGGGGAGTGATTCGTCACTTATACGGACGCCCCCTGGAAACTTTGCTCGCGACTTGGGGCGTGAGCCTGATTTTGCGACAGTTTATCCGCAGTGTGAGCTGGTCACTGGTGATCGGCCTGGTAATCTTTTGTGTGCTCTTTTTTGGCGGACGTTGGATTTTGCAACGCCAGGCTAACTGGGAACGCTTGAGCCGCATTGCCAATCCAGTCGTACTGATGTTGTCGGGGGCGATCGCGATTATTACCGGCATCTTGATCAATCAAAGCGGCAACACAACCCTAAGCCGTGCCTGGTTTGGCGCACGCAACGTGGACGTAACGGCCCCGAGCTGGCTCCGAGGCGGAGTGTCTGTGAGTGGCGAAGTGGCCTCCCAGCTTTACTGGGCCATTACTGTTGGGGTGTTTTTATTTGCCCTGCTGTGGATCGTCGGTTACTTCGCCTTTATCCGGTCCGAGCGGCAAATTACCGAACGTCTCGATAACGACCGAGTCGTGCTGATCGCCTCGGCTCTGCTTGCGTCCATCCTCACCTTATTCACCTTTTTCCTCAATCAGCCCGCACGACCTGATTGGTTTAGCAGTGGCGTGCCCCTACAGTTTCCCTACGCTCGATTGTTTATCATCGGTCTCACGATTGTTTGCCTGATCGGCATTTACTGGTTCCTCAACGGCACCGCTTGGGGCCTACGCATTCGTTCCGTGACGCAGAACCGTAAAATGAGCGCTTGCTTGGGCATTCCTACCGAAAAGGTGGATGCCCTTAGTTTTGCTCTAGGGTCGGGGCTAGCGGGGATCGCGGGCTGTGCCGTCACGCTGCTGGGCTCGGTAGGACCGAATTTGGGCGGCAACTACATTGTGGATGCCTTCATGGTGGTGGTGGTAGGCGGTGTGGGCAAGCTGGCGGGCAGCATTGTGGCCGCCCTCGTCATCGGCATTGTGACCTACCTGATTGGGTCTGGCACGATCGCCCTCTTGTTTACCCCCTTCCCTGCCCTCCAGCCCGTCACAGACTTTTTCACCTTCTTTGCCACCACCAGCATGGCCAAAGTGATGGTATTCGCGTTGATTATCGCTTTCTTGCAATGGAAGCCCGCTGGTATGTTCCCGCAGAAAGGCCGCTCGGTGGAGGTTTAAGAGAGATTCATGGTGACCGATACTCCCGTTCGACCTCGCAAACAGGTCAAAGCTCAAAAGTCTCGCCAGCGGACTATCGAAATCATTGGCGTCATTGCGTTTGTGGTGCTGATGGCGGTGATTTTACCGCTACTGCTGAGTGGTTTTCGGCTGGGTTTGCTGGGGCGCTTTTTGTCGCTGGCGATTGTCGCCCTGGGCATCGATTTGATTTGGGGCTTTACGGGCCTCCTGAGCTTGGGGCACGGCATTTTCTTCGCCTTGGGCGGCTATGCCTTTGCCATGTTCTTGCAGCTCAACAGCTTGGACGAAGGACAAATCCCGGAATTCTTTGGGCTGTATGGGGTCAATACCCTGCCCTGGTTTTGGGGACCGTTCGCTTCGCTGCCCTTTACTCTGATTGCGATTTTTACGATTCCCGCCATCGTCGCTGGACTGTTGGGCTACCTGGTGTTTCGTAACCGGATTCGCGGCGTTTATTTTTCCATCCTGACCCAGGCAGCGTTGGTCGTCTTTTTCAACCTCTTCAACGGTCAGCAGAAGTGGATTAACGGTACCAACGGTCTGAAAACTAGCACCAGCGTCTTTATGGGCCAAGAGGTGGGTAGCGATCGCATGCAGATGACCTTTTACCTGTTTACGGTGGTCATGCTGGTGCTGATGTATTTACTATGCCGCTGGCTCACCAGTGGTCGGTTTGGCCGCTTGTTGGTGGCCATTCGGGATGACGAAAACCGGGTGCGATTCTCCGGCTACGACCCGACGGGCTTTAAGGTGTTGGTGTTTGCGGTGTCGGGGGCGATCGCGGGCATCGCCGGGGCGCTTTACACCGTGCAGTCGGGCATCGTTTCCCCCCAGTTTATGGACATCGCCTTTTCGATTGAGATGGTGATTTGGGTCGCTGTGGGCGGTCGGGCCACCTTGGTCGGCGCGGTGCTCGGAGCTCTGCTGGTGAACTGGGCCAGAGCCTTACTCAGTGAAAGCTTTCCCGAAGTTTGGCTGTTTTTCCAGGGCGCATTATTCCTCTTGGTGGTGACGGCCCTGCCCGATGGCATTGTGGGCTGGCTGCGACAACAAGCGCCCGAACGGCTGCGATCGCTCTTTAGCAAACCGGACGCATTAGCAACCTATCCCCAAGTCGAACTCGACGCCGATGGGCAACAAGAGCGATCGGAAATCTCCGAATAACCCGCTGCCCCATTTCCCAAAAGGGCCAGGCATTCCACCCGTTATCCATAGGGGCGAGGCATTCTCGTTGTTAGGTTACGGGCATAAGTGAGCGTTATTCCGAGAATGCCTCGCCCCGACCCCACCCCAACCCC
>NZ_JACSWC010000175.1 GCF_016888165.1 Halomicronema sp. CCY15110 | reverse complement strand
GGTTTCGACTCCGCTCAACCCTCAACCTCTGACCTGGACAGTAATATCGCTGATTGAGCGGAGTCGAAATCAGCCACTTGGTTACCGTTTAACTAGGCCCAGCTACTTAAGTGTCGAGTTTTTGAAGCTGTGGATAGCCGCTTGATACTTGCGAGTTTGTCATAGGTTGGGATGACGGATCCGGCTTGGGTTGATCGGAAAGCCTGGCTTGCCTGCCTCTGGGCAAGGGTATCTTACAGACGGCAACGTTCCTCGGCACTACAGCTGTTTAACCGGGCCTGTCGCTCGGCTACGAGGGTATGAAGGCTGGGGCGGCCAGTAACTTGAAGCCGCAGATCAGCCCAAAGGTCATACAACTTATCGACCAAGGGGCCAATGATGGGCCAACGGGTGGGCGCGTACATCCAGCCGATGCCTAAGATGCTGTAAATACGTCGGAAAACTTCGACATTTTTGATCACAGTGCCGTCTGCCAGCACCGCATGGATACGCCCCATCGCAGTCTCAAAATCCACCCCGCCATGCTGGGACGGATCGTAGGCGGCATCGGCAATATCGACAAACTGCACCAAACCGCGACCCGCATCTTTTTTCTGTAAAAAGTTGACTTCCCGCAGGCACAGTGGGCAGTCGCCGTCATACAGCAATTTAATTTGCCAGTTGTCGGTAGTGGAAGAGTCGGAGTTGGGAGCGCGATCGCGTGAGGCAGTAGTCGTCATAGGAGTTGGATCGGGCAAAGAGCAACAGTTTTAATATCGTCTGTTCATATTTTAAGAAATATGGCGATTGAGGGGGTGCGATCGCCGGTGCGGTATCCGCACTTGGAGCCGACGATTCGCAAAAGCCATCTTCACTGCCGCCGCTGCATGGCACACTAGCACTGTTACTGAGTTGACGACCCTGCCCATGGTGACTGCCGAAGAAAACGAAGTTATCTTAAAGATGCTGTTACAAAGTGGTCAGCAAGCTCGCCAAGCGGCCTCGGAGAATTTTGAGGTGTTTGAAAAAGGGCGCGAAGATTACGTCACAACGGTCGATCAGGCTTTAGACCAATTTTTATCCGCTGCGTTTGCTCGACATTTCCCCGCTGACGGCATTGTGACCGAAGAGAATCAAACCTCCGCAACGGCATTCAGCAACCATTACCGTCGCCTGTGGTTTATTGACCCCATTGATGGCACCGAAGACTTTATCAATCGCGGCGAACATTACTCCATCATGGTGGGGCTGTTGCAAAATCACCGACCCCAAGCAGGGTGGGTGTACGCACCGGCGCAGAGTCGTCTGTATTGGGGGGGCGCAGGTTGGGGCTTATTTCAGCAAGACGATCAGGGCAAGCCACTGCCGTTAGAGCCCAAACCTCAGGTCTTGGGGGACAGTGCCACCCTGCTGCTGGGCGATCGCGACCAGCGACGATTTGGCGTCATGATTGCCACGCAACTGCCTGAGTTAACCTTTGAGGCGATCGGCAGCTTTGGCCTCAAAGTGCTTGAAGTCATCAAAGGTGAAGCCGGTCTTTACGTCTATCTCAACGGACGGGTCAAACTCTGGGATACCACGGGGCCACTGGCCTTAGCGCAGGCGGCGGGCCTCATTTGCTGCGATTTAGATGGTTCTCCCATCCGATTTGACGCTAACAGCATTTATCCGCAAAGTCTGATCCACCGGCAACCCATTATTGTGGGATGGCCCGAGTATGTCACCGCATTTTTACCCGCGCTCCGGCAGGCGGTATTGGCAGTGCGTCAACAAGAATTGGCCTTGGACGGGTCGTAAACACGGTAACCTGACGGCCAACATCGTAATCATCTCAAACTTGCTTAACTAATTGATGTACTTCACCAGGTGATTAACTTCATTTATCCCGCGATGATGGATATTGCGAAAGGTTTGTGGGTAGTATGAGGGCAGATTTTGCTCTGTCCCGTGGCGATCGCAGCTACCATGAACGACAGTCATGATGTCTTTCTGTTCGTATAGCCCCACTACCTAAACTCCCATGCAGCCAGAAGCCTTTAGTGAGCTTTTCCCTCTCTTTGAAAGCGCGAGTCCTGAAACCGTCGAATGGCTCGGATCAGTGACCACTCAGCATGAATATCCCGCCGACCGCGCTGTGCTGATGGAGGATGCGTGGGGTAATGCAGTTTACTTTATTGAATCTGGCTGGGTGAAAGTGCGTCGTCATGCGGGTGATAGCGCCGTCACGCTAGCGGTTTTGGGGCCAGGAGACTTTTTTGGCGAGATGGCGATCTTAGACGAGTCCCCTCGCTCTACCGACGTTGTTGCCCTCGCCCCGGTGAAGCTGCTCAGCGTATCGGCCCAGCGTTTCATTCAAACGCTCTTTAAGGACTCGCAGTTGCACCATCGGATGCTGCAACTTATGGTGCAGCGATTGCGCCAGACCAATTTCCGATTTCAACTGCGGCATCAACCGCCTGCCGTCAAGTTGGCCAACACCCTAGCGACGCTGAGTGAGGCCTATGGTCAGTCAGTTGACGGCGGCGTCACGATTTTCAACATCCCCATTGCTGACTTGGCCGACGTTACCGACATTTCAGAAGAAGAAACCAGCAAAATTATGGACAAGCTGGTTGAAAAGGGCTGGCTCAAAGTTGATGAGGCCAACGACACCCTGGTGCTCAGTAATGTGAAACAACTCAGTCAGTTGGCAGGTAAGGGATAGCGCTGAGGAATTTGCCGGTAAGTCATGTCCCCGTTGTAGGGGCCAGAAGCCCTTTGCCTCTAATCCCAACTCTGGCATGTGATTGGGGCCACTCCCCTAAGGCGTTACAGTATCGGCTGTTAACGCTGCATGGGGCATTTTGCGTCGATTGCCCTGGGGTCAACGCCGATGATTAGACCTCCCCATTGCCAATGCAGATATTTGTAACAGGCTCTGTAGCGATCGATTACAGCCTGCTCAACTCCTCGGGGTGCCCATGTTACGGTGAAGCCAATTCACCCTAGTTTGGTTTCGGCGATCGCGCCTAGCCGATCAGTTTTTAGCCCACGAATTACCCAGTGCCTTAACCTTGCTTCTATCTATAGATGCGTTGAGGCCACGATCGTTCGCGTGATCGGGCAGCATTGAATGTGCTGGACATAGTTAACGTCAGTAGCCAATTGGGAGTGGGTTGTTGCAATTTCAGGAGTTCGCGATGGCTCTCCAAGTTCCACCACCACCTTCGATTTCTCCTCGTCAACTGACCTTGCTGCGCGTTGTGGCATCCATGGCGTGGAGTGACGGCAACCTGGCCCAAGAAGAGGTTGACCTGATGCTCAAGCGGTTTAGCAGTTTGTTTGCCCATAATGCTGAACGGCAAGCCGATTTACAGAAAGAATTGCGTGACTACCTCATGCAAAATATTCCTTTAGAGGAATCCGTCCCCCATCTGCAGTCTCAAGAAGAACGGGAATTTGTGTTGCGGCTCGGCTACGAAGTGATTAGCAGTAGCGCCCGCACCCCTGAAGAAGCACTCATCAACTCGGAAGAAGCCGACGCCTACAACCGTCTGGTTACTCTGCTGAACTTATCACCCGAGCGAGTGGCCACCCTGGAAAGCGAAGCCCAGACAGCCGACAACGCTGACTCGCTGATTGAAAACATGACTCAACAGTTACAGCAATTTTTTGCCCAGCACTAACGTTGGATAATCATCCGCTCGTGGGCGATCGCAGTCAGAAATACTGGCTGCGATCGCTTTTTCATATCCTTACTGACCAGTCCGTCAACTAACTTTTTGCCTTAAACCTTGGCCCATTCATCGGCGGACACCTCATCCACAAGCACAATCCGCCACACGAAATTAGGCTGCATACGAGCAAGACAAGGCACGTTCGCGATCGCCCAATCCCAACCTTCCTTCATCGCCCTACGTTGAAACTTGTATGAAGTTGGCGTGAAGCCTAACCAGATGCCATTTCGCCCTCGAAATGTAAAGTTTCCTTGGCTATTCATGGGGCAAATCGGCACCTCCCCGCCTCAAACAACGTGAATTCCGCTTGTTTGGAGATCGCATGCCATCGTTCGCCGCCATATCGCTGGAAAACCCTACGTAGATATACGTATTCGTGAGCATCTGAATTTAAAGAGTTCGTCAATTTCGCTAGTGTCTACTGACGTAGCAGAGTTCGATGCGGTACAAATCAATATAACGTCGTGGAATTACTGAGCCCATCATATGTTCGTGATCAAAGTTCTCTAACCTCTTGCTTGCAGAGAGATTGCAAGCTCGTGAGTCTTACCTGCTGCAACTCAGTGATGTTTGCTCACTGTATTTTTTAGAACATCAGGCAGATCGTTGTTGACGCCTACCATTCAAGAGATCTAGGGGAAATCGCATGAATAATAGAAAAGCATCTCCACTCCGAGAATCTTTTCAGAAAGCTGTACTGACTTCTCAAGCAAGGCAACTTCTGAATTACGAGAAGGGGGCATTGTCGCAACGCATCGAGATTTTAAATGTTGGTATCGATAATCTAGCGATCGATGAGTTTCTCAACAATCTCAACCGGGGCATCGTCTTCACCCCTAACGTTGACCACCTGATGCGACTTCGGGAAGATCAGGAATTCGTCAAAGCATATGATGTGGCTGACTACCGGGTTTGCGATAGTCAAATCTTGATGTATGCCTCAAAGTTTCTGGGAACGCCGATTAAGGCCAAGATCTCCGGTTCTGATTTATTCCCGATGTTTTGCGAGCACCACCGCAATAATCCCAAGATTAAGATCTTCTTACTTGGCGGGGCCGAAGGCGTGCCACAACGAGCCCAAAAGCACATCAACCAGCGCATTGGCCGAGATATTGTCGTCGCGGCTCATTCGCCGACATTTGGCTTCGAAAAAGATGAAGCAGAATGCCAACGCATTTTGGACATGATCCGCAACTCGCCCGCCAATGTGCTGATTGTTGGTGTCGGCGCACCTAAGCAAGAAAAGTGGATTGCCAAATATCAAAGTCAGCTGCCCAACATTGATATCTTCATGGGTGTTGGGGCGGCCATTGATTTTGAAGCTGGCAACAAACTCCGGTCACCCCGGTGGATGAGTGAAGTGGGCTTGGAGTGGCTTTACCGCTTGCTATCGGAGCCTAAGCGTCTGTGGAAGCGCTATCTCTTTCAAGATTTGCCATTTTTGTGGCTACTGCTTAAGGAAAAGATTAAATATACGCCTCAACAGCCGGTTAATAGTTCCTTGAGAATTCGATAAGCGACTACACCTCAACACCCCACAGTCAGGAGATCGGCGGGAAAATAACATCCTGGTTGAGGTCATTGGATGGGTCGCTGGGTGGATGAGCGTTGGGACTGTCCTTCGTTTGGCGTTGATACTTTTCTTTTGAACGGGTTCCTGAGCGCCCACAGGCAAGTAGCTTATGAGTACGAGTTGAGTCGTGAATTACTGATCCCTTTCAGAGGGATACCTGTACTGAATAGCGGAGTCGCTACCAGCCGCCAGCTCTTACTCCCAAGGACTCTCTTGTGAAGGATTTGAGAGACCTTGTTCGCTGACTATTTTGGTCGTCCTTGGCCTCTGGTTGGACTTTGTATTTCGCATTAGATTTAGAGCAGAGAACCGGAAACCTGCCTGATACAGGGTGTGGCTCCTCGCTAGCCTGAGGGCAACTCTTAGGGATCTGCAACTAAATAAAGTACCCGTTCAATCCGGTTTCGATTTCGCTCAACCTACCAGTATCGAGAGTTGAGCGGCTCACTGGTGCAGAAAAGTTTTGGGAGCAAAGTATCGGTAGTCTCATCGTGAGAAAGTCGTCACTTTCGAGAACT
>NZ_JACSWC010000174.1 GCF_016888165.1 Halomicronema sp. CCY15110 | reverse complement strand
ACGAAGCTCCACAGGCCGCCAATTTGGCACCAGCGCACAAAGCCGCCCTGGGCCTCGGGACCCCACAGCAGCAGCAGGGAGTGCCCCATGCTGGCAGCGGGAGTCGATACCGCGACGGTCAGAAAGTTGCAGCCTTCCAGATAGGAAGATGCTAAACCGTGGGTATACCAGGAAGTTACAAAAGTGGTACCGGTCAGCCAGCCCCCAATCGCCATGTAGGCGCAGGGGAACA
>NZ_JACSWC010000173.1 GCF_016888165.1 Halomicronema sp. CCY15110 | reverse complement strand
TTGCACCATAAGCATTCTAAACGTTTTAGCCGGAGTTTACTTAGCTTCAATCAACTTCAACTAAATCAATTCAACTTCAATCAACTTCGTCGATTCGTTACTAATCGTTGCCGAAACTACCGCTGAAGCTCAGCGTGATTTTCTCGGGCAAACGCTCAAATCATTGCTGCTAATAGCTTTTAGTGACTTTGGAATTGTTACAAAAGATCCGACTAAAGGATAGCCTGGAGCACCACCACAAGGATATCTGTCACAAATGAGCCGCTAACAATTAAGAGTATGACAGCCTGATGGTGGAGTTCGAGGTAGATTCGGTGCGTAAGAATTCGACGGGCCTGTCCGCTAGCCGCTTCAGACAACCGTGCCGAATAAGGCACCGACCGCTGCTGTTAGCCCCATGGCGATCGCCCCCCAAAAGACAATCCGCAACGCCGATGTCATAACCGGAGCTCCCCCCGCCCGCGCCGCCAGCACCCCCAACACCGTCAAAAAGATAATCGAGCTGCCAAACACCACGGGTACCAGTCTTAACTCTGGCGCAACCAGCACCGTGAGCAAGGGCAGCGCGGCACCTACGGCAAAGGCACCCGCCGAGGCAAAGGCCGCCTGTACGGGTCGTGCCGTCAGATGCTCGGAGATCCCCAGTTCATCGCGGGCGTGGGCTCCCAGGGCATCGTGGGCCATCAACTGCTGGGCAACCTGGGCGGCCAACGCTGGGTCAAGCCCCCGCGCCTCGTAGATAGCTGCCAGTTCATACCGCTCGAAAGACTCGTCGCGATCGAGTTCTTTCCGCTCCCGAGCTAGGTCAGCTTTCTCAGTATCGGCCTGGGAACTGACCGAGACATACTCCCCAGCGGCCATAGACATGGCCCCGGCTACCAGACCCGCCACCCCCGCCACTAAGACTTCGCCAGGAGAAGGGTTCGCCGCCGCTACACCCACAATCAGGCTGGCGGTGGGGGAGCAGGTCACTTTCTACAGAGAAAAATACTCTTGAGGTGACAGCCTGCCATTCAGGTAGGCGCAACGATGCGCC
>NZ_JACSWC010000172.1 GCF_016888165.1 Halomicronema sp. CCY15110 | reverse complement strand
TGCAAAATGGTTTGAGTTAGCAGGCTCTACGGTCAGTCGCGATAGCAGGGAGAAAGTGGTGCCAAAATCAAGTTTGAGGGGTTTGAGTAGTAACGGATACTGTTGGCGAAGTCGAAACGAGCCTAAGTAGCCGGGTTGAGCGCTGCAAAGCGAGAAGTTCGCGTCTTGGCACGGGGAACACCTGCCAGCCAATTCGCTAGCCGCACGACGTTCATTGCGGCGGCTGTAAGCAAATGCTGTAGGTGTGTCTTAGCCAGCCCGATATAGCGCGTTCGTCTCATGCCGAAGACGCGGATGCCTTGCGAGAGTGTACCTTCAATCCCTGCGCGTACGTTGTATCGAGATTTCCATTCCTCTGTCAGTTGTGCTCGCCGGACGGCTTGGATAGCCTCATGTTCGGCTTGAGGCCGCAATGTGAGCGACCTCGGCTCCGACTTGCCTTTTGTACACAAGTCTCGGTGTGGGCAGAGGCGACAGTCAGTACGAGAAAACTTTATCCGAATAGTTGAGTTGTTCCAAGCGTCTTTTGAGGGTGTCCAACACTGGCTCTGCTTGCCTTCTGGGCAGGTCACCTGCTGCTTTTCCCAGTCAATCTGAAACTGGCTGAGATCGTAACCGTTAGCGGCCTGAGCCTGCCAGCTTACATCTGGACGCACCGGGCCAATCAACTCAATACCAAACTCTTGCAAGCTGTCTACCAACAGCGTCCCATCGACATAGCCTGCATCCACAACGTGTTCTTTGGGCAGGAGTGCTTTACGGTCCAAGGCTTCGTGGATTGGTTGAGTCTGGTCAGTATCCGAGATATGGGCTTGCGTCGTTTCGACATGAGTGATCAGATGAAGACTGTTCTCGTCACAAGTCTCAGTCAGGTGTACTTTATACCCTGTCCAAGTGTTGCTGCGTTTGTTGCCGTATCTAGCCTGTGGGTCATAGGGCGAGTCATAGCGTTGACCCGCAGGTGGCAAGTCTTGAGCGGAACGCAGCCTCACGTTGCCATCGTTTACGAAGTACTGATGCACCCATGTTTGTCGCAAACTATCGACTGACGGGATTTGTCGTAGCCAGTCAGAACCGTCATCGTAGATCGCGCTCAGCAACTGCATGCCATCGCGGCCAATTGTCTCGGCATAGGCTTGCCTGGCTGGGATGCCTTTGGGTAAGCGATACTCTTCGATAGCACGGCTGTAACGGTCAAACCATTCGCCAGGAACCCACTCACTGAGCCAGTTGGGGGCGACTGTCGCTAAGTCATTCAATGTTGCTCGCAGCGTTTCTCCAACACCCTCTAGCCGATTGAGATTACGGATGGCCGCTAAGACATGGGTGGAGTCTGTTCTTTGTTTTCCGCCCGCCTTGAGCCAGCCCTGTTCTTGAAGACGCTCTAGCAGTATCTCCAGCACCTGTTCTTCTTGGCTCCCACTCAGCAGACGAGTCCGAAATTCGCTGAGGACTGAAAAGTCAAAGCCGGGGTCGGCTAGCTCCAGGCCCAGCGCGTACTTCCAGTCGATCCGGGTTCTGACAGCTTCTGCAGCTTGTCGGTCTGACAGGTCTTCGGCAAACTGCATCACAGAGACTAAAGCTAGCCGCCAAGGGCATTGTGCGGGCTGGCCGTGGGCTGGAAATAACGTTTCAAAATCGCGATCATGATAAATTGCACCCAGTTCATCACGTAGAGTTAGATAGCGGTTGCCTTTGGGAAATACCTGATGAGCAATGCGAGCAGTTTCGGCTGGCACTGAGCCAGTGGGCTGGACCTGTAGCATAAGTCCATTCCTCCTAGCGCTTCATATATGGCAGAAAATTATTAGCTAAATTTTGGCACGGACACCGCGTTTCGACTTCGCCAACAGTATCGATTACTACTCAAACCCCGTTTGATGCCTGACGAAGGCAGTTACGTTGCTTTTCTAGACGACCTTAAGACCCGGATTCGCTCGGCCCAGGTCAAAGCTGCGCTGGCGGTTAATCGTGAACTCCTGTTGCTG
>NZ_JACSWC010000171.1 GCF_016888165.1 Halomicronema sp. CCY15110 | reverse complement strand
TAGACGACCTTAAGACCCGGATTCGCTCGGCCCAGGTCAAAGCTGCGCTGGCGGTTAATCGTGAACTCCTGTTGCTGTATTGGCAAGTTGGGCGTGAGATTTTGACGCGGCAGCAAGCGGAGGGGTGGGGCACTAAAGTTTTGGATCGCTTGGCCCAGGATTTGAAACGTGAGTTTCCTGAGATGAAGGGCTTTTCCCGCTCCAACCTGAAGTA
>NZ_JACSWC010000170.1 GCF_016888165.1 Halomicronema sp. CCY15110 | reverse complement strand
CAATCAGCGATATTGCTGTCCAGGTCAGAGGTTGAGGGTTGAGCGGAGTCGAAACCCGTCTGCGAAATAATTGTGTCTACCTACTTACATGATTTATTCCCACGCGTTCAAGAGCGCTTGGCCCACGGCTTCATAATCCTGCCAGGCGGTCTCTGCTTTGGGGTCTTTAGCGGCGTACACGGGCACCCCAGCCTTGGCCGCTTTTTGATAAACGCTATAGCGCCGAATGCCCTGTTGAAAGACGGGAAGTTGCGCCTCGGCGAGCAGCGATCGCACCTCGGCTTCGGCCTTGGTGGGCTTGGGCGGCATGGAGGTGAGCAAAATCCGGTAGCGGACGTTGGGAATGGTTTTAAGGGTATTCACCGTCAGCACCAGCGCCTCCAGCGCCATCACGTCCGTCGTCGTCGGCAACACCAGCAAATCGCAGGCCGCTGCCAGCGTCGCCAGATCATCCTGGGTGGGGCGGGCTTGGGTATCGATCACGATGTGCTGATAATCGGCGCTCACGATGTCAGGATGCCACTCGTCCAGCACGGGAAAGGGCAGCTCGCCCCGGCCCGCCCAGCCCAGCGCAGAGCGATTGGGGTCGGCGTCAATCAATAGCGTTTCGGCCTGCCCCTGCAAAAAGGTCGCCAGGTGAATGGCAGTGGTGGTTTTGCCCACACCGCCCTTAAAGCTGGTTACCGTCACGATCATGGGTCTACCGTCTGCCTGTTAGGTGCGATCGCCCGCTGCCTTGGCCCCGCCATGGTGGCACCTGGCGACTGCCGATGATTTCAGCGATCGCGAATGCCGCTACTGCCATCAGGGTCGGCGCAGGGGGCGATCGCACCATACCGTTTTTAGCCTATGCAAAGACGGTAAAGTATTTTCACGGCATAGAGGATGTTTTTTGTTAGAGACTCTACTCGATTCGACCCAATGGCCCGGCTTGCTGGCACAAGTCGGGCTGGTCGGCGCTTGGCTAGGCGTGGTCGGCATCATCTCTGAAAGCTTATATCTGACCAAGTCCGTTTCCGTTGAGATCACGCGCAAAATTGTCCACATTGGCGCGGGCAACGTGATTTTATTGGCCTGGTGGCTACAAACTCCAGCGTGGATGGGCATCGCCGCCTCCCTCCTGTTTAGTTTGGTCGCGTTGCTCTCCTACTGGTTGCCCATCCTGCCGGGCATCAATAGCGTGGGGCGCACCAGCCTGGGGACCTTTTTCTATGCCATGAGTATCGGCCTGCTCACGGCTGTATTTTGGACGGAGCAACCAGCATTCACCGTGCTCGGTATTTTGACCATGACCTGGGGCGACGGCATGGCGGCCATTATCGGCCAGTCGTGGGGGCGGCACGGCTACACCGTTTGGGAGATGAAGAAGAGTTGGGAAGGCACCAGCACTATGCTGATCATGAGCTTTGGCGTGAGTCTGCTGGTGTTGGCGACGGTGCACGGGCTGACGCCGACGGTGGGCGCGATCGCCCTCCTCACCGCCCTCACCGCCACATTTCTGGAATCATTTTCGCGCTGGGGCTTGGATAACCTCACCGTGCCGCTAGGCAGTGCGTTTCTGGCCTATGGATTGTGGCAATGGTGGGGCTAAAGATCGCGGCGGAACGAACCCCTGCAGGCACCCGTCAGATTGAATCGATGGTTGGTAAGCTGGTGTTCATTGCCGTCTGATCGGGTCAGACCATAGGATTGCATTGCACGTTCAGGATGACAGGATATGGGTAAACGAAAATCATCGCAGTCGGGTGGACAAGGGGGCGATCGCGCCGTTTACTCTGAGTTTGCCACCGCTCGCACCGCCGCGACGGAACGGGGTGTCCCCGACTTGCCCCCCAACCAACAACAGCTCAAGGTGGAAGTCAGTCGCAAAGGGCGCGGCGGCAAGACCGTGACGGTAATTAGCGGCTTTCAGCACCGCACCGACACCCTCAAAACCCTGACAAAAAAGTTGAAGGCGCAATGCGGCACGGGCGGCACCGCCAAGGAAAACATCATCGAAATCCAAGGCGATCAGGCCGATACAGTATTGGCGGCACTGCAAAAAGCGGGCTACACCGCAAAACGTAGCGGCGGCTAAACGTTCCTCCCCATTCACTCTTCCTTCGGTATCTTCTCCGCGATGAAATTCAGTCACCAGTCTCAGCGATTCTGCACCGGCCTCTTGCTTGGCCTAATTTTGGTCACGACCATTGGCGCGTTTATCCCGTTATTAGCCCAGACGATACCGAACTCCAGGAGCGCGTCTGGTTTAGCGGCGAGGGTGACTGAGACGATGCCCAGCCCCAAGATGTTGGCGCAAAGCAATCCCCTGCCGGGCGATATTGATGGCTACTGGGCCGCTGACTGCATTAATGAGTTGGCGCGTCGCGGGGCCGTGATCATCAACGACTTGCAGCCGCCGCCACCCGACGGCCCGTTTCTGGATTTAGCGCGGTTTTATCCCAACGCCCCCGCCACTTGGGGCGTCACGACGACGATGCTGAACCGCAGCTTTGCCACCGAGGCAGCCTATGGCGGCGCTTCACCCCTGGAAACAGAATTAGGTCTGGCCACCCCGGTCAATATGCTCTACACCTATCCGGCGGACTATTACGAGCCGGGGCGGGCCATCACCCAAGGCGAAGCCGTGACGGCGATCGCGGCCAAAGCCCAGTTGCCCTACGTGGCGAGAGCGAATGAATTGCTGGCGGCGAGTTTGGACGATGGCGATCGCGTGCCGCCCTACGCAGTCGAAGGGACCGCTGCCGTGCTTGCAGCTAATGCGCTCGTCAGCGCCGACCAGCCCCAGCGGGCCAATAGTTTTGCCCCCATCACCCGGGGCGAAGTCGCGGCGTTGGTGTGTGCCGCCAGCCCCGATCTGCAATTGCGGGTTACGGTGGCTCCCGCTCGCCATGCGGTGCCTGCGACCCTCGCCACCCAAGCGGAACCGAGCGCCGAAGTGCGCGGTGTTTGGCTCACCAATATCGACAGCGAAGTTCTGTTTTCTCGCGAGGAAATGGCTGCCGGGATTCAGCGCCTGAAGGCCATGAACATCAACACCCTGTACCCCGTGGTGTGGAATATGGGCTACACCCAATATCCCAGCGCCGTAGCGGAACGGTATTTGGGGCGATCGCGCCGACTCTGGCCGGGTGAAAATCCCACGTTTGAAGCCGCTCAGGGCGATCGCGACATGCTGCAAGAGCTAATCGAACTCGCCCACGACGCCGACATGGCGGTGATTCCCTGGTTTGAGTTTGGCTTTATGGCCCCCGGCGACTATGAGCTGCACGAAACCCACCCCGAGTGGTTTACCCAGCGGCGCGACGGCACCCAAGACATTCCCATGGGAAACGAAGTCTTTACCTGGATGAACCCCTTCCATCCCCAGACGCGCAGCCTGCTGCTGGGGCTTGTGGATGAAGTTTTGGCTAACTACGAGATTGAAGGGGTACAAGTGGACGACCACCTGGGACTACCGGTTGATATGGGCTACGACCCTTATACCGTGGCGCTGTATCGCCAAGAGCATGGCGGCAGTGCCCCCCCCGCTGATGAAAATGACCCCGAGTGGATGCGCTGGCGGGCGGACAAAATCAGCGAGTTCATGGGCGAAGTGCGAAAGGTGATCGATCGCCGCCAACCCGGTGCGATCTTGTCCGTATCGCCGAACCCGTACCCGTTTTCCTATGCCAAGTATTTGCAGGATTGGCCTACCTGGGAGGCTGACGGCATTCTGGACGAAATCATTGTGCAGATTTACCGCAATGATTTGGAACGCTTTGTGTGGGAGCTGAACAAGCCCGCCACCGCCGATGCTCGGAAGCGCACCCCCACCAGCATTGGTCTGCTCAGTGGGCTCAAAAATCGCCCTACTGATGTCGCGTTACTAACTGAGCAACTAGAGGCAGTGCGCGATCGCGGCTACGCGGGCGTGTCCTACTTCTTTTATCAAAGCCTCTGGGCACCGGGCAACGAGACCATGGACGAGCGGGAACGGCAGTTTCAAACCTCGTTTTCCCAAGCGGTAGCGCGCCCGTCGGGTTCCTGAACGGCACCGGGCCTTCGTCAAGCCGATTGCAATAACGAGGTCGCGGTTTCATTGAGCTCGACGGTTTGCCAAAAGTCGGCCACCTCAGTTGCCGTCGCCTCGGCCTGGGTGGCATAGAAAAAGTGGCGACCGTGGGGACATAGCCAGAGGCGATCGCCCGGCTTAAACCAGGGATACCAACCCTGCACCTGCACTGGGTCAACAATGGTGTCGGCTTGCCCCCCGGCGACCAGCAGCGGCACCGAGACACCCCCCGGAAACAGGCTGAATCGTTCTAACGGCGAATGTAGGGACAACGACTCCGCCAAGTCCCGTTCCAGCAGTGTCCGCAAGCCAGACACATAGCGCCGATGCTGCTGCCCAAACAGACGATGCACCATTTGCGTCAGCAGGCGAGTGCGACTGCAAGGCAGGAAGTTCAACTGGGCATAATAATTCGCCTTCCAGTCGATGGCCGGGTTCACACCGACCCCTAAGAGCGTGAGTGATTTCACTCGCTCAGGAAATCTTCGCGCATACACCAGACCCACCAGCCCGCCCGTGCTGTGGCCAATGAGATGCACCGGGCGATCGCAGCCCTTCATGTAGTCATGCAGCAGCGTCAGCGCCACCTCCAAGTCGCTAGGTTCATCCGGCGTTTGCGCATAGCCCCAGTGGGCCACGACTCCACCATGACGATTCAGCGGCACCAGCAATTGCTGTTCTAATCGTCGAAAGCTGGGATTCACGCTGAGCCAGAGGGCATTCGGCGTGTCGGCAGTCAAAATTTGAGTGGTCATAAAGATCTATCAAATAATTCGAAATACAAGCTTTGAGGGACATTAGCGATCGCGGCGCGGGCCTCGACCCGAGGCGGACAGGCCCCAACTACCGAGCGACTGCAACGCGGCGATCGCGTTCAACTGCGCTCCCTGACTGCCCACAAACGCCACATCCACCAACCACGCGATCGCTTCCTGCTCAATCGCCATGAATTTTGCCCGCATCATGCTGCCTCCTTACCCCCTTGAATCAATCAGCTCGCTTATTGACTTTACTTCTCAATAAACTGAGATCACTATAATCCATAATGATTCTCAACAAGGAAATGTAAAGGATTGTGTCGCAGTGCTCTGGCCAATCGACCGGAGGCTAGTTCGTGCTGGCAGGCGCTCGCAATTTTTTCCTGAGAGGTAATTGTAATGAAGGGTCTGGTCAGTTCTCTGGTTCAAGCATTCTCTTCTGTTCGGTCATTTAGGGCAGTATTAGTCGGGGGAGAATACCGAGCGATCGCCATCACCGCCACCGATTGTATGGCGACTATTGATATTTATTTTTCATTAAAAGGGAAAGATCGCCCGCTGCCGTGGGGTGGCCCAAGGGATTACTTGACACTCACAAACCGCTCTTGGGCCATCATTCTCAGGGCGTGTAAATCTTCGCGACGGCTGATGGAAAGGGGCACCGTCGATTTCACTTCGTTGATGATCAATTCTGTATCCACCGGGCGCTGCTCATAGATGGCGCGATAGAGCGACGTGATAATCACTTGCTCAATCTCGGCCCCGCTAAAGCCATCCGTCGCCTGCACGAGAGCCGCCAGTTCAAAGCGCCGAGGATCTTGTTTGCGCCGCATCAGGTGAATTTGCAAAATCCCCGCCCGCTCCGTCTCATCCGGCAAATCCACAAAGAAAATTTCGTCAAAGCGGCCCTTGCGCAATAGCTCCGGGGGAATGCGGGACAGGTCATTGGCCGTCGCCACCACAAACACATCGCCCGACTTTTCTTGCAGCCAGGTGAGAAAGTAGCCAAACAGCCGCCGACTCAAGCCGCCATCGGCGTCGCTGTCCGACTGGCCCATGCTTTTCTCAATTTCATCAATCCACAAAATTGCCGGCGACATGGTTTCCGCCAGGGTGACGGCGCGGCGAAAGTTCTTTTCCGATTCGCCAATAAACTTGTCATACAGCCGCCCTGCATCAAGCTTGAGCAGCGGCATTTGCCATTCGCGGGCGATCGTCTTGGCCGCCAGCGACTTGCCACAGCCCTGAATGCCCACAATGAGAATGCCCCGAGGCGTCGGCAAATTAAAGGCTTTGGCCTGGGACCCAAAGCCAACTCGCGCCCGCTGTAGCCACTGTTTGAGGCCGTTAAAGCCGCCGAGTTGGGCAGGGTTCATCTCGGGCGGCACGTAGTCTAAGAGGCCATCTTCGTGCAGTACCTGTACTTTGCGCTGCAAGACGCGCTTCACATCGTCGGCGGTGAGTTTGCCGTCATCCAGGGCGGCAAAGGCGATTACCTTACGGGCCTGCTGTAGCGTCATCCCCCGCATGGCCTGCACGAGTTCGTCGATGCCATCGGGCTTGATTTCGACGCTGATGCGGCCTTTGAGCGATCGCACCACTTCGGAAATCGCCCGATACAGCTCATCCGGTTCGGGTAGCTTGAGGTCAAAGTAAACCACGTCTTGGGAAATATCCGGCGGCAGGATAATGCTGTGTCCGGTGATGACCAAGGTTGAGCGATTTTGGGCAAATTGCTGAATGACTTCTCGCAATTGCCGCCGCACCACTTCATCCTCTAAATGCGGCCCCAAATCTTTTAGCCAATAAATGGCTTGAAACTGGAGCTCGGAGATGTGTTTCAGGGCATCAACGGGCTCGGTGGTATCTTCTAACGCCTGGGGTTTTTGCGCCCCTGGCGGCGCATATTCGTTCGTCCAGCGGTTCTGACAGTTGCCCTGCGATCGCGTCAATCCCTGCGCCACACTCCACTCAAAAACGGCCATTTGCAGATCGTTGATCGCCGTATTGATCAACGTCCGTACCCGTTCTTCTTCCACCGTTTCAATCACAATGGCGGAATGAAACGACATCACCAAAGTTTGAAATAACCGAACGCTGCTGGCAAAGGTCATGACGATTACTGGAAGGTTACTAACCGTCAGGATGCCCCAAGCCTAAGGCTGGTCATCACCAGGACGCGATCACAGCATGTTTACCCGCCAGGCTAGCAGCCATCACGATCCGCCGCTCTATTCCTCAGTGGGCTCAGGTGCCCATGCAAAAGGGCTGGGCATTGCCCAACCCCTACTGAATTATGAATCGACGGCGATGCCATCAGTCGCCTTACCGGGTACCGGCCCCTCGGGTGCGCGTTGGAGTGCCCCGCTGGGTGGGGCGATACAGTTTGGCGTGGCGATTGCGACGTTGAGCCCTGGGTGAGGTGTAACCGGAACGCTGGATGCTAGACATAAGTCAATTCCCTAATTTCACTGTGCTTGGAGTCAAGCTTCATGGGTGGGGTACGGTTTTCCGGAAGCGGTATCCGCCCGGCCACCGACGCCCCCAACTTGTTCGCCAGACCCTATGTTGATTTAAGCATTATAGAAATGGGCGATCGCCCGGACTCAATCACACGTTACAGCCCGGCAGCCGGTGACGATGTCGGTGAAACGTCAGTAAGATAGCGGTTGGCGATCGCCCGACCCTGGCGGCGGTGCCGGGGGAATTCTCGGCAACTCTCCTGATACCAACTTCGATAAGGTACAAAGGTAACAGCCTAGAGCACGCGACAGACTCGCCCCCCGCGAGGCGCGATCGCTCCCTAACTTCCAGAGGACATCATCATGGCTCGCTGGCCTTGGCTTCTCGGACTCGGACTGTGTGCGCTTTTGGGGGCCTGTGAGCCGACCTCTAACGCTTCCTCCCCTGCGTCCGACAGCACTACCTCCGAGGTGCCCCCGACGGATAGCGATAGCACCGATACCGATACCGATGCCGATGCCGATGCCGGGACATCGGTAGACGTGCAGTTGCCGGATACCGTGGTTGTGCCGGGCGATCGCGTCGGGCCAATTACCCGCGACACCAGCCGCGATCGCTTGGTCGAGCTGTTTGGTGAAGCGGCGCTGACCGATACCGAAGTGGCTGTGGGCGAAGGCTTTACCGAGTCGGGCACCGTCGTCGCGGCCAACGGTGACGCAGCCTTTGCGGTGATTTGGGTCGATGACAGTCAAGCCGCACCCGCAACTGTTAAAGACTTTGGCCCCGCCTGGGAAACGCCCGAGGGTATCGGCATCGGCACGTCATTTGCGGAATTGCAGGAAATTTTGGGGCCGTTTGAGCTGTACGGCTTTGGGTGGGACTATGGCGGCACCCTCGTCCTCGAAGGTTCGGAACTTTCGGGATATTACGGCTCGCTCATTTTGCGCGTGCAGCCCGCCGACCCTGAGCTCTTTCAGCAGCAGTCCGGAGCCTTTCAGGCGTTGTTAGGCGACAAGTTAATCGCCTCTGACAACCCGAGTTTGCCCGATCTCAACCTGGTAGTGGACGAAATGATTGTGTATATCAATCCCCCGGCAGAATAGCCGCCGCCGGCTCAAACCTCGTCCCGCTGAGTTTATCTAACGCTCACAATTCGGTTTAAGACTTTCTTCCTGATTTGTCGTCTCCAGTGGGGAAAACAGGATCAATGTCACTGATTTGATGACTTCACTCTGGCGTCTCAATCAGTGTGATGAAAGTCCTGATTCGTCTAAGTATGCGATCGCGCTAGCCCCCACAGCGGTTGGTCGTAGCCCTGCCTACCATCGAGTTGTGAGTGCATCCTGTGAATCATCAATCTACGTCTCGTCGCTGGTCTCCCCTTGCCGATTACGCTGTCCTGCTGAGTTCGGGAGTGGGGGCAGTGGCCTCCCTCGCCACGCAAAATGCGGCGATCGCCACCGTGCCCATGACGGCCCTAGTCGCTATGGGCCTGCTCAACCGGCGGCGGGTCGAGCAATTCATGCAGCGCGGCGATCGCTCCCTAGCCGAGTTGGAAGCAAACCTCACTTCAGAAGTGGCAGCCCTGTCAGACCAAGTATCAGCCCTGCCGACCCCCGAGGCCATTACCCAATTGCAGCGCTCGGCCATGGCCTACAGCGATCGCAACATCACCCACTGCATCGAGTCCATTGACCGGGCCGAGCGATCGTTTAACCAGCGCCTGGGCCAATTAGCCGCCCCTGACTTGAGTGGTCTACATCAAGAGACGGCAGCCCTGCGCGATCAATACACCGAAATTTGCACCTCGGTCAGCAACCTGAGCAAGCAAGTCGAGCGCTTGTCACACCTGCCCCGCATGGAGACGACCGAGGCCGATGTTGCCCAGTTAAAAACCGAAATCATGCAATTGCGCGTCAGCCTGGAAAGTGTGGGCAGCGAGAGTAAAACGGCCCAAGCCACCCTGCAAGACGCCGTGCGCCACCTCGATCGCCGCTTGCGCCAAGTGCCCAAAGGCGCTGACCCCAACCTGCTCAAGGGCGAAGTGCGGGAACTGATCAAAGCCGTCTCTGACCTCGTGCCGCGCCGCGATTTTATGGCCCTCAGCGAAAAGCTCACGATTGTGCAAGAAAGCCAGGAATCGCTGCGGCAGACCCTGGATCAACTGCGCTCCACCACCGCCCTCGCCTCGCTCAACGGTCACGCTCAGGCCACCTCTGTCCGCGATATGCAACAGTTTCAGACGGAACTGACCACATTGTCAGCGGGGCTCCAGCAAGTCGAAGCGCGCTTAGAAGATATTTCCGTCCCTTTTGACATCACAGCAGAAATTCGCGGCACCACCGCCACTTATCTGAGCGGTTTGCAGTGGCAACTATCCCTGCTTGAGCAGCAAACCCAAGATCTGCTGGCCCAGCAACAAGACTGGACACCCTTGTCCAACGGCCACGTGTCCAGTCCCCGGCACCCTCTGCCCGCAAGCCCCCAACCCGAGCAGCAGCGCTGCGAATGGCTGATGGCGCTACGTGGGCAGCCGTCAGCGTCCGGGGGATCAGTGATCGACCAGGCCCTCTTTAAAGCCCTGGACGAGGTGACTGAGCGCTTAGTGTTGGTCTGGCCGTGGTCGGCGACCGTGGCGCTGGATCAACATTTGGTCGAACGTTTTACAGCGTTGCTGGCGGGGGGCTGTCGGTTAGAGATCGGCTGGTGTCATCCGGGCGATCGCCACCAAGGTCGCTTGCTCAAGTCCATCGCGCAACAGTGGCGACTCACCACGGCCCAGCGCCGCCTGCTGAAAGCCACCCTCAACCTGCTGCTGCCCCTCAAGCAGCAATATCCCGATCGCTTCTCTTTCAAAATCCTGGGTACTAAAGAGCAGTTCATTCTGTGTGACCAGCAGTATGCCATTCTCGGCTTGCAGTCCTTACCCGCCACGAGCAGCGTCTTTCCAGAACTGGATGTGCGGGTCAAGACCCACGACACCGCCGTCATTACCCAACTGCTGCGCCGCTTTGAACAGCCCGATGTGCTCCCCGAAGATGCTGACGCTTACTTTAATCGTGCTGTGACCCGCTATGACCTGCGCGATGCTGAAGGGGCGATGGTGGACTATGCCCAAGTGCTGCGGTTAACGCCGGATGATGCGGTCGCGCTGAATAATCGCGGTCTGATTTGGGCGGAAAGAAAGCAATACCAGCGGGCGTTAGAAGACTTTGAGCACGCCCTCAGCCATGCCCCACAGTTATTTGCCGCCCGCTGCAATCGCGGTTGGTTGCAGATGCAGCGCGGCTATTGGGATGACGCGATCGCGGATTTTACCCAAGCCATCCAAACGCCAATGAATGTGGCAATCCCCTATTTTTATCGGGGGTGCGCCCGCCAAAATTTGGGCGACAGCTTGGGGGCGATCGCTGACTTTACCCAGGCGATTCAGAGCAACCCACGAGCAGCTTTACCCTACTGCCATCGCGGCGCGGCGTACCAACGGCAGGGCGACTTCAACCGCGCCATCCACGATTTAGAAACAGCGGCCTCCCTCATGCACGCCCAAGGTGATCATCGGGCGTTGGCCCAGGTCACCCAAGCGCTAGCTTCCCTCAAGCGAGTTGAGCTAACGCAACCCATGGCCCTGCATTCAGCCTAGCGGTCTGTTGTGCCGCCATCAGATCCTGATGATGTTGGGCCTAGCAGCCTGTTTGAACAATGCCGAATTATCAGACCCGAGCGTGGTCTGATAATTCGTGAGACCAAATCCTATTGGCTTACCCCGATTAAATCCCAGTGCGTCCGGGCTGAGCTCGGCGTTCACGCAGTGCCCCCCCAGGCGCAGGTGCCAAGTCTGGCCGGGGATATACGAACCGGATTTAGTCTAAATCGCTGATATGGGAGACTTCGCCATGTGCACCCAACGACCCTATACCCAAGCTAACGCCAGCACTCACCATCGGCGCGTCATTAAACTGGGGCAAGATTATCTTTGATTCAAATGCGGATGAAAGGACTTGAACCT
This sequence comes from Halomicronema sp. CCY15110, assembly GCF_016888165.1. Taxonomy (GTDB): domain Bacteria; phylum Cyanobacteriota; class Cyanobacteriia; order Phormidesmidales; family Phormidesmidaceae; genus Halomicronema. The sequence goes on along the minus strand of NZ_JACSWC010000170.1, from coordinate 8,020 downwards.
TCACGTCACGAGGACACTAGAACCTAAATCTAGCGCGTCTACCAATTCCGCCACATCCGCAAGCTTATCTATACTATCCGACAGTTTCACGATTGAATAGCCTGTCTGGCGCTTCTCTTTGCGGAAATCGCCAAAGCATCGACTCCAGGGTCGATCAGCCTCAATGAATCAGGGCAAACCAGCGCAAGCAACGAGGTATTAAACTGCGGCGGCGATCGCTCCATCATTCGCTGGAGCGATCGCCGCCTAACTAAGGAGCGTAGACTTCAACCTCAAGACCTTGGTTGCGCAGTTCTTCCGTTAAGGCGGCGGCCCCTTCGGAGGTATTGAAAGCACCGAGTTGAATCCGTGCTCCCACATCAAAGTTCCGCACGTAGGCATCCTGCACCACTGTTCTCGCATCATCCAAGGACGGATCGCCAGTGTAGTCAGTGACCACGTAATAAGCACTCTGGGGCGACGCACTCGCTGGACTACTGGCTACCGATGGCGCTGCTGAGCTGGGCGGTGCGGGCTGGGTTTGAGCTTGTGCAGGGGGGGCGGGTTGCGTGGTCGGGGCCGGGGCAGCAGGCGCTGGGGCGGGCGCAGGCGCTCGATAAACGGGCGCAACGGGCTGAGGGGCCGGGGTCGTGGTGGTGGGGATTTGGTTCACCTGCCGGGGCGTATTGGCGGCCTCGCGTCGGATTGCGGCGGCGCGATCGCCCTCCGTGAGCGTCTGCGGATCGTCAGTGGTCGGTGCCGTAGCCAGTTCGTCTGCCAAGGACGTGGCACCCGATGGCACGGTGCTGAGATTATTCAGCCCCAAATCCGCAAATTCCCGCTGCGATAGATCAGGACTCAGCGGCGTCAGGGGCGGCTCGGAGTTCTCGGCCAGATCCGCCGTGGCGGCATCGCCCTCAGTCTCCCCCTCTGCCGTCGCCTCGGCGTCGATATCATCACTGGGGAACAACCACGCCAGTGGCGTTTGCTGAAACAAGTTGCTGGCGGCAGTGGGATTGACTAGCAAAAAGCCCAGCCCCGCCGTGGAGACCAGTAACAGCAGCAAAGCACCGAGCCCCAGTGGCGTGAGCCATGGCTTTGCGTAACGGCGGGGTGTCCGTCCGGCGGGCTCCGGGCCGGGGGCAGCCGGGTCAAAATTTTCTAACAGCGCTTCGGAAGAGGGCATATAAGTGCCCTGTGCCCCTTGGGGTTGAGGCACGATCGCGCTTCTCAGAGCGGCGACTTCAGACGTAGACGCCATGACCATGCCTGGAGGCGACTCAATGGGCTGCAGCCGAGGATTGGGCGGTGGTGGCGGCGGCATCGCCCCAGTGCGGGTGCCCGGAGTGGCGGCGGGAACGTTGATCAAATTTGGCGAGGGCGGGCGACGGGACCGAAACTGGGTCGGCGGCACCCCCGGATGCGCTTCACCGCGCTTGGCATAACGATAACGGGCCAACTCATAGTCCAAGTTGATGTTGAGGCTCGACAGCGTGCTCCTCAGCGCGGGCTGCAAGCCTTCTAGCAAGGATGTTTGAGCACTATTGGCCACAAAGTTGGGCCGTTGGGGCGCAGTGGAGGGGGTCATGGGCTCGCCTCACAGAGGAACAAAAACAACAATGTCTGAACTGAAGCGTCCAGACTGCCGCAGGGCGATCACCGTAAAGGTAGACCGGGGCGCTCGCGATCGATGCGACAAAAGTTGGGTCGCGTGACGCCATCAAAAGCGATCGCTGACCAAAACTCGCACTTAGTTATAACAATGTCTGCCGAAAAGTGAACAGTAAATCCCGGAAGTTTCGGCCCTTTTTCACAAAAATCTCTATATTTAGGGGTGTGGTCACGAAATATTCTCTAGCGGTGGCGGCCTCCCCTCTCGGGCACAACGTCTGATTAGGCCGCGCAGCGATCGCCCCCGTCCACCTGTTAGTGCCCCTAGTGCCACGACCGGAGCCCGCAGCTTTATGCAGTCGATTCACACCCTGATGCAAACCCTAGAGCGATCGCCGCAATGGCAAGCGAATGCGAGTTTGCGGCGGGTGCTGGCAAAATGGCCGCAATTAGTGGGCGCAGCCGTGGCCCAACATAGCCGTCCCACCAAAATTCATCGCCAAGCATTACAGGTATCAGTGTCTAGCGCCGCCTGGTCGCAGACGTTGACCTTTGAGCGATCGCGCATTTTGCAAAAGCTGCACGCCGCCCTGCCCGAAACGCAGCAAACCATTCAAGACTTACGCTTTGCCACCGCCGACTGGCATCGCCTCACCCAGCGATCGCAGCCCACAGAACGCCCCACCCTGGCGGATCACCCCAGTTGGGCCGAGTCGCCTCACGTCCGGACCAAGGTTGGGCCGCTCACCGCCCAGGAAGCGTTTCAGCGGTGGGCCGATCGCAAGCGTACTCAGCTAGCCAGCCAGGGCCACTGTCCACACTGTGGCAGTCCTTGTCCAGCCTCGGAAGTGGGCCGTTGGGGCATGTGCGCGGTGTGCATTGCCCATCAGTGGTATCGACCCCAGACCCAAAATCGCCACAGCTAACGCTGCCGCCATTGCTCCAGCTGTTAACGGTTGGGGGATCAACCCCAAGGGCGATCTAGAGTATTGGATCGTCCAATGCTGATTGAGTAATTGGGGAATTCGTCAGATCTTGGCCAAAGTAGTCGCTAAAAGCCGAAAACCAATCTTGTTTGAAAGACTTCCCGATACAACTGCTAGCAGCGTCGACCCGAAAAATATGTGTAGAATGAGCACTCTCGATCCCCAATCGAAGCTTCAAATCGCTGGAGTCGCGCCAAAAAATTAGCAGTAGAGATTGCCAAGAAAAATGTATTTGAAAGCACTAAAAGATTTATAGAGTTAATCAAACTGGATCCCTGGCAACATCTCGCCAATAGATAGCCTGTTTCTCTGTAAAGAAATCCATTATAGATTTCTGAAGCAAATGTAAAGAGAATGTGAACCCTCAAATAGCCCCAAATAGACCTAGAGCAATTGATACTCTTAGCTCTGGCAATTTTTTATCTATGAAAAGGAGAATAATTCATTAGGGAAAATGATGGCTTAAATGTATTTTGGGATGAACTTATAATGGATGCTTCTCAGTTGGGTGTTTCTTGTTGTCAACGCTGTCGCCACTTTTCGTTGGCAGGACGACGAGGCGGTCATTGTGGTCAGCTCAACGTGATGGTCAGGGGTCGCTGGTCGGCTTGCTCACTGGCGACACCGGTCTTTGTAGAGCCGATGAGCACCGTCATTTCGCCCACAATTGCAGCTTGGCCCCAAGGCCTTGTGCTCAACCATCCAGATTTTGAACAGTTGGAATCCGGTTATTTACAAGAAACAGCCTAAGCTTGGGGCGATCAGCAGTTGATTTCACCCCCTCGATGATTACGGAGTGGACACCAGACAGCCTATCTGCAAGTCTGGTGTCGAGGGGTTAGGGAAGCCAAGGATAGTCGCGGAAATCGGGCGATCGCTTTTCCAAAAAGGCTTGTTTGCCCTCGCTCCCTTCTTCGGTCATGTAGTACAGCAGGGTGGCGTTGCCCGCGAGTTCTTGCAGTCCCGCTTGGCCATCACAGTCGGCGTTAAACGCAGCTTTGAGACAGCGAATGGCGATCGGACTCTTCGCTAAAATCTCCCGCGCCCATTGCACCCCTTCGGCCTCTAAGCTGGCAATCGGAACGACGGTATTGACCAAGCCCATTTCCAAGGCGTCTTGAGCCGAGTATTGACGACACAAATACCAAATTTCCCGCGCTTTTTTTTGCCCCACAATGCGGGCGAGATAGCTGGCCCCAAACCCACCGTCAAAGCTGCCGACCTTGGGGCCAGTCTGACCAAAAATGGCGTTGTCGGCGGCGATCGTTAGGTCACACAGCACCTGCAACACATGACCACCCCCGATCGCATAGCCCGCCACTAAAGCAATCACCACCTTCGGCATGGAGCGGATAAGACGCTGCAAATCTAGGACGTTGAGGCGCGGCATTCCGGCTTCGTCGATGTACCCGGCCTGCCCCCGGACACTCTGATCCCCGCCAGCGCAAAAGGCATATTTGCCATCGGTATGCGGCCCCGCTCCCGTGAGTAGCACAACCCCAACCGAGGTGTCTTCTCGCGCATCGGCAAAGGCATCGTACATTTCGACCACGGTTTTAGGACGAAAGGCATTGCGTTTGTGGGGGCGATTAATCGTAATCTTGGCGATGCCCTCGGCCTTGTGGTACAGAATGTCTTCGTAGGTTTTGGCAGCTTGCCACTGAATATCCATGTCATTTGGCTGAATGAGGTCATGGACTAGCTTAGAGGCGATCGCCCCTCTTTCGCGCAAGCCCAGCGCAGACCGGATGCGGTCATGACTGAGGCTGAGTGAGAGAACTCTGTAGACTGAGGCGCGGGGGCGAGAGGCAGTGCAGAGCTAGGGCGGCATGTCTGAGGGATCGACAGCCTGTGCCTGAGGGTTCAGTCCTGCTCATCTAGGCTTAATTCGCCGTCCCAAACGCGCTCTTGCAAAAGACGAAAAAGGCGACACATACCTGGGGTGATCTGCCCAGACCGCAGCATGGCGGCTTTAATGCTGGTTTCTTCTGCATGGGTGATTTGCCCATCGCTGGCCGCTTGCACCATCAGCGCTTCTATTTTTTGATACGTCGAGATCATGGCTCTATGGGCGGATAGTTGTTCAATATTCATGGGGTGTCTCCGGTTGTGGAGCATCGGACAACCCGGGATCAATTGTCGGGATGCGATCGCCCATCGCTTGCCACGACCTCACCGCCAGCCTGTTTCCATGGCATCACTGATAGGACACGAAGCGGCATTATCGATCTTGAGGTCGGTCAGCAACGAGTAGACCATCTAGCTTTAAATGCTATTCGCAGCCGGGGGAAAAAACGTGATCTCCTTGGGGATCACACAGTCTGTTGAAGTTCGTTGCAGATATTTATCTGCTGTAGCAGCCTGCAATGGTTTGGTCAGCGCCGGGGCGATCGCGACTTTTTCCCTCGGCGGGATGAGTGCTTAGGGGTTTTCCCGTTGCCGTTGCCCGTGGGGGGCGTGCGGTGCGCGCCAAAGTATTTTTCGCTGCGATAGCGCAACCAAATGCGCAACTGCTGAGGGATTTTCTCCTTTTCAGCTTTGCTCAGCGTGTTGTAGAGCGTCAGGGCCTTTTCTCGTTCGCCCCGGCAGGCGGCATTATTGTGCGCATCCCAATAGCTCCGCGCCACCCGAATGCGGCGGCACACTTCTTTGACTAAGGCATCCCCTTTGAGCGGTTCTGGCGAGGCAGGCATTCCACAATTTCCCATGTCTGTCCTTTAGTTTGCCAGGCTTCTCCTAAATACCGCTATGTGACACTATCAACACGGGGCCTCCGTTGCGCTGGTGGCCCATTGGCGCTGTAGTCTAGCGATCGCCCTCAGCCTGGCTTATCGCACCTTTAGTCAGCAGCCACTTTGTTACTCGTTTTGTGTGTCTAATCTCCCTGCATGAAAATCGCTACCTGGAACGTTAATTCCGTCCGCAGCCGCCTCACCCACGTCACCGACTGGCTAGCCGAGCACCCCGTCGATGTGCTGTGTCTGCAAGAAACCAAGGTGGTGGATCAAGACTTTCCCCACGCGGCGATTCAAGCGGTGGGGTATCAAGCTCAAATCAGCGGCCAAAAATCTTATAACGGCGTCGCGCTGCTGAGCCCACAGCCCTTACAGGATGTGAGCGCTGGCTTTACTCCTATCGTCGGGGCAGCGGCTGTGGGGGATTTAGACGACCAAAAACGGGTCATTACTGGCGTGTTGGATGGCGTGCGCATTGTGAATTTGTACGTGCCCAATGGTTCTTCTATCGGCAGCGAAAAATACGAGTACAAACTGCGCTGGCTCACCCTGCTCAAAACTTATTTAGAAAAGCTATTGGCCGATCATGATGCCCTGCTCGTCTGTGGCGACTTCAATATTGCCCTAGAAGACCGCGATATTCATGATCCCGAAGGCAAGGAAAAGCACATTATGTCGTCGCCCAAAGAGCGGGAAATGCTGACAGAGGTGTTGTCAGTCGGGCTCCAAGATGCCTTTCGCAAATTTACCGACGACGGCGGCCACTTTAGCTGGTGGGACTATCGCGCCGCGTCCTTTCGCCGCAATCGCGGCTGGCGCATCGACCATCACTACCTGTCGCCCACCCTCTACGATCGCGCCACCAGTTGCGTGATCGACATTGAGCCCCGTCGCCGCGAAAAACCCAGCGACCACACGCCGGTCATTGTCGAAATTTAGCTGAGGTTTAAGATGATGTCCTCTGGAAGTCACTTGCAAGAATGGCTGTTTGTCGCTGGCTATTTGTCGTTGCTCGTCTTTGTGGTGGGGGCCGTGATCACCTCAACTTCGCGTTCAGACTAAACGCCGCTGCGGGCAATCAACTGTGCGCTATGGAGCCGCTAACTCCGAGATCTCAACTGACCGGGGCAATGTCTGCAAGAGGGCCTCTAGTTGGGCGCGATCGCGCAGCCGCAATGTGAGGTAGCTGCTGGTCTGTCAGCATCCGCAAGCGTATGCTGACAGACCAGCAGGGTACCGGCCCGTTGCCAGCGTTCAAACAGGGCCATTGCGTCAGCGCTGGGAGCTGGGGGCGTCGCGGCGGCTGGCGCTGGCCGATGGATGACCACCATAAAACGCTTGTGGGTATCGTGGCCGAAGTCAGGGAAATCGGCCAGGGGCGGCAATTGGCGCGGGGTTTCGGTAAACAGCCCAGAGAGTCGCTGTGCTAGCTGCTGGAGGTAGGCAGCTCGCTGCTCGACGGAGACGCGCACGGGCGACCACGCAATGAAGGGGTCTAAAGGCAAAAAACCGTTGAACCAAAAAATGCCGTGATGAATAGGTCGCAAAATCTGGTCCATAGCGGGATTCACGCCCCAGCCATCATAGGCCGTGGGGCCGCCTCCGGTAGTCAGCATTACCAGGGCGCGTTTGGTGCTCTGGCCGATGCCCCCTTCATAGAGTTTGCTCCCGCCATAAATGCGGCCCATGGCCAACACGCGATCGCACCACCCTTTCAAAATGCCGGGCATACCAAACCACCACAGCGGGAAGTTAAAGATCAGCGCATCGCAGTGTTCCAATTTTTGGATTTCGGCTTCGATCTCTGGACTAAATCCACTCACTTCAGTGGCGTGCAGTTCTTCTTGTTGCTGCTTCAAATAGTCAGGGTTGCGGGTCATGGTGAAATTGCGGCGATCGGAAACGGGATCAAACCCCATCGCGTACAAATCGGACAATACGACCGTGTGTCCCGCCTGGGTCAGCGTCGTGACGGCCTGCTGACAGAGGGCCGCAGAGAAACTTTGCGGCTCATGATGGGCATGAATCATGAGGATATTCATCGACGTAAGGCTCCCAACGCGAGGGGGTGACAACTCAATGTGGAAATCCTAGAATCGAGCTAATTAATACGCAAGTACTCACAAAAAAGTCGGGTACTAATCTTTTTGTCAGTATGCCGCCTGCAACACCACTCACGCCCCAAAAACAGCCACTCTTGAACTGCCCCGTCACTGTGACTCTGGCAGTGTGATTGGCGGTAAATGGAAACCTTTGATTCTGTTTCACCTGCTGAATGACGGCGTCCATCGCTTTGCCGAACTGCGCCGCAAAATGCCGGGGATTAGTGAACGCATGTTGACCCAACAGTTGCGAGAGTTAGAAGCCGATGGGATTGTCCACCGCGAGATTTACCCCGAGGTACCGCCCAAGGTGGAATATTCCATCACGGCATACGGCGAGACCCTGCGCCCCGTGTCTGAGGCGATGTGCCACTGGGGCCGCAAGCACATGCAGCGGACAACAGCGATTCACCCCTGACCGGATTACCTGCAATATTCTGAGTCGGGGCACAACGAAAATCGTGTTTAGCATTGGGCAGTTCTCAATGACTCAGGATGTAAGTAGATAGGCAAAATCATTTCACAAACGAGTTTCGACTCCGCTCAACCCTCAACTTCTGACCTGCCAAGCAATATCGCTGATTGAGCGGAGTCGAAATCAGCCACC
>NZ_JACSWC010000017.1 GCF_016888165.1 Halomicronema sp. CCY15110 | reverse complement strand
TTCATTGCCCTGGCGGAAGAACTGCACTTTGGCCGCGCCGCCCAGCGCTGCGGTATCTCGCAACCGGCCATCAGCCGTCTGCTCAACGAGCTAGAGGCCGATATACACGTAAAGCTGCTGCACCGTACCTCCCGCGAGGTGTCATTGACGAGGGCTGGACAGGGGTTCCTCGACTCGGCCCGCAAGGCGGTAGCCTACGCCGATATGGCCGTGCAGGCAGCCTAGGCGGGGACGGTAGACGGCACCGATTCGCTGACCGTGGGAAAGCTGATTGCCGAGTTCAAACGCGCTCACCCAGAAACCCGGGTGGCCCTGCGGCGCATGGACGAGCG
>NZ_JACSWC010000169.1 GCF_016888165.1 Halomicronema sp. CCY15110 | reverse complement strand
GAGTGGACGAGCCATCTTTTGTGCTTGAAATCAGTACTCCTATATTCTGCTTCACCTCATAGGGAATTGGTATAAGTAACCAAGGAGCAGTTAGCTCCGAGTTCAAAAGACAAGCCAGTTCACGTTAAATAGGAGGTTGAAATCGATTTAGCGTCTGATTTGGTTTCATCAAAGACAGCAGCATCCACGCAGATTTTTGATATTTCCTCTCAATAAATATCTGGGAGTAATGGAGTAAGTGTTTACTTTTGGCTCTTCTGAGCATACGCACTGAAACAACTCTGAGAAAGCTCTACCAAGCATGAGGAAATCACTCAAATAACTGAATTGGATGCTGCTGCCGTATATTTCACTTTTAAAGTAAACGTTGAGAATTTGCTGAGCCGAAAGTTTGGCAATCTCTAGCAAATTTATCGAAGATACTAAGCGTTCCAATTTATTTTTCCTAGCAGCTCATTCATATTTAGCCGGTCGGTTTAGCGGCACCACTGCTCTCGGTGTCGCTAATGTATTCCACCTAAAATCATCCCGACTCAGCAGTACTGATGCCGCTGATCAGCGGGAGGGAGCAGTTCCAGTCGTCAGATTTCGGACAGGCAATTATCTGGAACACTCTTAGCCCCCGTGACCACCTGGGTCGAGACTCGACAGTGGCTTGATTTCCGGTGTCGGGGTGACGCACCCCAATGTGCCCGAATGCCCCAAATGCCCCAAATGCTTTCAAACACTGCGGCCTGGAACTGTTCCGGCGCTCTGGCAGGGAAGCTGGCTGGTCGCTAGCGGCTAGCTCAAAATGCCCCAATAATGCCGTCAATAATCGCTCCCCCACTGTTGGCGAGGTCAAACCAGGGTTCCGAATTTTGGCGGTTTGGGGAACTCCTAACGGGCCAAGATTAAGAGCCAGAAGGTCAAGATTTAACCTAAAGATGAGCTGGTCTTAAGCCGCGCCTCAGACGATACATCCACAAGGCATGGTGCTCATAATCAAAGTTTTTCCACATCTAGGCCGAGGTGCTGTTCAGGGGCTTGATGACGTTGATGGCAATTTCTACTCGCTCACATGATGGGCCCGCTTTTCAACAATCATGGTGGCTCAAAACCACACTCGCATGAGGCGATCGCGCGCTGAGATACGGGGCAGGTCACGAAATTTATACGTTGCATCATGGTGCACAACTTAGAAAATCATTTAACTCCGGGAATTACGCTACAGCCAGACCACATCTTAGTGGTCGATGATGAAGCTTTGATTCGTGAGACGGTAGGACTGGCGCTGAGGGGGGAGGGCTATCGCGTCGCTGTGGCGGCTGATGGCACATTGGCGCTGGATTTGCTAAACAGTCTGCCACCACAGCGCCCAGACGATCTGCCACCGTTTGATCTAGCCGTTTTAGACTTGATGCTGCCCGGCGTCAGTGGGCTGGATCTTTGTCGTTTGATTCGTCACCGCAACTGGGACATCCCCATTTTGATTCTGAGTGCCAAAGCAAGTGAGACCGATCGCGTGGTGGGGTTAGAGGTCGGCGCTGACGATTACTTGGTTAAACCCTTTGGGATGCGTGAATTAGTCGCTCGATGTCGGGCTTTGCTCAGGCGTTATCGACGGGCGAAGGCGACGCCCAAACCTGCCGCTTTGAGTCATGGCGGAATCGTATTGTACTTAAACGAATATCGGGTAACGGTGGAGGGACACGAGGTGGCCTTATCACCCAAAGAATTTCGGATTTTGGAGCTGTTTATGCAGCACCCGAACCGGGTCTGGAGCCGCGAGGAACTGATCGATAAAGCATGGGGGGCAGATTTTATGGGCGATCGCAAAACCGTTGATGTCCATATTCGCTGGCTGCGAGAAAAGGTGGAAGCTGACCCGAGTAATCCCAATCACATCGTGACGTTGCGAGGATTTGGCTATCGGTTTGGGTGAAGCCAGTCATCGCCAGTCGAGGCATCTAGTCAAGCCGTGATGGCCGTGCTGATGGGGGGGGCGATCGCCTCAATAGGGCAACGGGAGCAAGGTTTCAAGTTCATGTTCCATCAGTCGCGTGGAATATCACCGATAGATTATTAGCGGGCATCGGAATCGTTGCTTGGAGCACAAATCCTGATGTTTGTGCAGTCTCACAAACGGCTTCGAGATCCCGGATACCCCAGGCGGGATTTTGCTGTTGCAGCGATCGGTCAAACGCTGCATTGCTCGGCGCTGTATGTCGTCCCCCTTGTTTGAAGGGACCATAGAGATACAGCACATCCCCCACCGTGAGCAGTTGAGCAGCTCCGGCAAAGAGCCCTTCACAAGCAATCCAGGGGGCAATATGAATCATGTTGATATTGACGATCGCCCGCAGTTCTGACACTGGAGTGTGCTGCTGCTGCCAAGTGGTCACGAGGTGAGGCCATTGGGCTTGGGTGACATCTATGGCTAGGGGCTCGTAAAGGTTGGGCGGCTGAGCGATCGCGCGCCAACTGGAGATGCTGTCCCGCGCGATGGGATTGGGATCGCTGGGCAACCATGATCGCGGCGCTAGCCGTTCGGCAAAAAATACGGCATGTTGACCAGTGCCGCTCGCAATTTCTAACACAGTGCCGGACGCTGGCAAATGCTCGGCAAGAACTGCGACAATCGGTTCACGATTGCGCTCAGCAGCGGGAGCATGTTGTCGTTTGTCGATCAATGACATGGCAGATAGTCAGCCGGGTAAAACCTGGTAGCTCGACCGATTGGCAGAGAATATGATGGCAAACTACCATCTCGCGGTGTCGGAAGCAGCTGCGGATTGACACCGCGAGATGGTAGTTTGCCAGGCGTGAACGGGCGCGAAAGACGGCAGACCCAGTGCCCTTGCGTCGTCACGCTCACGGGGCATTCACCAGCGATCGATGTAGCATGACTGCCTCCACATAGCGGCCATCGGGCAAACAGACCCCGTCCGGAATGCGGCCAATTTCTCGAAAGCCTAGCGATTCCCAGAGCCTTAATGAGGCGACATTGGTGGCAAACACCAGGTTATACATCACGGCCCGATAGCCGCGATCGCGGGCCAACTGCAGCATCGTCTCCCCCATCCAGCGCCCCAAGCCCTGACCTTGCAGCTTCGGCGTTACAATAAAGCCGGCATTTGCAATATGGCAACACCGTCCCGGAAAGTTGGGCTTAAGATAGAACGCACCGACAATATCGTCGCCCGATGGCAGCGCTGAGGCAGCGTCTAACCGACGCACGATGAAGGCCTCGCCCTTCAGCCAATAAGCCGCAAAGGCATCGACCGTCAGCGGCTCTGATTGCGGATAGCTCAGCCCCTCTGCTACGAACTGATTCAGCATGGCCCGCACCGTTTCAGCCTCGTGGGCCTGCATGACATCAAGACAAACAGGGATAGATGATTTCGTTTGGCGGTAAATTGGAAGATCCACTGGCGATCGCGCTAAGTCGGTAAGGTTTGTTGATAGATCTGAGTGTTGCATGGCAATCGTACACGGCAGCTGGTTACCCGAACATCAGCAGTTCTTTCTCTGGGGCGAAATGTGGCAGCGGCTGGAGGCCCGCGAGTTCCCCCCGAATCCAGAACTCCAAGCCCATCCGTTTTGCATGGCGATGCCAGAACTGTTGGAACAGCTCAAGGTCATTGGCGGCCTCCCAAAACCCTTTTGGGTCGCCATGGGAGAGAGTGGCGGCACGAAGCGGAACCGCAAAAAGTCCCCGCGCGGATTGGAACAACTTTTGTCTTTGCCCACAGCGCTCACGGCTGCAGCCTGTTTGCCCCAACACTCGGCAGAAGATTTGACTGAGGCCACTGAGGCCACTGAGGCGATTGCCCTCCACCCTTGGAAAGTTATGGGGATCTGGCTCACGCCGACGGAAGCGGCGCAGTTTCTCGAAAGCTTGCCCCTCGGGCAGCGAGCAGTCGCGGGCGTAGAAATTGGCGAGGACTTACGCTTTTGGAGCCACGCGGCGCGGTGGAGTCTGGATTTGCAGGCGCGGGGCAAATTTCTGCCCGCGATCGCCATCACGCCCCAGAAAAAAACCGTGGCCCCGTGGCAACTTCTATTAGACAGCGACACCGACGCCCAACGACTGCAACTGTTTAGTGGCCATCTACCCCTCAGTTGCCGGACTTATCAGTCCGTGCCGAAAGCTCGCAAGGGTCAACCCCTCGGCGTGGCGGTGCCGCTGCCGACTGCCGCCACCGATCAGCTCTACGACTTTATGCAGCAGATCGTAGATGCTCAGGTGCGATCGCAGGCTCAACCCGTCGGCAGCAATGACGTGCTCAGCCCTGAATTACCCCTGCGGGAATGGCTGGCCGCCCTCAGCAGCGAGCAAGATCCTGAAATTGAGAGTAGCGCGATCGCCGCCGCTCGCCTGCGGGATGCCCTCACCACCTGGACCATGCCCCTGCAAAGCAGCGTCGACGAAAATCGCTTTCGCGTCTGCTTTAAGCTAGAGCCCCCCGCCACCGACGACGACTCCTGGCACCTCGGCTACTACCTGCAATCCCGCGACGACGACGGCTTTCTCGTACCCGCCGACACCCTGTGGGATTATCCGGTTGACCAGGCCGTGATTGATGGGCACCCGATTCCCAACCCCCAGGAAACCCTACTCGGGGGGCTCGGCCGGGCGTCCCGATTTAGCGATCCCGTCCGCGAGAGTCTGCAACAGCGGCGACCCAACCGCGCCCCTTTGGATCCGGCTCAGACTTTTGTGTTTCTCAAAATGACCCTGCCGCGCCTGCGCGACAGCGGCTTCGGCGTCGCCCTACCCCCCGGTTTGGAATCCCCCAGCGAAGATAATCGCCTGGGCATTCAAGTCGCCGCCGCCGCTCCGAGCCGCAAACAGCGCCAGCGGTTGGGGCTCAAAAGCTTGTTGAACGTGGAATGGGATCTTTCCCTGGCGGGCAAAAAGCTGTCACAAAAAGACTTTGAAAAGCTCGTCGCCCAAGAAACCCCCCTGCTCGAAATTGACGGTCAATGGGTGGAACTACGGCCCCAAGACGTTCGCACCGCCCGCGACTTTTTCAAACGCCGCGACACCCCCATCGAACTCAGTGTCGAAGATGCCCTGCGCCTTAGCACCGGCGATACCCAAGTCATCGACAAGCTGCCAGTGGTCAAGTTTGAGGCGTCGGGCATTCTGCAAGACCTGATTTCGACCCTGACGGAAGGCAACCAATCGCTGGAACCGATTAGCGAACCCGACGGGTTCAACGGCAAGCTGCGGCCCTACCAGGCGCGAGGCGTCTCCTGGCTCACGTTTTTGGAACAATGGGGCCTGGGGGCTTGCCTGGCCGACGACATGGGCTTGGGCAAAACCATTCAGCTCATCGCCTTTTTGCTGACGCTGAAGCAGCGGGATTTGCTGACTGGCCCGGTGCTGCTGGTGTGTCCCACCTCGGTGTTGGGTAACTGGGAGCGCGAGGTTCACAAGTTTGGCCCCGAGCTGAAAGTGCTGATGCACCACGGCGATAAGCGATCGCACGCCGCTGTGTTTGCCCGTAAGGCCAGGGGTGCCAACATTGTGCTCACTAGCTATGCCCTGGCCCAGCGAGATTTGAAGGATTTCGAGCGGGTGGAGTGGCTCGGCGTGGTGCTGGACGAAGCCCAAAACATCAAAAACCCCGATGCCAAACAGTCGAAAGCCGTGCGGCAAATCGAGGCCCAATTCAACATTGCCCTCACGGGTACCCCGGTGGAAAATCGCCTGGCGGAACTCTGGTCGATTATGGATTTCTTGAATCCGGGCTACCTTGGCCCCAAAAACTTTTTCCAAAAGCGGTTTGCCACCCCGATCGAGCGCTATGGCGACACGGCCTCGCTGAAAACGCTGCGATCGCTCGTCCAACCCTTCATCCTGCGCCGCCTGAAAACCGATCGCACCATCATTCAAGACCTGCCCGAAAAGCAGGAAATGACCGTTTTTTGCGGGTTATCGAACGAACAAGCCCAGCTATACCAGGCCACCGTCGAAAAAGCCATGCGCGACATCGAAGCGGCAGAAGGCGTGCAGCGGCGCGGCCAGATTCTCGGGTTGCTCACTAAACTGAAGCAGATCTGTAATCACCCCGCCCAGTTCCTCAAAGAAGCCAAAGACCCGCTGGCGGCGGGGCGATCGGGCAAGCTCCTGCGCTTTGATGAGATGGTCGAGGAATTGCTAGATGAAGGCGATCGTGCCCTCATCTTTACCCAGTTTGCTGAATGGGGCAAACTGCTCCAGGCCCACTTAGAGCGCACGTTTGGTCAAGAAACGCTCTTTCTCTACGGCAGCACGTCCAAGAATAAACGGGAAGAAATGGTCGATCGCTTTCAGCATGATCCCAGCGGCCCGCGCCTGTTCATTCTGTCCCTCAAGGCCGGGGGCGTCGGCCTCAACCTCACCCGCGCTAACCACGTCTTCCACTTCGATCGCTGGTGGAACCCCGCTGTGGAAAATCAGGCCACCGATCGCGCTTTCCGCATCGGCCAAACTAAAAACGTGCAGGTACACAAGTTCGTCGCCACCGGCACCCTGGAAGAAAAAATCCACGACATGATCGAATCCAAAAAGGCCATGGCGGAACAGGTAGTCGGCGCGGGCGAACAGTGGCTCACCGAACTCGACACCGACGCCCTCCGCAACCTGTTACTGCTCGATCGCACTGCCATCATCGACGAAAGCTAATCGGCACAGTCATCGACCCACCCACCACCGTTATCGGTTCGTCAATCCCTATAGGACCTGAGGGGGGTCTGTTTCTTCGACTTCAAGCTCCGGATCTTCTGAGTTGATTGGCTCCGGTGAGTCCATCGGTTCCGGCAGGGGCGCTTGGGTGACCAACCGACATTCACCGTTGGGTCGGCCCAATAGTCGGCGTGACAAATAGATGAACGCGCCCCCCACCAGGGGGACGGCAGGCATCACAATCAGCCACACCACGGAGGGGGCTTCGGTCGGTGAGGCCGCCTCCCCAGTCACCTCGACACTGACATTGGCCGGAGCCAAATTTGCCATCATCGGCGACTGAATGGTCATTTCAGCAGTTGTCTGCGGTACGGTTTTCCCACAAGCGATCGCGCTGGGGATCGTAGCTGCCAGGACGCAACCGCTACTCAAACTCACCAGTGTCCACCAGCCAGCGATCGTCCCCAAACGCCTTCCTCCCCTCGCTATCAGGGAGGCAGACTGGTGTATCGGTGAGTTCATGACAGATGCGGGGGACGGCGATCGCGATACGGTTCGTTGAGTTGGGGCAGGCATGGGTCAGCACAACGGCGACGGAGCAAGTGTCCACATATTTTAAGGGGTGTGGCTAACAATACCAATGATGGGAAACCCGCTGGGAAGGTTGCCAAATCAGACTGGGAAGAGCCACAGCCAGAGCGGCAAGGTCGCTAACAAGCACGCTGAACTGACGCCTAGACAAGTCACTGCGAGATCGCGATCCAGTTCAAAAGTCTCGGCTAGCACCAGTGTGGCAAAGGCCGCAGGCATCGCTGCCTGCAAGATCATGACCAAGCGAGGTGCCCCCCGCCAACCCAACAGAGTGAGCAAGACACCAATCACCGCTGGCGCGATCGCCATCCGAATCAACGTGGCCATGAGTGCCGGACGCATTTTTTGCCACGATCGCAACTGCTGAAGTCGCATACCCATCAGCACCAACGACAGCATCACCATCGACCAGGCAAATCCCTGGAGTCCCCGGTCTAACCAGTCGGGAAAGGCGACAGGACGGAGCAACAGACCCAGAGCAAAAGCAGGAAAGGTCGGCGCTCTCACCAACGCATCCAAGCTTTGCCGCCAGGGCGACAGCGATCGCCCCTGACCAATGCCCTGTCCGTAATAAGCCCCAATCATGGCCCCCAACCCGTAAGCCCCAAAAAACGTGCCCAAAAGATCGTAAAAAACCGCCCAGCCAAAATAAGCGGTGCCCAACTGGGGCAGCAGCAAAATAATGGGATAGCCAATGTAGCCGGTATTGCCCACCATGGACGAGAGTAAAAAGACCCCTTTGGCGGCACTAGACCAATGTCGGGCACTGATTTGTAGCCAGCCCCAAGCTAATGCAAAGGCGACGATAAAGGTCACCCAAGCCATGACTGGGGCAATCCACACGCCCCCGGAAAGATCAGTCTGGCGCAAAAAGTGAATCAGGCTACCAGGAACGCCCAGCCAGAACAGAAAGCGCCCTAACCAGAGCGGCGTCTGGGACTGCCAGGGTAAGTGACGAGGCGATCGCGCTCCTAGTCGGCCCAGGAGCACACTGACCCCAGCGCCAAGCATTACCCCACCACATAAGGGGGCGTAAATTTGAGCCAAAAACCACACACATACACCTCTATCAGGGCCTTAAGGGATAAAGGTAAAATGCCGACAGACATCACCCGAATAGTCAGTAGAAGGCGTTACCCCTGGCCTCATGTCGGAGCGAGGCAACTAACCCTAGAGACCATCAAGGTCTAATGCCTTGGAGCCACCGCGCTGCAATTGCCCCAAAATCACTCCCAGCTGCCGCCACACCAGCCAGGCAATCAGAGCTGTCAGCACCGCGCTTATGGCAAAAGCTGCCGTCGCCGAGAACCCAAAAATCTGAATGCCCGCCGCCAGGGTCACCCACACGCCTAGGCAAATACCAACGTAAGGAAGCTGCAAAGACAGGCCTCGAATGTCCTCCAAGGAGCCCGCTTGGGGATTTTTGGCCCAGGTCTGGGTGGCTTGTTGTAAGGAGGTGTTGAAAGCCGAGCCAGCGGCGATCGCCGACAAAAATCCAGCAATCATCAACACATAAGGCGGATCAGGATACAAAGCACGAACCTCGACGAAACGGCGGAATCGGTACCAAGAAATGTAAATCTGCGCCTATTATATCGACCTGTGGACTCCCCTTAAAGGTTTTCCGCTGGCTGAAAATTAGCTGACAAAGCCGCTACTGGCGGCAACCAATCGACGGCGCGATCAACCGAAGATTGCAAAATGGCATTCCAGGCAACGCCCAGCACTTTGGAAGGTGTCAAGTCTTCTTTCACCAGTTCCCAAAGCTTTTGCACCTCTTCGGTGTGCAGGCGATCGTCTTCGGTCATGGCCAAAATGAGGCGATCGCGGATGTAGCGCCCCTCGTCGGACATCAAAAACTGCAGGCCCAGACTGGCCGTGGGCAAAATATCGAAATCTTCATCGCTCTGAGCAATTTGCAGCAGATTTTCCAACCGCTGCCACTGAAACTTGCCATCTTTGAACAGGACTTCCAACAGGCGACGACGGAGGGAGGGGGTTTCCCCCTTAAGCAACCGCCGCGCCACATAAGGGTAGGCAATATCCACGATTTTGAAATCAGGATTCAGGCTCAAGGCCACCCCTTCCTGAGTCACCAACGACCGAATAATCAGCGCAAATTTGGCGGGCACCCGGAAAGGGTATTCGTACATCAATTCGGAGAAGCGATCCGTGATGGTCTTAAAGTTGAAGTCACGGACTTTCGCCCCCAACGCTTCGCCCAGCACGGTTTCCAAAGCGGGAATAATCGGCTCAATATCGGTATCTGGGGTCAGGAACCCGAGGTTGACAAAGTCGTTAGCCAGCGCTGCATAGTCCTGATTAATCAGATGCACCAGGGCATCTACCAAGGTTTCCTTCGTTTCCTGATTGAGCTGGTCCATCATGCCAAAGTCGATGTAAGCCATGCGGCCATCGGCCATGGCAAACAAGTTGCCCGGGTGCGGATCAGCGTGGAAAAAGCCGTACTCTAAAAGCTGCTGCAGGCTCGTAGTCACGCCGACTTCGATCAGCTTGTCGGTGTTCAGAGACGCCGCCTGAATGCTCCCGACATCCGTGAGCTTAAAGCCCTCAATCCATTCCAAAGTCAAGACTTTGGTGCTGCTGTGACGCCAATAGATTACGGGTACCTTGACCGTCGGATCATTCTGGAAGTTGGCTGCAAATAGCTCCGCATTGCGCCCTTCATTGAGATAGTCAATTTCTTCAAAGAGCTTGGTACCAAACTCATCCACAATCAGGGTGAGGTCGTGCCCTAAATTCAACGGCAACAACCATCCCAAACCTTGCGCCGCAAAGCGCATGATGAACAAGTCGCAAGTCAGCACCGGTAGCAACCGAGGCCGCTGCACTTTAATGGCGACTTCTTCGCCGGTGTACAGTCGAGCCCGATACACTTGCGCCAAGCTAGCCGCAGCCACCGGTTCGGGAGAAATGCGACTGTAAATTTCCTCCGGCGAGTAACCCAACTCTTTCTCTAAAATCATCATCGCCAACGGCGTGGAGAACGGCGGCAACTGATCTTGGAGCTTGGTGAGTTCTTCTAAAAAGTCTTTGCGAATCAGGTCGGGGCGCGTCGAAAGGGCTTGCCCCACCTTGATAAAAGTCGGCCCTAGGCGGGTCAACAGTTGGCGCAACTGCACAGCCCGCTTGGTCAAGTTCCGCTCTTCGCGGTTAAACCAGCGATCGCTCTGCAACCCCAGGACAAAAGTGCCTAGCCACCACAGCACTTGCAGCGATCGCCAAACCACAATCCAGGGACGACGGCGGTAATACTTCGCAATTACATCAGCGTCATAAACCTTGGATTGAAATAGCGATGCTTGCATTGCAAAATTCCTTGACACTTTGCTGGGTGAGCGCGAAAGCCGATTCAGGCCTGCCACTTGACTGACTCAAAACGGCCAAATCAGGACTTTTCTCTCAAGTAAGCGCGCTAATAATCGTGCTTGGGGCACTTGCGAATCCGGGAGAATGTTTCAACGCTCTTAACAATAGTATAGAAAAATACAGTTAAACCTGTTGCTGACTTAACACTTATTAAGTAAAACTACTCAAGCCAGTGCATTGACTTGAGTAAATACATTGTCGGATGTTGCTTGACGGAAAACAATGGGTCATGCGTTTGATCAGGCACGCTCTCTCCCAGTCATCAAGGGTAGGCGGCAATGATTTGTTAGCGGCGAAAGTCTTTAATGGCGTCGTGCGTCACAGCCGAGCTTTGGGCATTCTGAGGCCGTCCGGTCATGCGCTGCATCAGCGCTTAAAATCATGGGTCGCCTCAATAACCGTGCTTACGAACTGCTACGAGCGGAAGTGAATCGTCTCGTCAAAGATCCGCTGGAGACGGTGCGCCGAGATATTGTGCTCCGCCGATTGAATAAACTTCGCTTGCAGCCGGGAGATCCCCTCACCTACGCTGAGCTTAAAGCCGAAGTGGAAGACATCTTCCCTGAGTTTGACGACAAGGTGTTGCGGCGCGCTGCCAAGGCTAATCGAGCTTCGGGCAAGCTGAAATTTGTGGGGATGGCCGCCTTAGGTACCGCGATCGCAGCAGGTACGGTTTGGGTTTTGAATTTGCCCTATCCCATGATTCGCTGGCCAGTGTCGCGGACTGCGCCGATTGTGCTGTTGCCCAGCTACATCAGCATGGATCACAACTACCGACAGGCTATTTCTCTGGTTGAGCAGGCCGACCAACTGGTTAATCAGGCCACCAGTGCGCAAGATATTGAACGCGGCAGCACCACAGCGGCACAAGCCCAGCAGCACCTTGATAAGTTGCCGGTGTGGTTTTTGGGCTACTATCCCCGGACTTACTGCACTTTGTTTAGCTGCACTTGGCGATTTACCTACGACGAGTTTGAAACTGCCCGCAAAGACATTGGCCGCATGGAGGCAAAAGTTTTTCAAGAGCAAAATGCGCTGGCTTTGCTGACTTCGGGCACGGCGACAGTAGACACGGCTAAGCAACAATACCAGTCGGCAGCCGATACCCAAGCCAAAATGCAGGCCGTGACTAGCTGGCAAGCCGGGATGGATCAGCTCAACGAAATTCCTCCGGAGACGCTAGCGGGACGGATGGGGCAGACCAAGCTGGCGGCTTATGAGCGTGACTTTAGCCAGGTCTCGGGCATGTTGGCCGGGGGCGATCGCACCTCGACCCTGATTGATGCCGCGAAACAATTTGCCTGGACCGCCGCGACTCAAGCCCAAAATCCGCCCCATAGTGTGGAAACTTGGGGCCGCATTACAGGGCTTTGGCAGCAGTCGATTACCCGATTAGAACAGGTGCCTGTTGACAATGTAGGGTACAACGAAGCGCAGCGAATGCTGGCGGAATATCAAAACAACCTCGGCATTGTGAAAGAACAGCAAACTCGCGAGACGCGATCGCAGCAGGCGTTTGCCGCCGCCCAAACTAAAAATACTCAACTGGGTGAGCGAGTCGGCGGCATGGACACCGCCGTATATGGCAGCGCCCTCCAAGGGATCATCAACGATTTGGATCAAGTGGAAACGGGCACGACTGTGTATGATGCAGCCCAGCAACTGAGACAAGCAGTGCAGTCGCGGCTGAGAGAGGTCGCGGCTCGATCTTAATTAGCGACTGATACCCCCGAACCGGGGGGCGCGATTGCGGCTTGGTCGGCATCAAAGACATCGGCCAGTCCCCTCACAAGCGACGTGGCCCAGCTTTACCGTGATGGTGACTGCTTACGATACTGGCTAGATCCTGTATTTTAAGAAACGTATTCATCAATGAGTTTGCCATCATGACAGTTCTTCGTTGGCCCAGCTTTGTTGCTGGTGTGGCGCTGGTATTAGCGCTAGTAATCGGGGTTTCAGTCAGTGGCCCTGGCACTTTGCCCGCCGTTGCCGCCGATGCCGTGACGATAACGCCGCTGGGCAGCCATGATGGTGAGTTTTGCGCCCGCGATCGCGCGCTCGTCCTCGAAGATCCCAATGGAGTACGCCTGCTCTACGATGCGGGCAGAACGGTTGCCGGGGCGGATGATCCGCGACTGGGGGACATTGACGTGGTGTTGATTAGCCACGTCCATGGCGATCATTTAGGCGATCGGCGCATCCCCGAGGTCAATGCGGGAACCTGCGCTAGCCCGCAGACGGATATTTCGACCATTCCCAATTCCAACAGCGTTGACATTGCCATGGGCAAAGGTGCCCGCATCATTGTCGGTAGCGAAATTGCTGGATTTTTAGCGAATAAGGTCGGTACTTTAGGGGGCGATCCAGACTCGGTGCAGTTGGTGCGCTTTGGGGCCTCGCGTCAGGTCGATGGCGTCAGCATCACCACGGTGCCAGCGGTGCATTCCAACGGCTTGAGCGGAGCCTTTATCGAAGGCGAGCTTGGCGAACAACTGAGCGCTGCCGGACTGAATGCCTATGTGGGGCCACCCACAGGCTACGTCATTACCTTTACAAATGGCTTGGTGGTCTACCTTTCAGGCGACACCGGGGTCACCGCAGAACAGGAAACCGTCGTCAAAAATCAGTACGGCGCTGAACTCGTGGTGATGAATATTGGCGACACCTTTACCACAGGCCCCCGCGAAGCCGCCTACGTGATCGACGAACTCATCCATCCTGCGGCGGTGATTGCCTCTCACGCAAATGAGGCCGCCACCGCCAATGGCGAATTGTTACCTGACACCAAAACGGCTCAGTTTATTGAGGCGACGGCTACCCCTGTCTATGTGCCCTTGAGCGGCGCGGCGATCGCCTTTGATGGCGAGGGCCACTGCACCGCTGGCTGTATGGCGTACTAAACCGCTGAGCCACGGCGGCACAGTGCCAAACCTGCTCACTGCGCCAGGGCAGTGCGAAAGAAAGTCCTGAATTGCCGGCAACCTCAACCTCATGATGGGTGCCAAAATACATTAGACGCAGTCTTAATTCTTCTAGTCATCGGCCTATGTCAGAACCTTCGACGGTACCTTATCCCGCTACCTTGCCTCGTGAAAGTTTCCGCCGGTTTGGGGTATCTTCGCTCATCCGCATCACGTTGCTGTTGCTGTATGCCGGGCTAACGATACCGCTACCGATTTTGGCCGATGTCACCCAAGCGCCAGTGCCCTCCAATGTGCTGAGCGTCGGCATCGTGATCGGCGGTATGCTGCTGTATGGCGGCCTGAGCGAGCGGGTGGAAGTAGATGCTAACGGGATCGCCGTGCGATATCCCCGCTGGATTAGCTGGCTCTTGCGCCGCCAGTGGCAACTGACCTGGGCCGAAATTACCGCTCTCAAACCGCGTTCAACGGGCCAAGGAGGACTGGTCTATTACTTCACCAGTGATGAACAGCCGCAGGCGTTTTTATTGCCGATGCGGGTGGCGGGCTTTGCCGAACTGCTGCGCTACGTCGAAGCTCATACCCAAATTGATACGCGGGATGTGAAACCCTTAGCGCAGCCTTGGATGTACCTCATTTTGCTGGTCTTTAGTTTACTGTTGCTGTTGATTGACAGCTGGACGATCTGGACGGCGGCCCACTGGACTGGGGGAATGTAGCCGTTGCGCTGGCTTTATGAATTGGATCACGTCACCTTAAAGGGGCGCGATGGCAGTCGGCTGATCGACTCGGTGTCATTTGGCGTCGGGCCTCAAGCCTTTTTAGCACTGGTCGGGCCAGCCGGGGCCGGCAAAACAACGCTGCTCAAGCTGATGAATCGTTTAGTGAGCCCCAGCAGTGGGGCGCTGTATCTGGAAGGACAACCGCTGGAGGCGATCGCCGTTCGATCCTTAAGGCAGCGGGTCATGTTGGTCGGGCAGAGCAGTCAACTGTTGGGCATGACGGTAAAACAAGCGCTGCATTATCCGTTAGCGCTACAGCAATGTCCGGCCCGCGATCGCGATCGCCGGGTCAATGAGGTGATGGAACGCCTGCAAATTCCGCCAGCCTGGCTAGAAAAAACCGAGTTACAACTGTCTGGTGGGCAGCAACAGCAGGTCGCGATCGCTCGCGCGTTGATTGCCCGTCCCCAGCTCCTCTTGTTAGATGAACCCACCTCAGCGCTGGACGTGGGGGCCGCCAGCCGAATTTTGCACCTCATGCAGACGTTGATTCAAGAACATGAGCTGACGGTGATCATGAGTAACCATCAGCTCGACTTGGTGCAGGACTTTTGCGATCGCGTGCTCTATCTCGAAAAGGGTCGCCTCAAACTTGACCAACCCGCCGCCCAAATTGACTGGGCCACCCTGAAGCAAACGTTTGTACAAGCCGATGCCCAAGCCCGTGATGAATGGGGGGATGCTGATGAAAGTTTTTAGCTCATGATGTGGCTGGGTGCAGCGTCGAGCAATCAACACAGCCTAAATTTGCCAATTCATTCAGGGTTTAGGACAAGCATCTTGCCCGCGAGTGACATCCGACATGGGGATAGACTCTGGAGCGATCGCCCCTTGAGTCCCATACTGCCAGGTTAGTTCGCCGCCTGCGCCCCGTGACTGCGTGGGTCATCACTGCGATTGATGCTGTTGATCACGACACTGCGGGTCGTCGGCGTATCCAGGTTTGAGGTCTGGCCCATGCCCTGCTGGTGAGGTAGCACCGCCCCCGTCATCAGCGCCTCTAGGTTGCTGGCAATGACGGCTTTCGGTTGCTCCCCAATGGCCGCCGTTACCGGCTCCCCCTGGGGATTCAAATACACAAAATGGGGAATGCCGTCTACCCGGTAATGCAGCATTTCCGGTAGCCACTTATTGTTATCCACGTTCAGCATGACGAAATTAACGTCATCCCCATAAGTCCCGCGCAGGTCAGCCATATCCCCCGCCATCGCCTGACAAGACGTACACCAGTTGGCGTAAAACTCCATCAAAGAGGGTTTGCCATTCGCCAAAGCCGCTTCCAATGGTGTGGACTCCGCCGCCAACGTTTCCAAAGAGGCCGCTGGGGTCTGAGTGCGCACCCCCATCACCACTAAAACCGATAGCATGATGGCGACGCCGACCACCAAAAAATTACGCGCCTTCGCGGCGAGGCTGGGGGCAGTGGTTGCTTTATTCGGGGTCGTTGACGGTTTCGTAGTCTGATCCATTTGCCATCCCGGTTGGTGAACCGATATAAACTCTCTATCTTTTAAGATAGCGGACACCCATTGAGCCTTCGTCATGAAAAAACGGGTTACCCTGACGTTTCCGAAAAAAACCGTCCATCAGCCCATTACGTATCGCCTCGCCAAAGATTTCAATGTGGCGGCCAACATCATTCGGGCGCAGGTGGCCCCCAATCAAGTTGGCAAGCTCGTGGTGGAACTCTCAGGCGATATTGATCAGCTAGAGGACGCGATCGCTTGGCTACAAGAAAATGACATCAGCATTTCTCAAGCGAGCCGCGAGATCCTGATTGACGAAGCGGCCTGTGTGCACTGTGGGCTATGCACTGGGGTCTGCCCCACGGGAGCCCTGAGCCTTGACCCAGAGACCTTTCAGCTGACCTTTGCGCGATCGCGCTGCATCGTTTGCGAGCAGTGCATTCCCTCTTGCCCCGTCGAAGCCATCTCGACAAATCTGTAACAACCTGCGGTAAGCAAGCGAACCCCTGGTAGCGTTGATCAAATCAGGTCGGAGTGACACGCATGAAAAGCCACTGGCTGTCTTGGGGATTATTGATGCTGGCTTATGCCACCTACGGACAACTGTTGCACAACAGTGAAGCCCGCCCATTCATCTGGTGGGTGGCGCTGGCTTTTGTAGTGATTAAAGCCAGTGTGCTCACGCTGCTGTGGCGACCTGTGCGCAATTTTGTGCTCAAAGGCTTTAAGACCGATGTGGGCTACTCCATCATGGTGCTGGCGTTGGCGTCTTTTGCCGTACTGGCGGTGACGCAGTTTCGCACCTTTGCTTACATGGTGGTGCTGATTGCGGCGGCCCTGCTGGTGAAGGTCGATTGCTTAGTCGATGACATGGGCGATCGCCTGTCTTTCTTTACGCTGGTCTCACTCTCGCTGATTGGTCTGGGCATCAGTTGGCTGCCGTTTTTACTCTTTCACGGGGCCGAAATCGCCGCCTAAAGGCTCTGCCCTGCGCCGTCAAAACTGATCTTTCATGCCCCGAATGCGGGCAAAGGTACGCACGGGGTCGGTGATTTTCGCCGCTGCCTGCAGCGCTGGTTGATCCCACCGCAAAAAAGGGTTCGTCCGCTTTTCGTTCCCCAGCGTCGAAGGCACCGTGGCCTCACCTCGGCGGCGGGCGCTCTTCACCTCGTTGAAACGATCCTGCAGAGCACGATTATCAGCATCCACCGTCAGGGCGAATTTCAGATTGTTCAGCGTATATTCGTGAGCACACCAAATGCGCGTCGTGTCGGGGAGCGATCGCAACTTCGACAGCGAATCCACCATTTGCGATGGCGTCCCCTCGAACAAGCGGCCACAGCCCCCCGCAAACAACGTATCGCCGCAAAACAACTCGCCCCAGCCACCCGCCTCAGTGGGGGGAAAGTAGTAGGCAATATGCGCTCGGGTGTGCCCCGGCACAAAATACACCTGGGCCGTGCGCTGGGCAAACGTCACCGTATCGCCCTCCGTCAAAAAGACCTGCTGGCCCGGAATCCGCCCGCGATCCTCGGTTCCCCCGTAAACCACTGCTTCCGGGAACTGCTGGAGCAGACGGCGATTGCCCCCGACATGATCAGCGTGGTGATGAGTGTTCAAAATGGCGGTGAGCGTCGCCCCGAGCTGCTCTAACTGCTGTAGCACCGGCTCAGGCTGGGCTGGGTCAACCACGGCCGCTGTCTGACTGGCGGCATCGGAGAGCAAAAAAATGTAGTTGTCGGTCAGCGCTGGCAGGCGAAAAATTTCCATCAGAATCAGGGATGGTCACAACGTCTTTTTTAGTTTAGGGGGAATTGCCGAGTTGTACTTTGAGGCAACGAGCACGAGTCTCTGATCAGGGTCTGTAAAACTGCTGACAAGCTTCTGTAAAGCCTTTGTGTAATCAGTGTCTCTCCTGATCACACAAAGCCGACCTAGGGTTTACGGTTGAGGTGGAAAGTAAGCCAAGTCCAACCTTTACCTGAACTGCTTCGACTTTGAGCCCACGATCGCCCCATTGCCCGTGTAGCAGATCGTCAATTCATCAAAATCACTTGTTAATTCAGCTTGCTTTCCAAAATTTCCTGTAAAAGATGTCACGCCTAGCAAGAGGATGAATCAGTCATGGTTTCTGCCGCCCACGAACAATCCGGGATTCAAACACTTGTTAAACACGCGGTCAAAGCACGACAGCTCAGCCGCCGCGAGCATTTGCGGCTAACCTCGGCCATGCTGTCTGATCCGGGGATGCCCGCGACCGATCGCTTTCACATCAACCGTCTCTTAGATTATGTTCGAGCGGGAAAAGTGAACTTGATTGACTAACTGTATGTCGCGTCAGCGTTGATTCCCGCTTACGGATCTGCAACTAAATAAAGTACCCGTTCAATCCGGTTTCGACTGTGCTCAACCTACCAGTATCGAGAGTTGAGCGGAGTCGAAACTCGGTTCATGGGGATCTTTTTTGCGCACAAGTCCCTTAATGCTGACGCTTGTGAGCCAATTAGATTTAGCCCTTCTGCCTCCTTAAAGCTGTTTGCTTTGGGGAGGCAGAGTTGCGATCGCCCCACTTGAGACCGTAAGCTTAGCGACACTTCAACGGTCTAGAGCAGGTGGGCGCAATGGCATTAACCGAAGGCTACAAAGTTCAAGTCGGTAAACTGGACTGGTTTTATCGTGATGAGCCCCCATCGCAACCAAGTGGCGATCGCTCCCCAGTGCTGCTGCTACACGGGTTAGTGTCCCAAAGCTACAGTTGGCGCGACGTTATGCCCAAGTTGACCGAGCAGGGCTTTCGAGCGATCGCCCCCGATTGGCTGGGTCACGGCTTTTCCTGCTTCCCCGAAAAACGCGACTTTGCCTACACTGCCGATGCTTTTGTCGCTGAGTTGGGCAATTTTTTGACCGCCCTCGAAATCGATAAAGTACATCTGGTGGCCCAGGGCTTTATGGGCGTTTATGGCGTGCTTTTTGCCCTGCGGCATCCTGAGCGGGTCGAACGACTCGTCATCATCAATACGCCGCTGGCCTCAGAAGTGAAGTTGCCCGGTGCCATTCGCCGTATGACCTGGCCCCTGGCGGGCGAAATGATGACCCAGGATCCTCTTTTGGTCGATCGCACCCTCGAAGGTGGTGGCCCTTATCAGGTGGATGATGGTGATTTAGACGTCTATCGCAAGCCGTTTTTGACCACCTCTTCAGCGGGGCGATCGCTGCTATTTACCCTGCGCAGCTTTAAGTTGGCAGACGTGACTCAGGAAATTGCTGCCAAACTGCCCGAATGGCCTCACATGACCCAACTCATTTGGGGTGCTGCTGACCCTTGGGTGCCCGTCGCCCTGGCGGAGAAATGGGTGACCACCCTGCCGACGGGAGAATTGGTGAAGCTCGATGAAGTTGGCCACTATGCTCAAGAAGACTGGGCCGACAAAGTAGCTGATGCCTTGGTGTTGTTTTTACGCCGTGCCCCCCTGGTGGATGCCTAAATGTCGCCATCGCCATCGATAAATGATACGAATCTCTGCGAAGAAAGAATTCTATCGATAGATTCTGATTCACCCTGAGGGCAGACCGATAACATGAAGTACGTCGTCAAACAGGGCTTTCAGGCGCTTAGACTATGACCGATTGGCTCCACACCCCTCCCGCAGGCGGCTGGCATACTCTGCTGCCATCTAAAGCACTCACTCTGCTTGACAGCGATCAGGTTGCGGGACTAACGCCCGAAACGGTGGAAAATCGCCGTGAGGAAGTGGGCGCTAACGTTCTCGAAGAAACGGAAGGGCGTAGCAGCTGGCGCATTCTGCTGGATCAGTTCACCAACATTATGTTGCTGATGCTGATTGCGGTGGCCATTATTTCTGGCGTGATCGCGATTCGCGCTGATGAAGTGCCGAAGGACGCGATCGCCATTTTTGCGATCGTGATTCTCAATGGCTTGTTGGGCTACTTTCAAGAAAGTCGGGCTGAAAAGGCGCTAGCCGCTCTGAAACAGATGTCTGCCCCCATTGTGCGAGTCGTGCGCGGGGGCAGAATTTCGGAAGTGCCGTCTCAAGACCTGGTGCCTGGCGACATTTTTTTACTGGAAGCGGGCATGCAAGTGGCTGCCGATGGCCTGTTATTAGAGTCGTCTAATTTGCAAGTGCGGGAGTCAGCGCTTACTGGTGAGGCCCACGCCGTTAGCAAACAAGCCGATGTCGCGTTGGCGGCTGACACGAGCTTGGGCGATCGCACCAACCTCGTTTTTCAAGGCACCGAAGTAGTTTACGGTCGGGGCAAAGTCTTAATCACCCAAACGGGGATGCAGACCGAACTGGGACGCATTGCCGCGATGTTGCAGGCGGTCGAGAGCGAGCCCACCCCGCTGCAATTACGCATGGACCAGTTGGGCAATACCCTCGTCACGGGCTCCCTCATTCTTGTCGCACTAGTCGTCTTCGGCGGCGTTCTCCGGGCCGGTTGGAGCGCCTTTGAAGACCTGTTGGAAGTTTCGCTCAGCATGGCGGTGGCGGTGGTGCCAGAAGGCTTGCCCGCTGTCATCACCGTCACGCTCGCCATTGGCACCCAGCGCATGGTGCGCCGCAACGCCCTGATTCGGCGCTTACCTGCTGTCGAAACCTTAGGCTCCGTTACCACGATTTGTTCCGACAAAACCGGGACGCTAACCCAGAACAAAATGGTGGTACAAACTACCCGAACCGCCTCCGCCCATTATCGGGTTGCGGGTGATGGCTATGTCCCAGAAGGCCAATTTACCCGCGACGACCAGGAAGTCGTTGTCTCCCTTCAACAACCCGAGTTGGTGTACCTGCTCTTTTGTGGACTGCTTTGCAATGACGCCATTTTGCAAAAAGAGCAGGGCGAATGGGTGATTTTAGGCGACCCGACCGAAGGCGCTTTGATCGTCTTGGCTGGCAAAGGCGGCCTCAATCAACAGCAGTTGCTGCATCAGTTTGAACGCGTGGCAGAATGGGCCTTTTCGTCGGAACGGAAGCGCATGAGCGTGGTGGTGCGATCGCCCACCGCCAGCCATGACCTGCCTGATTGCCTGACTGCAACCCCCTACTGGCTCCTAGCCAAGGGCTCTCCAGAACTGTTGCTCCAGCGCTGCCAGTCCATTCAGCGGCAGGACGACGCAGCATTGCTAGATGACGCCACACGGCAACAAATTCTCAGCCAAAATGAGCGCATGGCCGCCCAGGGGTTACGAGTGCTAGGACTGGCCTGTACTCCCTTATCAGCTCCCCCCAATGCGAATGCAGAGGCTGATACCGTCGAACAAGACATGGTTTGGCTGGGGCTGGTGGGCATGATGGATGCGCCCCGTCCCGAAGCCAGAGAAGCTGTGCGCCTGTGCCTGCAAGCGGGCATTCGCCCCATGATGATTACCGGTGATCATCAGTTGACGGCCCAGGCGATCGCTGCCGACATGGGGATCGCCGCCCCCGGTGCTGAAGTGCTCACTGGCCAGGTTCTGGAAGCGATGGAGGAAGCTGAACTGCGACAAGCAGTGCAAACGGTGCAAGTGTATGCCCGCGTTTCGCCTGAGCATAAGCTACGCATTGTGCAGGCCCTGCAAGCCGAGCACCAAATCGTGGCGATGACCGGGGACGGCGTCAACGATGCTCCTGCCCTTAAACAAGCTGACATCGGCATCGCGATGGGCATCACGGGCACCGACGTCAGCAAAGAAGCCAGCGACATGGTACTGCTAGACGACAACTTTGCCACCATCGTCGCTGCTGGTGAAGAAGGCCGGGTGGTTTACAACAACATTCGCCGCTTTGTGAAATACATTCTCGGCTCCAACATTGGCGAAGTGCTCACAATCGCGGCATCGCCGATTTTGCTGCCGATTTTGGATGTTCCCCTCACGCCGCTGCAAATTTTGTGGATGAACCTCGTCACGGATGGGTTTCCCGCTTTAGCCCTAGCAGTAGAACCCGCTGAACCCGACGTGATGAAGCACCCCCCCCATGATCCCAAAGAGAGCATCTTTGCCCGAGGCCTGGGAGCCTATATGTTGCGTATTGGCATTGTTTTCAGCGTAATTTCGATTTCGCTGATGTATTGGGCTTTTTTCGCGGCGCAAAACCCCGATATTCCTGGTGACCCAGATCGTTGGAAAACGATGGTGTTCACGACGCTCTGCATTGCGCAAATGGGACACGCGATCGCCGTACGCTCAGATACCCAAATGACCTATGAAATGTCCCCCTTTTCCAATCCCTTTGTCTTCGCTGCAGTCGTGATTACCACGGTGTTGCAGATGATGCTCATTTATGTAGAACCCCTACGCAACTTCTTCGGCACCCAGTTGCTTAATCCCACGGAGTTGCTGATTTGTTTTGGCTTTAGTTCGCTGATGTTTGTCTGGGTAGAGGGCGAAAAACTGGTGCGCAAACTCAGAGCACCGCGACCATCGGCAGTCGCAGAAGAATAAGATTCTGGTGATGACGAGTCGGTAAGTGGGTGAAGTGTGAGTCAGTGGCGAAGATGCAGCGCAAGCAGCCGGAGCTGCTATCGGGCGTAAGTCTTATAGAACGTCAGTTCGACGGACTGATTTAGCCCTCTCTCCAAACCTCTCTCCCAGAGGGAGAAAGGCTTCAAGCCCTAATGTTTGCGTTGACGATCAGGCCCAACTCAAGCTGGAATTACAGGCTGGGGCTGTTCATCGAATTCACGTTATAGAATCGCCACCAGTCCATGATTGCCGACCGATGTCGTCCATTGAGGCAAGCTTCGCAGCTGAGCCGATCGCCTGTGTGCCGCCGCTACATTATTTCTCTAAGCGAATGGCAAACCACTGCATGGTTTGGCCGGGCTGCAGTTCAATATCGCAGGCCGTATTGATCAGATATTGCGCTTGCGCGGTTACCGTCGGCTGCTTGGCTAGATCCCGAGGTAGGTCGGCTTGGCGATCGCGCAAAATAGTCTCCATGCGCTCCTGAAGTTCCGCCGCCGTTAAGATTTCCTCCGCTGCCCCTGGCATCAACAGCACAAAATAGGATTCTTCATACATCAGCGATCGATCAACCATTGGACTTCCCTGCTATCAAGACTGTTTCAATCTTAAAGGCGTACTGTCCGTTCAAACTTGCCGGCAACCCAGTCGCGGCGCAAGCCTTCAGGGCGAGCATGGGGTAAACCGCGAGATGGCAAACAGCAACACCTTTCTAGCTTCTGTACGCTTGCTCTTCGGCTCTCCTACACGCTACGAGAGGGGTGCGAATTTACGCCGCAGGCTACTCGGTTGTTGCATTGCCCGCCCCGCTGCAACACCCAGTCTGTTGATGATTTGGGGCTAGCTGCAACAAGTTGGTACGGGCTATCACTGCGTTAGTGACGAACTCCATAGGATGACCACCATGCACCATACCTGCCTGACTACCGATCACCCCACCGCTCGCCAACGTCGTCTGCGGGCGATCGTCAAACGCCTGGTCATCGAACTCGGCTATCTCGAACATTGTCTGGCCGCAGGTCTGGAAGACGCCAACCTCCAAACCGCTGCCCTGAGCATTGACACGGCGATTGACTGCCTAAACGAACATCTCGTGCCCTAATCGTCTGTCAGTTTTCCATGGGCGGATCGATGTTGCGCGTGAGCAAGATAACAAAACTGACAATTTCAAAAGCGGTTGGAGGTTACACGACGCTTACACAACGCTACGAATGCCCAATCAATCTTTAAACCTATGCTGCACTAGAGAGCGCCTGCTAATTTCAGCAACCGCTCAGCTGCGACCAAGCTAGAACTGGACGGTTGCTGATTTGATGAAGCTCTTGTGAAGTATGTGCAAGATCACACCAATTTCTGGTGTATTGGGCATTCTAGAACTAAAGAGACACGATACTTTAGCGATTTCTTTGATTGTCTTTACATAGAGGTAAAAATGCCTCTTAACACATCCTCTTCAGTCGCAGTGAACTGGATAATCGCTATTCAAAGGTAGTTAATCAAGATGAAATATGCCGTAATAGACGAGCGTCCAACTTTCGATATTTTTTGGCAATCTGGAGTTTCCGTATTTGGCTTTATTTTGCTAGTAATTCTACTGGCGTAGTGCTTGTGGCTTCGCGACAGCAGGGGCAGTGCTGCGGCCTTACTCTGGGCGAGTTGTGACGAGTTGTGGTGGGTCGTGCGATCGCTATTAAGCACCAAGCATTTCCTCCCTGGAATCTGCTAGCGACTATTGCCCGCGATCGCCTAGCGTCCCAGACCTGCCCGCACGCAACCCCTGTTCTAAACCGGGCATCCTAATGGCGAACCGCATCCCAACAGTCGAGTCCTATGACCGCGCTAAAGCGGCTTTAGCACCACTTAACCTGAGACTCATGTCCCTGTTGCTAATCCATTACACCTGGAACCCTCATGATCCAAATTCGTACGATGAAACAAGTGGCTAGCAGTCGCACAATTCCCAGCTTTCGCTCGTGCCCGTCCGCCCGCCCAGCTAATCAGAGCCACCTGCTCGACCAAGGCCGCATGATGATGGGCCGTGCCCAAGTGCTCGCCCAGGATGCCCATCGCCAATGGCGTAATGGTGTCTGGCGATCGCGGCCCTAGTTGGTCCCCAGCCAGTCGCCCTCAAAAGTATCAAAAAGCGTGTCCCCAAGGTTGGGTGGAAGAGGGCAAGCGTTAAGCTAAACCCATGACATCCCCGGAAAACACCCCCTCAGAAAGTGATTTTGCCCTAGCGCGTCCAAATAACGCGGATGCTGGCTTGGCCCCACTCCTCCTAACGGTGACCGAACTGGTGCGCCAACTCATGGAAGCCCAAGTGATTCGCCGTATGGAATCAGGGCATCTAGCAGATGAACAGCTCGACCGAGCGGCCGAGAGTTTGCGCCGATTAGAGGCGGAAATTGTGCACCTGTGCGAGATTTTCGAGGTCGATCCCGCTGACCTGAACATTGACCTGGGAGAGTTAGGCGCTTTGTTACCTCGCAGTGGCGGCTACTACCCTGGTGAGACATCAGATTCCCCTTCTTTACTCGAATTACTTGACCGACTGCTCGACACCGGCGTGGTCGTCGAAGGCGATGTTGACTTGGGACTCGCACAACTTAATCTGATTCATGCGAAATTACGGTTAGTGTTGACCTCGAAACCCATGAACTGAGGTAAGCTTTCAGCGCATCCTCATTGTTTCTTTGATGGCTGACTATGCCACAACTGCTATATTTGTATGGAATTTTTCCTGCGCCAGGGCCGCACGACCTCGAAGTGCAAGGCCTTGATCAACAGCCCATCAGCACTCACACCATTGATGGGTTTGTGTTTTTGTATTCGGCGGCTCAGCAAGAGCGTTACCTGGCCAGCCGCAAAAATTTGTTGGGCCATGAGCGGGTGCTCGAAGCGGCCATGCAGACTGGTCACCGAACCCTGTTACCGCTACAGTTTGGATTAATTATCGAGACTTGGGATCGCGTCATTGATGAATTAATTACCCCGCGCGGCGATGCCCTCAAACGCTTGTTTGCCAAATTAGATGGTCGTCGTGAGGTGAGCGTCAAAGTTTTGTGGCAACCTGACGCCGAGCTTAATCAGTTGATGGATGAAGATGCGGCCCTACGGGCTGAACGCGATCGCTTAGAGGGGCAACAGCTGAGCATGGATCAGGTCGTTGATATTGGTCAGGCCATTGAAACCGCCATCACCGATCGCAAAAATGAGGTGATTGACGCTTTCCGACAGCGGCTCAATGCCTTCGCAGTGGAAGTGCTGGAGAATGCCCCCCTCACCGATGCCATGATTTACAACACGGCTTACCTGATTCCTTGGGAAGATGAATCCAAGTTTAGTCAGGCGATTGAGGAACTGGACGAGCAATTTGAGGATCGCTTGCGCATTCGCTACAACAACTTCACGGCTCCCTACAATTTTGCACAGCTTGATCAGTTGTCGTGATCCCGAGCGACGCTTTCCGGTGCATTGGTCGCGATTCCCGCCGGTAGCGATCGCAGCCAAGACTCAGCCTCAGCCGGCGATCGCAGTTCTACCAGTTGCAGATGCTGATATTGCGGCATGGCTAACCAGTCTAGGAGCGCGATCGACGATTTTGGTGGTAGGTCTTCAGCACCCAAAGAATGATGGAATCGCGGCTCCAAAAGCCCTTTTGAAACGTTTCGTAGCAACCATTCCACAATTCCTGTTGTCGCCAACTACGCACGACCGTGCGACGAACTACCCGCCAAAGAATCAGCGGCAGTGAATAATTGAGCCACACCACAACAGTCGCGCGTTCCCACACAATGAGCCGCGCCCGTAAATAGTTGCCGTCAACAATCCAATCTTCACCGGCTGTTGCCGCCGCCACCTTTGCCCAAAACTCTCCAGTTTCAGACGGCCGCCAATCTGGCTGCCAAAACAGCGCATCTAGCTCTATGTGGGGAATCTGGAGCGTTTCGGCAATGGCCTGGGCTAAGGTGGTTTTACCCGCGCCAGCAGTGCCTACCACGGCGATGCGATAGTTCATCTCACCTCCCCAGTTAATGGCAACGTCGCTCCGCCAAGTCACCATGACCAAGACCACCAGCAGCAAGTGAGAAGCGCCGCCTCTCACCCATCGCAAATTTACTGAACTTGCTGAAAACTTTTCCCATCCGTCCGGATCACTTCCCCGCACCCAAGAACAGTGGAGTGGTAGATGCACCCTGATAGTAATCCCCGGTCACTAGACTGGGGATTTTTTTGCCCAAAATTTAGCCCGTCGGGCACGGAAAACTAAACGGACGGTTCGGATGATTCAGACGCTTCGGACGCGTCCGGTACATTGGCCGGCGCTTCAGCTGGTTCAGCTGGTTCAGCTGGTTCAGCTGGTTCAGCTGTTTCAACTGGTTCAACTGGTTCAGCCGTTGCTTCTGCCGTTTCCGAGTCGGAGGTTGCTTCCGGTTCCGGCGCTTCCACTTTTGGCTTCGGTCTCGGCCCGCGCATCAATGCTGGGGATGCCGGCGGAGCTTTCTCTTCACGATCGCGTCTCCCCTTGCCTTTGCCACCCTTACGACCCTTGTGATCGCGGCGATCGTCACTACGCCCCTCGCGATCGCTACTGCCCTCCTGGGCTTCGCTAGCTGCTCTCTCCGACTTCTTGATAGGCCGTTCAACCATCACTCAAACTCTCTTGACACCATCAAGATACTACCCTGAAAGCTCCTCCTTCCCAGACCGTTTCCTCACAGGTATGACGTAAATACGATCTCAAAAACTCAACCTCCCAGGGTAAAACTCTTGTCCGACTCGCTACTTATAAAAGGCCACACATTCAATTGTCGCCACAGCCCAGGGCAACCCCCAAGAGCGACTGGACAGCCTCTCAAATGCCCGTTCAGCTAGCAATATCCAGCCTCTTATCGGCATTATTCCTTCCGTATAAAATCACCTGCTCCAGTCCCTATCGTTAGGAGATGAGCACAATTGGCTAGCCGATGGGTTGCTCAATCGCGCCACCTGAAAATTCTTGACTGGAAAGCAACAGGACTGGTTGAGCAGAGTCGGAACCAGCTTTCAGTGGGATATCTAAGTAGGCCCAGGTCCTCGATCCAGGAAAACACCATACCTGAACGGGGTCATTCCTGAATCATGTCGATCATTGTCAATCAGCCTAAACCGGAGCTCGGCTGAGCCTCCGTCTTTGTGAAACCTAGAAACTCAACTGCTTGAGCAGAGTCAACATCCGCAAACTTGAAAATGTTTAATTTAGGCTACCTACCTAACAACGTTAATCCGTAGCGTCCACAGCAGTTCTAGCCCAGTAGAGATAGTCAAATAGTCGTCTAAAGAACCATGAGGCAACCGGAACATATCGATAAGTTAATACCGAACAAATAAAAATAATTTATTTGCGAATTGGTGAAAACTTATAAGCACGACAGGCGGTTTTATCCAAAATGCGTTAGAACAAAGCTCTAAATCTACTCTTATTCGTCTAAAAAGCTACAGAGCATTGAGGATACGGGCGCTAAGGTTATGCTGCTCTTGTCAGAATAGATTGCTCCAAGTACAACCCAGTTATTGTTGCTCTCTTATTTGAAGGAATGTTTTTAGGCGGGGTCGAGTCCACTATTGACTTTGTTAAGGCAATCTAAAAATTTAAGGCTAAAATAGAAACTTAACGGTGGAAGGAGAGATGCCATGTTTGTCCGCTTGGCTGAGCAGCACAAAAGCTTTGTGCAAGATCTGGTCATGAATTTACAGGCTTTATCCATTGTTCTCGAGAACAGAGGGTACTTAGCATCCTGCTATACCTGTGGTGGGCAGATGAATAGCGCGTCCTTTATGGTGAGCTTGGGAGATAGCCATCTGATTCGCTTCCTGGTCTCGGACTATGGCATTACCTGGACTGAGATGCGCGACGATAGGGAGCTGATGAAGCTTGAAGGGGCTGAGGCCATCAACCAACTGCAAGAGTTAGCTGATCTGGTTAAATTTGGCATTGAGCCTGCTAATTGCCGACCGACAACAACTACGTCTCCATCTCAGTAAGGAAATTAGTCAAAGTTATAGAATCTGGCATTTCTAATTGCCAGATCAGTTCATTAATCCGTCAACGCCTCTCAGCTTTAATGTTTGGGCTTTATGGCGCTGGGCACAGTGAGCAAGCTTCCGTTGACAGTCTCTGTTTGGGTGACTTATCAACCCTGATTACAGCGTTAGGAAAGCCTCTGCTATCAATGGCTGGATTCACTTCAGAAAGTAGGATTGCAATTGCCCCGATTCCAGATGGGCTGAGATTCAAGTAAACGTTTCATCATCAAGAGTCTCATCTGGCAACGCGAAAAACGATAAAAACGATGGTAGCCAGCTGACTGTCGCTTGGTCAGATGTCGCGACGTTGTTTCAAGCATCCACGCTACGTAACGATAGCCAGAATCACAATGGCCAGAATCTTGAAGGGCAATACTATGTTTGAGCTTCAGTTCTAGCGGTTAGCAGCCTAAGGTATGTATCTGACTAGTGTCGTGAAACCAGTGCAGGTGGGAGCTCTTAGCTCAGCCAAGGTCGCATTATTCGCTCCCAAATGACAGCTACTTGATGCTTACTTTGAAAAGTCGTAAGCATTTCTTCAGCCCCTTGCCAAACAGGCATTCCAGCGCTTTGTGTACAAGGGATACGGGTGAACGGGGCCAACTAATTTTGATCTGGCATAGCCAGTTTCTCAAATTCATTTAAAAGTACGGTGGCAGCATCCTCTGAAGGTTAGGATCTGCCTTTGGCAAGGATTTTAGTGCTAATTGATAACAGCCCGTAGAATGAAAGGGTAAGTGTTTGGATAAATAGACCATGCCACCTCGTTGGCCTCGAAAACCTGACCGCCGTGACCCAGCCTTTCGCAAGCTAGATGACCGTATGACGTTTGCTGTGCATGTGGCGGCTTTTACTGCTGTGAATTCGGGTCTTTGGTTTGCGCATCAACTTGACGATGCTTGGGTACCTTGGGTGGTCAAAGTGACGCCGATTTGGTTTATCGGTCTGGCGATTCATGCTATCTACGTCTTTGCGATCGCTGACTATGCGGGCGATTACGTCATTGAGCCGGAGGATGCCCCAGAAGGGGGAGGCTAAGGTGGTCGTGGTGACCTACGCTGAATAACGTGCTGCAAGTGCTTTAGGAAGTTCCCCCTATGTATGACTCGCCCCCTGCTGAAAAGTTGGAAAAGTTGGCTGCTAACGTTGGTGAAGTGGTTTATATTGACGTGGCTAAATGGCATCTGTATCTTAATGACGCCAAGCTGCATACGCTAGTCGCTCAACGGCTTTATCCGCTCGTGGTGGACGATCGCTTGGATGAAAGCGATGTCACGGCAGTGTTGCGCGATATCACGGTACCGGTAGGGGGTGGTCGTCAGCAACTACCATTGATGGATCTCATTCCGGCCAGCTGTATGGGCGATTTGCTCCGAGCCTTAGAAGATTTTCAAGACCAGGTTTAGTCAGGAATCCAAAGCTTTTACGGGGTGAGGCGAGTGTTCCTAAGGAGCTATCCCTCTACGGGCCAGAGGATTGCCACCAATGCTGCAGGGTGTCATAAAGGTCACGATCGCGCATGGCGACAGATGCGCCCGCTTTGCCCCTAACGGTATCGCCCTTGAGGGTGAGCCAATGTTGGTCGCCAGTAGCAGACAGGTAGCAAATGCGGGTGCGGTAAACCCAGTAGCTACGTTTCGCCCCTGCTTCGCGCATTTTTTGCCAGGTAATATAGGCGATCGCCTGTCGCGGTAACCAGAGGCAGTTGTGACGCCAGTCAAAATTATTGACCAAACGGCCAGTGATGCCGTGGGAAAGCAGCACTAATCCGTAACCATATTCTCTATTTTTCCGTAGCCGAGCGATGTGCCAGGTGCGGTAGCACGATTGGGCCAAATCCCAGGCTTGCCAAGCGCAATAGCCGATGAGCACCACCATCAGTAAGAACAGTAAAACGATAAAAACTATCTGAAGCGGCGTTTGCGCGGTTGCTCCTACTTGGATGACAAATTGCAGATAGCGACTAGGCTGACGCACTGCCTGGATGATGAGCCACGGCCCCAAAATCAAGATGGGTGAGGCGTACATCAGCATGAACGGCAAGCAGAAGATCTGCAAGAACTTATCCGTATGGGCAGGCAAAAACTGACCGGGTAGATGATGAGCGCTGCCAAGGCGAAAGGCCGTTTTGTAAGGATCCGGTAACGCCGAAAACGAACACAATCCTGGTGGCGGAAAGGTATTGCCCATACCGATATCTAGTGCGGTTGGTGACGATAGTGGTAGACGTTTTTGTGAGGCACTTGTGGCTCTACGGAGATGATGCCGCAGCCGTCAGAGGCTAACGACAACCGATCACCCAGCGTCATTAGAAGCGCTCGAAACCTTCTTATTTGCAAGGTCCTGATGCTTTGACTTGAGCCCGCACCTGACTGAGCATCGGCATCACATATTCCTCTGCTGAAATGTCCATGCCCTTTAGCTAGTAGCTTCTTCGAGCTTGTCTTGGGTGCGAGTGGCGAAATCACTAGCGGCGTGGCGTTCGGGCAGTTGCTCGCTGGGTGGCCCCCAGGTGCGATTTACCATACGGCCCCGTTGCACCGCTGGGCGAGCATCAATCTCGGTGGCCCATTTCATCACGTGGGAATAAGACTGCACGTCGAGGAATTCTGCTGCGTCGTAGGAGCGGCCTAAAACCAACCCGCCGTACCAGGGCCAAATGGCGATGTCGGCGATGGTGTAGTCATCACCGCAGATGTAGGGGTGTGCCGCTAGTTGACGGTCAAGGACATCGAGTTGGCGCTTGGTCTCCATTGTGAAACGGTCGATCGGGTACTCCAGCTTGACGGGGGCGTAATGGTAAAAATGCCCAAAGCCGCCGCCCACATAGGGGGCTGAGCCAATCTGCCAAAACAGCCAGGACAGACATTCGGCCCGCTGTGCCGGCGATTGGGGAAGGAATGCCCCAAATTTTTCGGCCAAATATAGCAAGATGGCCCCTGATTCAAAGATGCGGGTTGGGGGAGTGATGCTGCGATCGACCAGCGCGGGAATTTTGGAATTGGGATTCACGTCGACAAACCCGCTGCCAAACTGTTCGCCTTTGTTGATGCGGATGGGATAGGCGTCATACTCGGCGTCAGTGATACCCAGAGCTAACAGTTCTTCTAGCAAAATCGTCACTTTTTGGCCGTTGGGCGTGGCGAGGGAATAGAGCTGTAGGGGATGTTCTCCTACGGGTAACGTTTGCTCGTGAGTGGCTCCGGCGATGGGACGATTGGTGCTGCCCCACTGGCCACCATTCTCAGTGTCCCATTGCCAAACCTTCGGGGGATTGTACTCTGATGGAGTGCTCATAAAATTTGCCTGAAGTAATTGATGCGATCGCTAGCCTACCCCACAGCATCCAGTTTTGACTGACTATCCACCACGAAAGACTTGGGCTCGCCCCAGCTAAACATCATTGAGCGCTCATCGCTGGGGACATGTTGTGAGGCATGGCCCCCCCTACAGGATGAGCGCCTAGCAGGATAACCGTCACCCAAAGCGGCTCAAATAAGGGGAGAGAAATCGGTAGCTAAGACAATACAGTTATCCTGCTGACCGAAGGAGGAGGTAACTGTATTGCTATGGTGCCGCGCTTAGGGAACTGCAACTAAATAAAGTACCCGTTCAATCCGGTTTCGACTTCGCTCAACCTGCCAGTATCGAGAGTTGA
>NZ_JACSWC010000168.1 GCF_016888165.1 Halomicronema sp. CCY15110 | reverse complement strand
GCTTGCAGTTCGGCTAATTGTTCATCGGCGGCAGTCTGTAACTTGCTGCCCTGGTCGCGGAGTAAGGCGAGGGCACCGCCCAACTCTTCAGACACGCCTTCCGGCGTCACGCCACCGGGCATAAACTCCCGGCTGTAACGCGCCTTAGCTTCACTGACCCAGCGTTCCCGATCTGCTTTTTTCTTAGACAGTTGGGAGAACTCACAGAACAGCGATCGCGCCAGTTCGGTGTAACCGGAGTCATCCACCAGCAGTTCGACGGGGGCCACCTTCAACAGCCAGGGAAGCCATCGGGTTCGGAGGGTCGATTCCGCGATCGCTAACTCAGTCGCCAACTCAGTCGAGGTGTACGGGGCCGGATGACCGATGCCGGATGCTTCCACTAATTCCGCGTCGATCACTTCGTGCGGCAACTGTGCGGCACTGTGCGCGCCCTGTGCAGAATCTGCACTCTCAACGGTGTTGAAATCGTGCTCAGGTATGATCATAATTGTCCAAATTCCTTGTTTTTCAAGGGTTTGCAATGTGCGGTTTCGTGCGCTCCTATGTGCGCTGGCGTGTGCGAGGAGTGCGCGAAAACTGC
The DNA here is from genome assembly GCF_016888165.1 of Halomicronema sp. CCY15110. Classification (GTDB taxonomy): domain Bacteria; phylum Cyanobacteriota; class Cyanobacteriia; order Phormidesmidales; family Phormidesmidaceae; genus Halomicronema. The sequence goes on along the minus strand of NZ_JACSWC010000168.1, from coordinate 1,731 downwards.
ACAGGACAAATTATAGGACACTCACAGGAATAAACACAGGACAGTTACAGGTCAGACAGGATAGGACAGTTACAAGACTCGTTCAAAACTCGAACCTGCAAACACCTAAAACCTTTGCCAGACAAAGAAATCAGCATCAGTGCAGGACACAAGACGAGTCAAGGGACAGGATAAGACGAGACAGGACGAAAACAGCAGGACACAAGACAGTACAGAACAGAGGACAGTACAGAGGACAGTACAGAGGACAGGTCAGGAGTATCCTTTGGGTGTGTTCTGGGGGAGTTATGACTGATATCGGAGTACCTGTTGCCGACCTACCCAAGCGCTACAACGTGGCGCGATCGCAAGTTTACTCACGCCTGGATGCGCTCAAGCAGCGTGAGCCGTCCCTCGTTCCTGAGAAGCGCGGCAAGAAAGCTTATGTCAGTGGGCAACTGCTAGAGCTAATGGACTCGTTGCATGTCCTTATCAGTCAGCAAGGGGAGACGGTGGCTGAGGCTGCTGATACGGTGCTCAACATTCCCCCGCAAACTCGTCCGATGAGTCCTACAGGACAGCCGGACAGGACACAGGACAGCGCTATGGTTCCCACGGGTGAAATACCCTCAGAGTTAGCGTTGCTGGCCAGCGCGATCGCGGCCAATCAGCCACCCCCTGATCCATTGGCTCGGTATCGGCAGCTTGAGGAAATCGCGGCGCATGGGTGGGAACTGCCCACCAGCGAGTTAGCCCACCTGCTGGGGCTGAAAACCTTAAGCGGTTCGGAGCTGGAGCGCTACGGGTTTCGGTTCGTGAAGGTGGGGAAGGCGGGAATTGAGAGTGCTTGGAAGGTGGAGAAGCTGTCTTAAATTAATTGAGATACGATCAAAGGATGTGAGGGCTGACAACGCTACACACAAGAAAAGCCCGGACATCGTTGCCCAGGCTTTCAACTACATGTAAAGGGTTAGCAAGTCGCCTTTATTCCCGAGGAGCTATCTCCTCAACTGGTGCAGTGGCAGGTGAGTCTTGTTGTTCCAGCAACCAGGCTCTTAAACCTGCCATTCCACCGAACGCAGTAAGGCCAGTCATCACCAATGGAAGAGCAATACGCATCAGATAGGTACTGATTGTCTTTCTACAAGACTTCATTGCCTCATTCGAAAGACTTGCAGTTACGCCTTTATCTGACACTGTCACAATTCAGGAATGATCAGCAGACGACTGTGAAATGGTCGGCTTGTGTCCATTCAAATCAATCACCTCCTTTGAGGGTAAGGGTTTAAAATCCCCCAAGAGGTCACTTACATATGGATATGCAACTCAAAATCGCAAACGGTTAGTTTCGAATCAAAGTATTAGGTTTTGACTCGGCATTGAAACAAACAGCCCCATGGCTGAAACCGTCAGCGAGCAAAAGGTTGCATTCCACCAAAAGTGGAACCTCGCTGGAGTTATTTCAACGCCGAACTCAAATACTGCTAGGGCTGGAGTCTGCAGGCTATCTCAGCTCTGTATGGCGAAAAAGGAATGTCTTAAGAATCCTCTAAACTCTACAATAGTGGTGTGTTCCGTTCAAACCACGGCGAGGCACACCTCCAGCCCACCAAAAGTCAATGGCTTCTCGCAAGCGTAGTTGCAGTGAGGTATTTCCCATTGCACTAATAATATTTTGGCTCAATCTGGGTTTTGGGGAGCTAGCCCAATACGGTCTCTAACAGGTTACCTAACAGGGCTTTACCCCGCCTT
>NZ_JACSWC010000167.1 GCF_016888165.1 Halomicronema sp. CCY15110 | reverse complement strand
GGGCTTGCTCCTGGAGGGAGCCACTGCGTGAACGACAGGCTCAGCCTGAACGTACGGCTCACGCTCATCCTGAGCTTATCGAAGGATATTGACGAGTATGTCCAACTCTAAAATCAAGCACTGACAGAGCACTAGCCTACCCAGTGCAGTTCACGCAGCGTCTTGAGGCGGCGGAGTTGTGGGGACAGCGCAGGCTATCTCTCGATAATTTCACGGGCCGCCCGTAGCCCGGACAAATAGGCCCCGTGAGTCGTCCCAAAATAGTCCTCATTGGTGGCCTCACCGGCAAAAAACACCGTCTCGCCCAGGGGTGCGGCAAGCTGTTGGCGCATCTGCGGCGCTGACCCAACGGCATTGTAGGAGTACGACCCCAGCGAAAACGGGTCGGTGGCCCACCGGGTCAGTTGATAGTCGGTGGGTGCGGGGATATTGGCACCGTAGATTGTTTTTAAGGTTTGCATTGCATCGGCAACCATGTGTTGATCCGACCAGGCTTCCACGTCTCTGCCTCGATTGGCCGCATTAAACCCCAACAAAATGGGCTGATTGGCGACGCGGGCAAAGCTCACCCAATCGACCCACGCACCAGAATTGGCGGCAACATACCCCAACCAATCTACCTCCGTGGGCCAAAAGCTCTCAGGGAATCGCAGATAGCATTTGTTCAAAACGCCCATGCCGAGTTGAGCGATCGCTGTCTGCTGGGCGGGCGGCAAGTCGGGGGTGAACTGTACCGTGCCCGCTTGCAAAACCCCTAGCGGCAGCGTCACCACCACGTGGTCAGCGAGGAATTCAGTCTGCTGAGTCAGCACTCGCACGGGCGATTGATCCCATTGAATCGCTTGTACAACCTGACCCAGTTCAATGCTTAAGCCTTGCGCGAGCAACTCGGGGATGACTCGAAAGCCTTGCACGAATAGCGCCTCATCACCCTCAAAGTTTTGGTCGCTGTCATACCAATGTGCAGAAAGCCGATCGATGCTGCCGGAATATTCCTGCTCGATCTCGCTATTGAGGATGAAATTAATGAACCGCTGGGCTTCTGAAACTGACTCAAATTGTTGCAGCAAGGGCTCGATGACGGCCCGAATTGAGCGGTCAACTTCGGCATCCTGGGCGATCGCGATCGCCCTCAACACCTGTGCTCTCAACTCTGCCATGCGGCTAGCTGCCGCTGGGGAGAGGGGCTGCCCTGAGGTGTTGTAAGTGATCGCCCGGTCGTAACTCGTCGTGATGCGTGGGGCATTGATTTGATCCGCCAAAGCAGTAATGGGATTGCCCTGCGTGCCATGTATCCAGGTCGCCCCAAAATCCAACGGGGCATCGGCCCACTGGAGACTCGTCCAAACGCGCCCCCCAATCCGTTCGCGGGCTTCGACTACCACCACGTCGTACCCGTGCGTTTGCAACTCTTGGGCCGCCGCTAACCCCGCCAACCCAGCACCGACGACCACAATCCGCCCTTTGCTGGCCGCCGCCGTGCCGCTGAGTCGTTCTTTGCCACAGGCATGATTAACCGCCCCCAGCAACGTCAACGCAAATAGCGTCAGGAAATTTCGCCGATGCATGAATCACCTCAATTTCAACCAGTGTGCCCAACCCGGTGTGGCGTAGCGGCAGCGGCTACGGCCTGGGTGAGACTCGCCACGGCTAGCGAGGCGGTGTCATTGCTGATCAAATCACGATCGCGGGCCATGGATGACCGACGGGCGATCGCGCCGCGTCTGACGCCCAACCGTCAACCACCAGCGGCCCAAGCCGCCGACCGACCTGACGATTGGTTGCATGCCGCGATCGCCATCAAGCTTGCAGAACTACAGACAACAGGCTATGCCGGGGAAATGAAACAGACAAAATGGCTTCCCGCCCCGCGACCCCTGATTGCTGTAGCGCCGCAAAATGCTGATAGTGGTCAATTCTCAACTTGTGACGACCAACGCAAAAATATCGGGTCCTGCCTGCTCTCGCGCCGCTCCTGGATGAGTCGGATTTGATCCGCCACGGGCTTCATATTTCCCGGCTGTGGAGACGACGATGTAAATCGTGCACCTGTTCGGCAAGACTGGGAACTGGCCCATCAACTACCACGGTGGGCACGACTTCACGGATGGATAGAGTGCGTACGGGGGGAGCTGGAACGCCGAGTTCGGTTAGCCACGTTGCCAATTGCTCGGAGGAGCTCGCATACACGATACGCCCCAGCCCGACCCAGCCGTGGGCAGCGGCACACATGGGGCAATGCTCACCCGATGTGTAGACGGTGGCGGCGGCTCTGGCCTCCGAGGTCATATTTGCTGCCGCCCACCGGGCAATCTCGAATTCTGGATGGCGGGTTTGATCACCGGAGGCCACATGGTTGTGATCTTCAAACAGCACTTGCCCGTCCGCTGCTACCAGCACAGAGCCAAAGGGCTCATCACCCAGTGCGAGCGCCTCAGCGGCCAGTTCGATGCACCGACGTAGGTGCTGTATATCTTTATCGTTCACCATCAAGGGTTCCTCGGATTTCAGGTTCAGCATAGGATTGTAACTGCCGCCTGACTGTGCAAATCGGCAGCGGTCATCCCCTTCGTATTCAGCCAGATCATACTAACCGTCCGCTGTACCGCAGGGTGACGCCGTTGCTGAACAACTTCAGCGTCACTCCTGATCTTCTCTCTCCAGCTGCAGACTGATCTGACTTTTAGTTTGGGTGCAGCGATCGCCATCAGGCTTGCAGAAGCACAGACAGCAGACTGCGGTTTGGATACGAAACGTACAGGATGGCTGCTCGCCCAGCGATGCCAGATTTTTGTAGCGCCGAAAAATCTGTGTAGTTATCCATCCTAAACTTGTAACCGCCGACGCAGAAATATCGACTCCGCATACCCTCACTCCGCTCTGTCCAGAGCTGGATCTGTCCGGCTACGGGCTGCACATTGCCCTGCCGCAGAGTCCGCTGCAGTTGATGCCCATGGTAAAGAATGAAGGCCCACACGATGAGTCCCCAACAAGCCGTGACGCCAAAGTAAATGAGCACAGTATCTACCCCCAGATTCTCATTGCGAATCATGTCTGCCGAGAACCCCAAAAAGCCCAGACCAAAAATCAGGGCAAAGATCACCCAAGCCATCCGGCAATTCGCATCGTAGGTATGGGTCATGCGGGCCTTTTGTGCGTCCGAGATCATGCCCATGCGATTGGCAGCCAGGTCGGCGGGGGAGAACTCAAAGACGCGGGCCAGAACCGCTTGCAAGTGGGCAATGTCATTGGCAGCCATGAAGAAATCCTAGAGTCATGCGCAAGGAGTCATGCGTGAGCCTACCCTCGACTAATCAGCATCAGAGTTGATGGTGTCACCGATTGGTGGATGCCAACCGCCCTGCATCCAAAAACGACGAGCCTTAATGATGGTCCCGTATGCTTCGCGTCGTTCAAATCTAAGCGATCGCACGTCGCCTGCCCCATAGTCGTCTGACCTTGGATGACTAATCCCCCCTGTGCCCAGTTGTAGCGATAACTGTTACATCGCTGGCAGGCCAAAGCCAGGTTCTCTAACGTATCGGCTCCACCCGCGATCGCGGCTGAATATGATCAATCTCAAACCGAGCGGCACTCACTTCTTCAGAAGAATGACAGTATTCACAGCGACAATTTGCGCGTTCTGTAACTTGTTGCCGAATCGCTCTGGAAATCGCCACGCCTACGCAGAGTCAGCGATGATTTTGGCATTGAGCAACGTAAAAATTTGGTCTAGTTCTAAAATGCCGGTCAGTTCAGCTTCTTCCGCTGGGCTTAGCTCAGCGTCTCGCCTTTGGGCGTTCAAGTTTTCTAAGCGATCTTGTAGGTCGTCACTGAATTTGAAGAGATGCAGCCCGCTAACAGGTTGCATTTGAATGCCGGCATCGATGAAGGAAGATGGCTGAATCATCAATTGTGCGTTCATCTTTGACCTCAAGAAAAAGCCCCGTTAGAAATTGCTTCAAGCTCAATCCTAATTCTGCCTCACTCGACCAGTTTAGACTGACCGCGATGGCCGCTTGAGCTTGGCAGAGGATTCGCCCTGGTCTCTCCACTGGGCCAAAGATTTTCTCGTTGACGCCTCTGGATGGGGCTTGCCTGAGTGAATCTCGCTTAGGCTAGAATCCTAAACGTTATTGAGAGATTCGCTGACGTTGTCACTGCCCCGCCTGCTAGCCAATGAGTGAAGTACCCATTAACGATAAGACACCGGATTGGAGTCGGTTGCAGCGGGCGCTGATGGTGGAAGCCGATCGCGGCTTCAATGACTTAGAGGGGCACCAGCAGCGATTTAGCGAGTTTTTGCAGGGCGCGCTATCTGCACCGCCGGAGCCGTTGACGGCAGAGAAGCAAGGCGTGTGGCGATCGCTGGCCGCTGACTACAGTCGCTACGGCGAGATGAGCTTTGCGGCCCGGCAGTACCTGGTTGCCGAAACCCGGAAGACCATTTACGAAACCCAGAAATCTTTAGAGCAGGCGACGCCAGTCAGCAAAGCTCCAACATCTGCGGCTAAACCGGCCCCAGGCAAATCATCGCGTCAGGGGAGTGGGGGGACTAAGGAAAAGTCAGGGCGATCGCCCGCTGCCTCATCCCAAAATGCTCCCAGCTTTGCAGGCAATACGCCGCCGTTAGAACAGCCCGTCACCTATCTCAAAGGAGTTGGCCCCAAGAACGCGGAACGGTTAGCGAAACTCGGCATCTTCACCGCGCTAGATTTGCTGCACTACTATCCCCGCGACTACATCAACTACGCCCAACAGGTCGCCATTCGCGATTTGCAGCCCGGCGAGACGGTCACCCTCGTTGGTACGGTGACGCGATCGACCTGCTTCAGCAGTCCCAAAAATCCCAACCTCACCATTCAAGAGTTGGTGCTCAAAGACGCGACCGGACAGCTGCGCATCAGCAAGTTTTGGCCGGGCAAGCGATTTCGCAATATGGGCTGGCAGCAGGGGCAAAAGCGGAAGTACCCCACGGGGGCGATCGTCGCCGCTTCCGGCCTGGTGAAAAAGAACAAGTACGGCATCACCCTCGACAGTCCTGATTTGGAGGTGCTGGATGGGCCAGATGGCGATCCCGAGTCGCTGACGGTAGGGCGCATTGTGCCCGTGTATCCGCTAACGGAAGGGGTGGGCGCGGCGTTGGTGCGGCGAGCGGTCGCCTCCGCCATGCCTGCGGCCATTGACCTGGTCGATCCCCTACCGGCAGCGATTCGTCAGGAATTCGGGCTGGTGCCATTGCCCGTCGCGATCGCCCACATCCATTTTCCCAAAGACGAGGAAGGCTTGCAGGAAGCGCGACATCGCTTGGTGTTCGACGAATTCTTTTATCTGCAATTGGGGCTCTTGCAACGACGGCAAGAGCGCCGGAAAGAGGCCACGTCAGTGATTTTGCCGCCCACAGGAGTGCTGATTGATCAGTTCTATGCCAACCTGCCGTTCGCCTTCACCGGGGCGCAGCAGCGGGTTGTTAACGAAATTTTGACCGATATTCAACAGCCGACGCCGATGAATCGGCTGGTGCAGGGGGATGTTGGTTCCGGTAAGACGGTGGTGGCCGTGGTCGCCATCTTGTCGGCGATTCAAGCGGGGTATCAGGCGGCGCTGATGGCTCCCACCGAAGTATTGGCCGAGCAGCACTATCGCAAACTGGTGGGCTGGTTCAACGCGCTGAATTTGCCTGTGGAGTTGCTGACGGGCTCCACTCGCACGGCAAAGCGTAAACAGATTCACAGTGAACTGTTGACCGGGGAACTGCCGCTGCTGGTGGGCACCCACGCGCTCATTGAAGATCCCGTCCAGTTTCAGCGGTTGGGCTTGGTGGCGATCGATGAGCAACATCGCTTTGGGGTGCAGCAGCGGGCGCGGCTCCAGCGCAAGGGTGACAATCCCCATGTGCTGACCCTGACGGCGACCCCGATTCCCCGGACGCTGGCGCTGACCCTGCACGGTGACCTGGAAGTGAGTCAGATTGACGAACTGCCGCCGGGACGCAAGGCTATTAAAACTACTTTGCTGCGAGGCCGCGATCGCAATCACGCTTACGATCTCATTCGCCGCGAAATTGCCCAGGGGCGACAGGTCTACATTGTGCTGCCGTTGGTGGAAGAGTCGGAAAAGCTGGATTTGCGATCGGCGATCGACGAGCATCAGCGCTTGCAAGAGGTGATCTTTGCCGAATTCAAAGTCGGTCTGCTGCACGGACGCATGACCTCCGCCGAAAAGGACGACGCCATCAGCCAGTTCCGCGACGGCCACACCCACGTCCTGGTTTCCACCACGGTGGTCGAAGTCGGGGTAGATGTGCCCAACGCCACCGTCATGCTGATCGAACATGCCGAACGCTTTGGCCTTTCTCAACTGCACCAACTCCGGGGGCGAGTGGGCCGGGGCGCGGCCCAATCTTTTTGTCTACTCATGAGCAGCACCCGCAATGATCTCGCCCTACAGCGATTGAAAGTGCTGGAAGAGTCTCAGGACGGCTTCTTTATTTCAGAAATGGACATGCGCTTTCGCGGGCCGGGGGCAGTGCTAGGTACCCGCCAGTCGGGCCTCCCAGACTTTGCGCTGGCGAGCCTCGTCGCCGATCAGGATGCATTGGCGATCGCCCGCAAGGCCGCCGAGTCACTGATTGAGCAAGATGCCGAACTGACCCACCTGCCAATCTTGCGTAAAGAACTCCAGCGCCGCTACGAGAAGCTGATGGGCGGGGCCATTTTGACGTAAGACAGAGCCCCATACGGCAAACACTCACAGCATGGCATCGGCGTTTAGCGACAGCCAGCGGTTAAACTATGAGAAGACGTAACGAAATGTAAATATGGTCGCTGGACAGTCTAAGAAAGAGCGGGTCGTCGTGATTGGTGGGGGCATTGGCGGCCTCACCGCCGCCGCTCTATTGGCCCATCGCGGCTATGAAGTTACGACATTCGACCAAGCGATCGTCCCCGGTGGGTGTGCGTCTACTTTTCAGCGGCGTGGCTTCACCTTTGATGTGGGCGCGACCCAAGTCGCCGGATTAGAGCCGGGCGGCATCCACCACGAGATTTTTGCCGAACTGGGCATTCCCTCACCCGCCGCCACCCATTGCGATCCGGCCTGTGCGGTGTACCTCCCCGGCGAGTCTGAGCCGATTTCGGTCTGGCGCGATCGCCAGGCTTGGCAAGCCGAGCGGCAGCGGCAGTTTCCCGGTAGTGAGCCCTTCTGGCAGTTGCTCAACACGCTGTTCCAAGCGAGCTGGCGCTTTCAGGGTCGGGAGCCGGTATTGCCGCCGCGCAATGCGTGGGATGTCTGGCAATTAGTATCAGCCGTGCGACCCGACACATTGGTCACTGCGCCATTTACGTTCTCCACCGTCGGGCAATTGCTCAAAGCGTTTGGATTGGGGAGCGATCGCCGCCTCAAAACCTTTTTGGACATGCAGCTCAAGCTGTATTCCCAGGTCAGCGCCGACGAAACCGCCCTGCTATATGCCGCCACCGCCCTCAGCGTTTCCCAAGCACCGCAAGGTCTGTTTCACCTCGAAGGCAGTATGCAGGTGTTGAGCGATCGCCTCGTGGCCGCGTTGGAACGGGATGGCGGCAAACTCTTGATGCGTCATACCGTGGAGCAGATTCACACTGAGGGCAATCAGGTCACCGGAGTCACGGTGCGCAGTCAGAAAACGGGCGCAACTTGGACGGAACCCGCCGACATCGTGGTCGGCAATGTGACGGTGCAAAGTCTGGTGAAACTGCTGGGCGATCGCGCTCCTCAAGGCTATCGTCAGCGGGTGCAAAAATTAGAGGATTCGTCCGGCGCATTTGTCGTCTACATGGGCGTTGACCAGGCTGCGATTCCCGCCGACTGTCCGCCCCACCTACAATTTTTGTATGACTACGACGGCCCCATTGGCGAAAACAATTCGCTGTTTGTCTCGGTCAGTCGGCCCGGCGATGGCCGCGCACCGGCGGGTCAGGCCACGATTATTGCCTCGTCGTTTACAGACTTAGCGAAGTGGCACCAAGCTGAGGATTACGCGGCGCTGAAACAGCACTATACCGAAACGGCGATCGCACGACTCGGGCAATTTTTTGATCTCCGACCCGAACATGTGGTGCATGTCGAGGCGGGGACTCCCCGCACCTTTGAGCGCTTTACAGCCCGCGATCGCGGTGCGGTGGGCGGCTTGGGTATGCGCGTCAGCACCTTTGGCCCCTTCGGCTTTGCCAACCGCACGCCCTTCCCCAATCTGTGGCTGGTGGGTGACTGCACCCACCCCGGTGAGGGCACCGCTGGGGTCAGTTATTCTGCCCAAACCGCCGTTCGCCAAATCGAAGCCCGGTTTCGCTAGCATGCGACGGCATGGCATCAGTTTCGATCCCCCTAGCCGCTCGCCAACGGGACTTCCAAGTCGCATTAAGTATAAATAAGTACATGGACATATTTATTGACTCATCCGGGCTTCGACTTCGCTCAGCCCACACCTCAATGATTCCAAGTATTCCGGTTGGTTGAGCGGAGTCGAAACCAGCAGCATTGCAAGCATTTAATTTTGTCCACCTACTTAGACTACAGGCTTTGTAGAAAGATGGAGAGAGCGGGAACGTTTGCGAGTGGAGTGCTTGCGGCGCTGGGTAACTATTCCATCCTGAATCGACTAAATTTCTGCCATGTCCAAATAGAGGCTGTATTCCATGGTGGTGATGATCATTCGGATGGATTTCATGTTGGTTTTCAATAAGTTTCATGCCTTACTTATTACATTTGGAAACCTTTTAGAAAGGAATTAAATGATTAACTTAGGGATATAAAGGCATGATCGGCACGCATGATTTGAACAATGCCGCCAGCCCAGATCCAGACTCTCACCACACGTCTGAATCATGACCAACTCAGTAAAAAGTCAGGGCACACTCCCGACATGATTGCGCGCACGCAAGTAGAGGCAGGTGATGCTGCATGACTCCACGAAACATTCATCAAAGCGATGCCAAACAAACCAGTTTATGAATTAGCACATCCAATCTACGTCATGCAGCGTTGCTTGCTGGCGCGAGGGTACCTCATCCCCTGTGGCTCAAATTCGCACTTCACTAAATAGGGAAATGTCCGATGCCTAAAAGATTGACCTATGAAGAGCTGGAGCAGCGAGTTCGGGAGCTGGAGGCCAGCCAAACATTCCGAGAGCAGAGCCTGATGGGCGAATGGATCGAAGGCATACCGGCTGGGGTCGTGATTCATGGAAGAGACGGAACCATAATCAAAAGCAATAGGACAGCGCAAATACTGCTTGGCTTAACTCACGAGGAGATGCTTGGCAAGGAGTTGAGTGATCCTGGTTGGACATTTTTGCGTAAGGATGGCTGCCCATTGCCAGTTGAGGAATATCCTGCGTCGCGGGTTCTCGCGACGAGAAAACCCGTTCATAATCTGGTAATTGGCATTCAGCGAGGCCGCAAAGCCGAACCAGTTTGGGTTCTTAATGCAGCGATTCCGAAATTTGATGAAAACGGTCACCTTAGCCAAATTGTGACCACCTTTATGGACATTAGCCCCCTTAAACAAGGTGAGGAACAATACCGGAACTTGTTCGAGAATATGATGCACGAGGTCCATCTCTGGCAGCTCGTGCGTGATGAGCAGGGTGCGATTAAGACCTGGCGATTGTTAGAGGCCAATCCTGCTGCGCTCAGCGCCTGGGGCAAAACCCGTTCTGAAGTTGTCGGCAAAACGACCAACGAAATCTTTGCTTATGATGCAACGGAACAGTTTATGCCGATTGTGAAAAAGATTTTTGCAGAAGGCACACCCTACACCTGGGAGGCCTATTTTCCGCCAACGGCTCAGTTCTTCCACATGACCAGTGTCCCCTTTGGGGAATATTTCATGAGCACCGGGGTAGACATTACTCAGCGCAAGCAGGTGCAACTTGCTCTGGAACAAGAACTCCTGCTGAGTAAAACCCTGTTTAACGTCTCGATTGACGGCATTGTGCTGTTGGACCATCAGGGCAATGTCTTGCAAGCCAGTCAAAGCTTTGCCCAGATGCTCGGCTATTCCCTGGCGGCAACTGACACCCTGAATGTGGTGGATTGGGATGCCCAGTTTTCCCGTGCAGAATTACAGACCATCCTCGAGGATGAAGTACTCTTACCGCCCCGGTTTGAAACGCAGCATCGTCGTCAAGATGGTTCGGTCTGTGATGTGGAAATCAGCTACAGCCGGGAAGTCCTAAATGGTGAGACTGTCCATTTCTGTATTTGTCGGGACGTGAGTGAACGTAAGCAGGCAGAGGCAGAGCGCAATCGCCTGCTGGCTGTGCTGGAAGCCAGCCTCAATGAAATTTACCTGTTCCGGAGTGACACGCTCAAGTTTGAGTATGCTAACCAGGGCGCATTAGAAAACCTCGGCTATTCTCTGGAACAGCTTCAACAAAAAACGCCCGTCGATATTATGACGGAACTATCGGCGGTTGAATTTGAACAGCAGCTCGCTCCCTTACGGCAAGGCCAGGTCTCTAAGCTGCATTTTGAAACCGTGCATCAGCGGGCTGATGGCAGTTGCTATCCAGTGGACGTCTATCTGCAGGCCACTCACTACGGCAGGCAATCAGCGTTCTTGGCGATCGCTTTGGATATCAGCGATCGCAAACGGGCTGAGGCCCAACTCATCCACCAGGCGTTGCACGATAGCCTGACTGACTTGCCCAATCGTACGTTGTTGAATGATCGGCTGGAACTTGCCCTCAAACGAGCGCAGCAGTCGGCGGCCTATCAATTTGCAGTGTTGTTTCTCGACTTGGATCAGTTCAAAGTCATCAACGATAGCTTGGGGCATCAAGTCGGGGATGAGTTATTAATCCATGTGGCCCAGAAGCTGCAAAACATCATTCGCCCGGCGGATATCGCGGCTCGGCTCGGAGGAGACGAATTTGTCATTTTGTTAGAGCATCTGTCCGACTTACAGGGCGCGACCCAGATTGCCGAGCGCATTCTGGTCGATTTTGAACGCCCGATCGCGATGTCAGAACACAGTGTTTTCATCACCACGAGTATTGGCTTGGTTTGGGGCGATCGTCACTACACCGAAGCCTCAAGCTTGCTCCGAGATGCTGATATTGCGCTTTATCGGGCCAAGGCCGCCAGGCGTGGCGGTTACGAAATCTTTGACGTAGAAATGCACGTCCAGGCCATGAAACGTATGCAACTGGAGTATGACCTACGCGTTGCGGTCGATCAGCAAGCTTTTACTCTTCACTATCAACCGATTGTCGATCTGAAGACTCAGCAAATCACAGGATTTGAGGCCCTGATCCGTTGGGGGCATCCGACTCGGGGGCTCATTTCCCCAAGTGACTTTATCCCCGTGGCCGAAGAGACTGGGTTAATCGCGCCCATCAGTCGCTGGGTGTTACAGACCGCCTGTGGGCAGGTGGCGCAATGGCGATCGCAGTGGCCTCATTGTCACCACTTGCGCATGAGCATCAACCTATCGGGATACGATTTGCGGCAGATGACCCTGGTGGAAACTGTTCAACAAATATTGATGCGAGCGCAATTGCCAGCTCATATCCTCACGCTAGAAATTACGGAGAGCATGCTCATTGAGGATATTGAAACGGCTATTGAGCGATTACTGCAATTACAGGAATTGGGCGTGCGTATCAGTATCGATGATTTTGGCACGGGTTATTCTTCCCTCAGTTATCTCTACAACTTGCCAGCCAACTATCTCAAAATTGACAAGTCTTTTGTCAGTCATATGCAACTCGGCAACACGAACTACAAAATTGTGGAAGCGGTGGTCGCACTGAGTGACCAGTTAGGGATCGCGGCGATCGCGGAAGGCATTGAAACGCCTCAACAACTCAACTGGCTGGAAGCCCTTGGGTGTGAATTCGGCCAAGGTTATTTGCTGTCTCGACCGCTATCGACCGAAGCTGCCACTGCCCTTGTGTCAGAGCAATCCACTTACAACTGATAAATAGGGGTTGCCAAGCATGACTTCAGGGTGATTTAAGTAGCTCGGCCTAATTAAATGTTCAACCAGTTGCTGACTTCGACTCCGCTCAGTCAGCTATATGGCTTGTCAGATCGGGGATTGAGGGTTGAGCGAAGGCGAAACCCGTCGATAGGATGATCGGGCCTGCCTACTTACCGACAAGTAGTCCAGCAAGGGGCTGGCACTCAATGGGAGTTAAAAGCTTTGTTTGCCAACTGTTCGCATTTAATCTGAGTCCATACGCCAAACATGTGAGGATTTGGCTCTGCTCATTCACAACTGACCCGAACTCAGCATCACTTTGTTTGCCGGCGAAGCGTCTTCAGGTTGTTAACTGCCATAAAGCGCTCCACTCACTGCTATAGCAGCGACTCTTGCTCTACCACCACCCGACTGAGATCAAGATTGGGGTTGGGGTCACCGTTCACCGTCAAATACCCCAAATCCAGCAAAAACGACTCTAGTGCCTCGGGATAGTCGGCGAAGGTGCCCATCTCTTCACCATCGGTACTGTATTCTGTTAGGCCCCAGGTGTCGGTGGAGTCGTAATGGGCCAGCATATAGTCCCAACCGGACTCGTATTCGCCCATAAGCACCTTTTGCCCCACATACCCCGCCAGGATGCTATTGGCCCCCAGGCCAGGATTGTCGCGAGTGTGTTCGTACATCGTGTAAGCGGTCGACCGCAGCCGATCGGGAAACTGCCGCGTGGTATCAATCAATGAGCCGTGGCGAAACGTGAGAAAAATATTTGGCGGCCAGGAACTCGCATAGCTGCCGAAGGCGTATAAAAATCGCTGATCAGCACTCAAAAATTCGCTGTAGCCGTCGCCATCAATATCTTCAAATCCGCCCGCAGCAGCGGCGTCCAGCGGATAGGTCAGATTGCGATGTAAGCGATCGCCCTGGGCGGAGTAAATCGTGTAAATGCTACAGCAGTGAGCCCCGCCCGTATAGCGATGAAACACAACTTCTGGCACGCCGTCAGGATCAAGATTTTGCAGACTAAAGTTGGCAAAGCGAAAGTCCACGGCTTGACGAACTTGGGTTTGAAAATCGTCGTTGATATAAACCCCATAGGTCAAATATTGCGTTTCATCCGTGTCGAAATTGAGGGGATCAAACTCAATAATCACGACCCGCGTTGGGCCAGCGATCAATTCTTGATTCCGCAGTGGCATGTCTCCCAGTTCAAGGGTCGCTAGCGGTTCCGCCAGCGCGGCGGGACCCATGCTGAGGGCGATCGCCCCCGCCAATAGCGGTGTCCCAAAGGCCGATACTGGCAAACTGTGAGGGTGCCCAATCGACGAGGTTAAGGGGATGCCTTTCATGCGAGTTCCTTTGCGTAGTCGTTAAATATTGCCGAGTTACCGATGGATTATGCTTCTCACTGCGGCAAAAATATTCCGGGAAATTTGTGCCCGTTGTTAGAAATTAGCCTCAACTGATCTCAACAATTCTCGGGTGGCGGTGATCGATCTTGAGGCTATCAGGTGAATCGGTCAATGTTGCTAGACCTGGTGACTGTCTTTTTACTAAACATCATCGTGGATAGGTTTGAAATTTGTAATCTTGGTCAGAAATTCCGAAAAAATTGTTGCATTTCAGGGTTTTTGTTGCATCCTTTTATAAGAGATGTGGGCTCCCTCAAACAGACACTTGTTTATGGGTGCGATCGCTAACGTTCACCGCGCCCAGTGACGCTATCTGCGGCATGGGGGCTGACGAGACTGGCACCACTGTTGATGTGGGTCGCGGGTGCTCCAGGGTATGCAATCAGCTAAGGGCGACCTTGAGGCCGAGTTGATCAGCCGACGGTGAGGGCGACATCTGCGGGTGGAATCAAGGTTAAATCACGCTGAGTTCAGGATAATTGCCATGGCCCAAAAACCAACCTCCCTCGATTTGCCAGCTTTTATCCCCTCGGCGACGGCAATGGCAAAAGCGCCCCAAGGCGACCAACCGCCTAATGCGACCTCATCGGCTTCTGTGTCCTATGCGGTGAAACAATCGGCCCCCGCAGAGCAGACAGCGCTGCCACTGTTGCCCCGTGCCCAACGCCCCAGCTTTAGCAGCCACCGCAATGATGCGAACGCGGCCCTCGCCCTCGACCTGTTGGCCGATGTGCAGGGAGCGATCGTCGGTTGGCATCAAGCTTTACGCGATATTTTGCTGGAAATTCAAGCGCTGTATATGTCTGGGCCAATCGTCGACGGCTGGTTAGAATCCACCGATCGCCAGGCCAATCAAACGGCCCTGGACGAACACGCGACTATCTTGCGCCACGGTGATTCTGAACAGGTGGCCGCATATGTGGAGCAGCTCGCGCAACAGACCCAAGCGGAGGCCACGACCCAAGGCAGTCAGTATCGCCTATGTCGCCTAGACGCCGACGGGCACATGCAGTGCGAAGCTTGTCCCCCCGGGCAGTTGGGCGTGATTAGTCAGGCGATCGCTCGCAATCAAAAATTGCGACAGCTGGTCAGCCAAAAGCAATATCTCGAAGCGAAGCTCAAGCGGGCCTCGGAAGCGCTAGAAGTTACCCGTAAGGCGCTGGATATTCGCCACGATGCCGCGTCTGCGGCCAGCTAATTCACCCGCGATCGGGAGTTGATCGCGAGTCGGGTGCAGTTTGAGCAATGGGGTATGCCATTTGAGTACAAGTAGGTTAACTCCCGCTGTCGCTGCCCTGTACTCACAGCCAGTCACAAAACAAGCGGCCCCCCATGCATGATGGAGGGCCGCCAGCAGTCCTGTATCCAGGTTTTTTTGATGACTGACAACGAACTTAACGTCTTACCAGTTTTTTCGACATCTTCCGCAGGCGGATGGATTCTGGAGTCACTTCCACCATCTCATCGGAGCTGATGTACTCTAAGGCCCGTTCCAGACTCATCTCGACGGGCGTTTGCAGCTGCACGAGTTCGTCTCCCGACGCGGCACGGTGGTTGGTGAGCTGCTTGGTTTTGCAAACATTCAGCTCCAGATCTTGAGGGCGATTGTTTTCCCCAATCACCATGCCTTTGTATACCTTGGTGCCGGGGGTAATGAAGAAGACGCCGCGATCCTCAGCATTTTTCAGCGCATAGAAAGTCGCTGTGCCCTCTTCAAAAGCAATGAGCACCCCGTTGCGACGGGTTTCGATTTCGCCACTCATGGGACGGTATTCCAAGAAGCTGTGGTTCATCAACCCTTCACCTCGGGAGAGGCGCATAAAGTCGCCCCGAAAGCCAATCAAGCCACGAGCGGGCACCACAAACTCCAGCGTCGATCGCCCGGTGCCGGTCACACGCATATCTTGCATCTCACCACGGCGCTGACCCAGACGCTCCATACAGCCACCGACAGCATCTTCGGGTACATCCAGCACGACGAGCTCGTAGGGCTCACAGGGGTGACCATTCATTTCCCGGTAAATGACCTGCGGCTGCGAGACTTGGAACTCATAGCCTTCGCGGCGCATATTTTCAATCAAAATGCCCAAGTGCAATTCACCACGACCGGATACGGAGAAACGATCGGGGGAATCAGTGGGCTCGACCCGCAATGCGACGTTGGTTTCGAGTTCTCGCATGAGGCGATCGCGCAACTGTCGGGAGGTGACAAACTTGCCCTCTTGGCCGGCAAAGGGGGAGTCATTAACCGCAAAGGTCATGCTCAGCGTCGGCTCATCAACGCTAATCAACGGCAAAGCTTCGGGCTCATCGGGGCAGGCAATGGTTTCGCCAATGTTGGCATCGGCAAAGCCCGCGATCGCCACAATCTGACCCGCACTAGCTTCCTCAATTTCGATGCGCTGCAGGCCTTCGAAGCCTAACAGCTTGCTGATTTTCGACCTATTGTGCTTGCCTTCGCGGTCAATCAGCACCGCTGGCTGACCCATCCGAATGACGCCGTTGTGAATCTTGCCGATGACAATCCGGCCCAAATATTCGGAATAGTCCAGCGTCGTGACTTGTAGTTGGAAGGGTTTGGTCGGGTCACCGATTGGCGGCGGTACATGATCCAAAATCGCTTCAAACAACGGCTGCATGTCTTTGCTGTCGTCGTCGAGTTTCTTTTTGGCAAATTCGCTGAGACCGGAAGCATATAGGTAAGGAAACTCGCACTGGTCGTCATCAGCGCCCAGCTCAATAAAGAGATCCAACACTTTATTAATGGCATTGTGCGGATCTGCTTGAGGACGGTCGATTTTATTCAGGACGACAATGGGGCGCAGGCCCTTTTCCAGCGCTTTTTTCAGCACAAAGCGGGTTTGGGGCATCGGCCCTTCGTTGGCATCCACAATCAGGATGCAGCCATCGACCATGCCCAGCACGCGCTCGACTTCGCCGCCAAAGTCGGCGTGGCCGGGGGTGTCAACAATATTGATCAAAGTATCTTGGTAACTGACGGCGGTGTTTTTGGAGAGGATGGTGATCCCCCGCTCCCGCTCTAG
Source organism: Halomicronema sp. CCY15110 (assembly GCF_016888165.1). Lineage (GTDB taxonomy): Bacteria > Cyanobacteriota > Cyanobacteriia > Phormidesmidales > Phormidesmidaceae > Halomicronema. The sequence goes on along the minus strand of NZ_JACSWC010000167.1, from coordinate 22,971 downwards.
ATCGTTCGAATCCATCACGCAGTCAGGAATCTCTTCTCCCTCACGGAAAATGCCGGACTGTTTGAGTAGGGCGTCTACCAGCGTGGTTTTGCCGTGGTCAACGTGGGCGATGATAGCAACGTTGCGAATGGGAAGAGTCATGATTTCTGGGAAATCCTGTGATGTGTAGAAAAGTGCGATCGTTTAACGGAATGTCTTTTAACAAAGGTCAATCTTAACAATTGTAACGTACGCTTCAACCCGCTGGTGACTTTGTCTTTTCTAGCTTTCAGAGAAAAAGGCAGATTGTCCACCCTCGATCCGGGCAAACTGCTGCCAATACAATTCCTGTCAATTTCCTCAATGGATGATGGCGCGTGACCTCCCATGAGTAGGATAAAACAGGGCAAAAGCCCGTAAAGCGATGAGCAAAACTGCCCCGTGAGAGAATCAGCAGCACATGACTGGGTAACGATTGGTTGGCGTGAGTGGGCCACATTGCCCCAGTTAGGCATCAATCGGGTTAAGGCCAAGGTCGATACTGGGGCGAGAACATCAGCGCTTCATGCGTTTGACCTAGATTATGTGGCAGCTCCCGAAGGGACGATGGTGCGATTTAAGGTGCATCCGTTGCAGCGGGATGCGAGCCTGACGGTGGAGGCGATCGCGCCCCTGCTGGAAATGCGACATATCCGTAATTCCGGTGGCCAATCGCAAGAACGCCCGGTGATCAAAACCCAAATTTCATTGGGGGAGCAGCCTTGGGAAATTGAACTCACCCTGACGAATCGGGATGTTATGGGATTTCGCATGTTGCTCGGACGCGAAGCGGTGCGCCGTCGCTTTTTAGTAGACCCTGGAGGCTCGTACCTGATGAGCCAATTTAGCCGCAAAGCCAACCCTGCAGACGAGATTGACGAGCCCGATTTGCCATGAGAATCATCATTTTGTCCCGTGACAGTACCCTCTATTCCACCCGTCGCCTCAAGGAGGCCGGGGAAGCGTTGGGTCATGAAATGCGGGTGATTGACCATATGCGCTGTTATATGGACATCACTTCCCATGATCCCAAAGTGCTGTACCAGGGCACGCCGATTACCGATGTGGATGCGATCATTCCGCGCATCGGGGCTTCCAACACGTTTTACGGCACCGCAGTGGTGCGGCAGTTCGAAATTATGGGGGTGTTTACGCCGAATTCTTCGCAAGCCATTACGCGATCGCGCGACAAGCTCAGTAGCCTGCAATTGTTGGCGCGGCGAGGCATTGGCCTCCCTGTTACCGGCTTTGCCCATTCCACTCAAGATATCGACGGATTGATCGACCTGGTGGGCGGTGCGCCCCTGGTCATCAAGTTGTTAGAAGGGACTCAGGGCATTGGCGTGGTCTTGGCGGAAACGTATCAAGCCGCCAAGTCTGTGATCGAAGCCTTTCGGGGCCTGGATGCCAACATTTTGGTGCAGGAATACATCAAAGAAGCCAAAGGGGCGGATATTCGCTGCTTTGTGGTCGGTGACAAAGTGATCGCGTCAATGAAGCGCCAAGGAGCCGCGGGTGAGTTTCGCTCTAACTTGCATCGAGGGGGCTCGGCGTCTCGGGCTAAACTGACGCCAGAAGAACGCAGCACCGCAGTGCGGGCTGCTAAAGCGATGGGGCTCAGAGTCGCGGGCGTCGATCTGCTGCGGTCTAACCATGGCCCGGTGGTCATGGAAGTGAACTCTTCACCCGGATTGGAGGGGATTGAAAAATACACCAACATTGATGTCGGCACCAAAATCATCAACTTTATCGAAAAAAGTTTGAAAGCCCGCGAACTACAGAATGAAACATGATGTAAGGCTAAATTAATTTCATTTTTCTGAAAGCGACCCTAAGGGACTTGCGTGCAAAAAAGATCCCCATGGACCGAGTTTCGACTCCGCTCAACTCTCGATACTGGCAGGTTGAGTGAAGTCGAAACCGGATTGAACGGGTACTTTATTTAGTTGCAGCCCCCTAATGGCTCACTCTTGATTAGGGGCGCAGCCAGATGGGAAGCGTTCACGATATGCGTTCATCATCAAAGTACCAACCCCTAACCCGTCACTTATCCAGACATCCACGAACGGTATTGGGCGGTTTTGAGCCCTAACCGCGATCGCGCCTCAGTTCCAGTCGCGTTTGCAGATATACCAGTGGGGTGCAAGCTGTTTCACGGCTTGGCCGCCGTTCGTGCAAGTGTCATGCACATCTTGAGGATTGTCGGTGGAAATGTACACCAGTGGGAAGTAAAACTCCTCGACAACGAATTGCACGTCAATCCCATCACTGTTAATTGATTCGCTGACCCAAGCGCTGTCATAGAATGGGCGATCGGGTAGTTTCAGCGAACGTTCATCTGATTGTTCTAAATCGATCAATGCCCTTTCGGCCAACTGTTCGAACTCACTACGGTGGGCGATGAAAGTATCTGCGGTCTGTTGCACCGCCTCTCTCGCCGTGATGGGGCTCATACAACCAGCTACCGCGATCGCGCCCACCATTCCCAGCCAGTAGCCTCGCGATTCTCTGATTTGCTTAAGATGAATTCTGCCCATAGCGATGAAGCTTGCCCTCCTTCTGGAAGTTCATCTAACCAACCATATTAAGTAGATTGAATCATGCAACTGTGGTGAGCGGTTTAGCGATGCAGCAGCCAAGCACTTATGCCAATACAGCGATTGGAGGCACGGCAAAACCTAATGAAATCTATTACAGTTCCCTGACAGCGAAGCTGAATTAATCGTCATTAATCAGTCCGACGTACCTTAGGGCCAGATTTTAATTTAAGCAAACTTTAATGTAGTCAAACTTAAGATTATCAAAAGTATTCTCTCACCCAAGCGAGGAAAACCTCTAAGACCTGTAAACGTCTACTTCAACAAGAGCGACAAATGTTTACAACATATCTGTAAAGAATCTGAAGTATTAATATCGAAAATGATGTCGTCTGGAGTCACTGGCGAGAGTCATGCTCGCTTATATAAACTGCCAACTTTATACTGAGATAGCGATCGCTCGTGATATCGGTCAGAAACCCTTCTCGGCCAAACCTGATGGCATTAGATCAAAAGCAGCATGAAAATCATCCAAAACAATGCTGTCATGCAGATTGATCTCAAAATCTTAACCTCAATAAAATCATTAGCGACATAAAAAAATAAAGGTGCTTTCGCGCTATGGATGTAGTGTGAAAGCTTAAAAAAAGAAATTGTTTACGCTATTGAAGACTTGATATCCACCACAATTAAGGTAGCTGACTTGGGTGTCGACTCAATCAATGCATCCGTGAGCCCCGTTCATTCCCTGCTTCTGCGCCGCTGGAAACTCCCAATAAATGGTCTATCTATGAAACTGCTTGAAGATTATGTCCTCGTTTTAGACGAACAGGAAAGTCGTCCTCAAAGAGCAGAGTTGTCTAACCTGGCTGACCACTATGCCTTTGTACTGGCAAACTCAGCAGAACACGCAGTTGAGCAAGCGCAACAAAAGAATCCGTGTTTGGTCATTTTGGTGGGTGAAAACCAGAGTTGGCTTGAGAACCAGGTTAGAGTTTTGCGCCAAGCTAGACAAACTTCACCAATAACGATCGTAGCGCTCACTGAATCTGGCTCTCCTCACTGGCAGCAGGATGCCTGTGCTCTCGATCTTGATGGCTTTCTCGTACAGCCATTGACTGATGATATTCTCGTATCTCTGGTGCAATCCGCTGCCATCAAACAGTCTTATCAGTGAGCACGTTCAACCAATCTCAACGCATGATGAGCACCGCTGGCAAGGGGGCTGCCAACTTGGCAACCCCATAGTTGTAAAGCTATCAGCGGTCTAGGGCGAGCGTCTTGTCCGCGAGTGAAATCTGCTACAGATATGGAGATGCATGCGTGGGTCGAATCGAAGGGCGATAATGCGGTGACGGTTGTGGACTAGCTGGCTTAACCGGGACGTGGGTATTTTTAGGATTAGCGAAGGGTTAAGTTATTATTAAGCTGAGAGAGTGTAGAACTTGAATCAATAAAAGTTCTATGAAAGTTATGTCAGGATTGCGAAACGGTAAGGCAAATCGCAATACTTAAGATAAGTATCGATTTTAGTAATCGTGGCTTGCTCTTACATAACTAGTGATTTGTTTCCAGCATCATATTTGGGTTTCGTCTACGAGTTAGCTGTCACATTGATTTAGTGTGCGAGGTTATACCTTTGTTGCCCAGAGTTGTTACTGAAAGTCAGGTTCAGCCATTCAAATTTTGGTTTAATGACAGCTTGCAAGATGGCGTGCATTTTCAAAATGAACTTTACTATCGACTGCGACAAACCCCTATTACTGAGCGCAGTCGCTTGTATCACTTAGCTTGTAAGTTGGTGCAAAACGGAGCTGATGTGTTTCTGACTGCTTCCGATGACGAGTGCAGTCTTTGGGCTAATTTGCGCAACCAAAAGATTTTTGCCAGTAGTGTGTCTGAAAAGTTATCACTCCCAACTGCTGAAGGGTTAATGAGCTGACCCAGCCGGAGTCTTGGTCGCTAAAGCACAGGCGACGGCTGCGATCGCTGTGTCAGCCTTCAGCTTAACTACCCAGTGCGGTCGGTTGCCGTGGTGACTGGCCTAATTGATGCTCGACTCAGATCAGTGAGGGGCGGCAACCAGTCAATAGCCTGGCTCATTGAATTAAACTCATCCAATTGCAAAAGATTGTAAGAGACATCAAGCCCCTTGTGAGTCATCGCTGCATGGTATGTGCCCCGGTCAGCCGCTGAGCGATCGCCATGGAGCCAACAGAGCTATCGAATCGGCAGCCTGCGAGCGATCGCGGCCAGGTTCAGTCCCCCAACGTAAACTTATTCTTCACTCGGCCAACTGGCTTCAATGTCAGCGAGAACGCTGTCTACCGATTCACCGCCAACGTAATCGACAATGCCACTCCAGAAGGTACCAGTGCCGACCACTCCCGGCATCATATCAGAGCCATCAAACCGGACGATGTCGGCATTGGCCAGAATCTCGGCTTGCTGTTGTGTCACTGCATCCGGATACACATCCAGCCCAACACTATTGTGTGGCGAGATAAAGCCACCGAGGCCAGCCCAGACCTCATGCGCTTCCGGTGTCGTGAGATATTCCATCAAAGCTTGGGCTTCGGGCGTATCGTTAAACATTGCAAACACATCCCCCGCGACTAACACCGGGGTGCCAAATTCGGGGTCAATGCCGGGTAATGGAAAGACGGCGATGTTTTCCCCGAGCACTGCCTCTTCGGGCAAAAAGCTGGCAATAAAGTTGGCTTGTCGATGCATATAGCAGCGAGGCTGGTTGCCAAAGAGCCCTTGAATGGAGTCGCCAAAGGGGGTGCTAATTGCGCCGACCATGCCGCCAGAAATGTAGTCGGGATTCAGCACAATGTTGCCGAACTCTTCAAAGGCCGTCTGGACGGGAGCGGCATCAAACGCAATTTCGTGGGTAATCCATTGGTCATACACCTCTGGGCCAGCTGTCCGCAACATAATGTCTTCGACCCAGTCGGTACCCACCCAACCGGTGGCGTCGCCACTCTCCATGCCCAGGCACCAGGGTGTGCTGCCATCGACCACGATTTGGTCACTGAGGGCAAGCATTTCGTCCCAGCTGGTGGGAATGGTGTAGCCTGCGGCTTCAAATGCTTGGGGGTTGTACCACACCAGACTTTTGACCGAGGCCCGAAACCAGACGCCATACACGTCGTCGTTCACGGTGCCGAGGGTAATCCAATCGCTGGGGTAGGCGGTTTCGAGGGCGCTCATCTCCATAAACGAGGTGACGGGAATGAGCTGGCCGGATTGAGCAAAATCTGCCATCAAACCGGGCTGAGGAAACATGGCAATGTCGGGCGCATCGCCGGACTCGACCCGCACGGGCAGCAGGGTGGCAAAGGCGTCCGTGCCTTCGTAGACAACATCAATGCCAGTGGCTTCTTCAAAGGGCACCAGCGCCGCTTCTAATTTTTCTTGTTGCTCGCCCACGACGACGCCAAGCACAGTCACCGTGCCAGCCCCTCCGTCTCCAGTGCCGTCTGTACTGGTCTCTGGTCCACCGCCGCAAGCGGATAAAACAAACAGGCTGAGACCGATCGCCAATCCTGGGCTGAGATACCGTCTTAGCATTACACGCTTCATTGTCCTAAAGGTTGATCGAACAAGGTTTTGATGCTCTCCACCATAGGACTTGATGGGATTTAGGGCAAAGCCTGTAAGGTTTGCCACAACCTTTTGGCCGATTTCTTTAAATATCGAGATCTTCGAGGCCGAGTTTAGGGCCGTAAGTTTCGATGAACTCGCGGCGGGGCGCGACCCGATCGCCCATCAAGACGGTGAAGATGCGATCGGCTTCCGCAGCATCTTCAATTTCTACTTTTTTCAGCGTCCGGCTTTCGGGATTCATGGTGGTGTCCCAAAGCTGCTGGGGCATCATTTCACCCAAACCCTTAAAGCGCTGAATACCGTAGTTTGCGTTTTCTGGAAAGTCTCCCAGAATGGTATCGCGCTCGCGATCGCTGTAGCAGTACCAGTGATTGCGCCCCCGTTCGATTTTATAGAGCGGCGGACAGGCAATGTACACAAATCCTTGGTCAATTAGTGACCGCTGATAACGATAGAAAAAGGTAAGTAATAGGGTGCGAATGTGCGCCCCATCGACGTCCGCGTCGGTCATGAGACAAATGCGGTGATAGCGCAGTTGCGACTCGTCAAATTCTTCGCCTTTGATGCCTAACCCCAGCGCCGTAATCAACGCTTGAATTTCGGTGTTCTTATAGATGCGGGCATCGTCGGTTTTTTCAATGTTGATGATCTTGCCTCGCAGCGGCAGAATCGCCTGAAACCGGCGATCGCGGCCCTGCTTTGCACTGCCGCCCGCCGAGTCGCCCTCCACGATAAAGATTTCCGACTCACTGGGATCGCGGCTGCTGCAATCCGCGAGCTTGCCCGGTAAGGTCGAGGACTCCAGCACCGACTTACGGCGCACGAGTTCCCTCGCCCGCTTGGCGGCTTCGGCGGCGTTAAAGGCCTGGATCGCCTTCTCCAGAATGGTATCAACCACCCCAGGATGGAAATCCAAATATTCCGTCAGGGTTTCGCCCACTAACGTATCGACAATTCCCCGAACTTCCGTATTGCCCAGTTTGGTTTTGGTCTGCCCCTCAAACTCGGGCTCGGGCACCTTAACGGAAATGACGGCTGTCAAGCCTTCGCGAATGTTTTCCCCACTGAGGTTCGATTCATTGTCTTTGCGCTTGTTCCGCTTCCGCGCAAAGGTATTTAGGGTGCGGGTAAGAACGGTTTTCAAGCCTTCCAGATGGGTGCCGCCGTCAATCGTGCGGATGTTGTTAGCAAAGCCCAGCAGGTTATCGGTGTAGGCATCGATACACCACTGCAGCGCCACTTCGACTTGCACACCATCTTTTTCCCCTTCGACGTAGACAATCTCTTCGTGAACGGGCTGTTTTTCGTGGTTGATGTACTGAACGTATTCTTTGATGCCGCCCTCGTAGTGATAGCGCGTCACCCTAGGCTCGTCAGACTTCAGCAGATCTAGACGATTGTCGGTAAAGATAATGTCGACGCCGCCGTTGAGGTACGCGAGCTCTCGCAAACGCCCCGCCAAAATATCGTAATCAAACTCAATGCCCGTGCTGAAGATCATCGTATCGGGCAGGAAGGCAATGGCGGTGCCGGTGCGATCGCTGCCGCTAGCACTCACCTGCAACTCACCGATCGGAAGACCGCGCTCAAACCGCTGGAGATGTTGCTTACGGTCGCGCCAGACGGTGACTTCAACCCATTCCGATAGGGCGTTGACGACCGAAATGCCGACCCCGTGCAGCCCGCCAGAAACTTTGTAGCCGCCACCGCCAAACTTGCCCCCAGCGTGGAGTACCGTCAATACGGTTTCGAGGGCTGATTTGCCGGTTTGTGGATGGACATCGGTGGGAATACCGCGACCATCATCAATAATGGTTGCTGAGCCATCAGCATTCAGTGTGACTTCGATGCGAGAGCAATATCCGGCGAGGGCCTCATCGACAGAATTATCCACCACCTCGTAGACTAGATGATGCAACCCGCGCGGCCCGGTGGTGCCGATATACATCCCAGGTCGTTTACGAACTGGCTCTAGCCCTTCTAGTACTTGAATCTGCTCAGCACCGTAGTTGCTCGCCATAAAATAATTGCTCCCAAAAAGACGCCTCAGCGCCTCTCACCGTAATTGAAGTCAAAAGGCTCTAAAATTCTACCACAAACGCTTCCATGCATTGCATAGAGCAGTTTCTGGGGACACTTGCAGCAGGGATGTTATTGCCAAGCTCTACACCTATCGGATGGCAGTCCAGTAGTGCGTCCGATCTATACCAGATGCGGGGTGGGTCAGTGCCGCCCTGTCTACTGGCGATCGCGGGGCCGACCGCGACCGGTAAAACAGGACTTTCACTAGCGTTAGCAAACCGATTACCCATCAGCATTCTCAGTGCCGATTCGCGGTTGGTGTATCGAGAACTCGACATTGGCACTGCTAAACCGACTTTAGAGGAGCGATCGCGGGCTCCACACCACTTGATCGATATTCGTGACCCCACGGAGACGATGACGGTAGCGGAATATCAGCAAGCTGCGCAAGCCCTGATTCACCAACTCCACCTTGAGCGGGAGCGGCTGCCCTGTTTGGTGGGCGGCACCGGACTCTATATTTCCTCGGTGGTGGATGGCTTGCAGATTCCCCCCGTCGCCCCCCAGCCAGGGTTGCGATCGCAGCTCCTCAGGTTAGGACAGGTACAGTGCTACGGCATGTTGCAGGGAGTTGACCCGGTGGCGAGCGGACGAATTCATCCCAACGATTCTGTCCGCACCATCCGCGCGTTAGAAGTGGCCTATGTGACTGGACAGCCGCTGTCGGGTCAGCAAGGTCAGCGCCCCCCCGAATATCCAGTCTTATATATTGGGCTCGATTGCGCGCCTGAGGCACTGGCTAACCGTATTCAACGGCGAACAGAACACATGATTGAGCAGGGTTTAGTGGCTGAGGTTGAACATCTGTGCAAAGAATATGGCGACGATTTACCGCTGTTGCAAACTCTAGGCTACGCAGAAATTTTGGGGTATCTGGCGGGAAATTATTCGCTTACCGCCGCTCGGCAACTGATCGTGAAAAACACCCGCCAATTCGCCAAGCGTCAACGCACGTGGTTTCGGAAACGAGCGATCACCTGGTTTGATGCGGATTCGGGAGATTTATTAGACGATGTCTGGCAAACGATCGCGGCGTTTTGCGCTGAAGTCAGCTCGCCATAGCGGCCAGAAATTTTAGTTAGTCCAACTCGCCCTCTTGCAGTGGCGGCGGTTGGGGCACGACCTTCTGGGGGGCCGGTCGGGGGGCTGGAGTAGCGGTTGGTTCTGGCATGGCCATCTCCTGAGCCACTTCATCCGTGGCCGCTGCCGGCAATTCCACCAATTCTTTCTCTTTTTCTTCGAGCTTGATGGGCAGACGTACCGGCTGTTCTGTTTCGAGTGCTTCGGCGATGGGCAAAGATTGCTCTAGATCATCCAAGGGCCGAGGAATCACCATCACCGCATGGAGTTCGCCAATCCGTTCGGCTTCGTGCATGCCCGCTTCCACCGCGATCGCCACATTCGACAGGGAGCCGCGAATGATGACGGTACACAACCCATCACCGATGGATTGATGGGCCACTACCTGCACTTCTGCCGCCTTGGTCATGGCGTCGGCCGCCCCCACCATCGCCGGAAAGCCCCGCGTTTCGAGCAGCCCTAAAGCCCCGCTACCGACGTGCCCTTGGCCAATGCGATCGAGTTCATCTAAATGCATACAGATCGGGAGCACGGCCTCTAAGTTAGGGAGAGGTCGCGGGATCAGCGATGACGAAATAAATTGTCCAAATTGTTTGGCGGTCGCGGTGCCCGCTTCGACGGCCATGCGCACGTCGGCGACGCCACCGCGCACAACGGCAGTGCAATGCCCGGCACCCGTTTTTTCGTAACCAATGAGCATCACATCAGAAGACTTCAGCATGGCGTCAGCGGTGCCCACTACCGCTGGAAAGCTATGGGTTGAGACCATCCCCAGAGCCGCCCCCTTTAACTTCGACGCCCATCGCCGAGCATGGGGTGAGGGTTGTGCCAGCGTTAGCTTTTTGGAATCAGTTGCCACCATCACAGGGCCTCACAGAATAATGGACGGGCATTCTCTTTATTGTAGGAACTGTGCGAGCAGGTGTCGGCAGAGTGCAGCAAAATTGTTATATCAAGATGGACTTTGACCATTACCGTTGAGCGCGTCTCGATGGGGAAAGAGGGTCTTTATGAGTTGCGTTAATTGCTCACGGCCATACACGATGCGGCTCGGAGCCAGCCCCTCTTCATCAGACTGAGGCTCTGCTGCCCCATTGTTCGCTGCCTCAGCGACTTCTGGCTCGTTACTCGGATGGGCAGATGACGTAGCCTGACCATTACTGGCGGCTGAAATGTCTGTGTCAGTACCGGGAATGCCGTGGAGCGATCGCGCTGTTAACACCCCTCCAGCAGCGATCTGCGGATTGAACAAGGAACTCTCAGCACCGATACAGGCGTGTGGGCCGACTAACCCCCAACCAACAATCAAAACGCCGCTGCCCAAGTTGACCCCAGCACCAAGTACCAACTTGCCCCCGGCAGCTTGCACAATCACGCCCATCCCAATACAAACCCCTGAGGCAATGACCAGTTGAGCGCCGGGAGCCGCTTCTAAAACAACTCCAGCCGCGATCGCCACATCAGGCGCAATTTCGACATTGGCCCCGATGTAATAATCGCCGATGGCTCGTGGTTCATGTGCCTGCACCATGCAAAAAGTGACTAGGGTCGTTGAATTGTGGTCTCAAGTACCCGACGTTTAGCGTGGGGATCGATGCCAATCAATCGAACATATTCCCCAGCGTGAGACGCCAAACCAGACTCCAGGGCAGATAGCACGGCAGACGGATTCTGGCCCTCAATCATACCGCCCGTTTGCCAAGCGCCACTTCGGTAGCGCCGGACATCCGCATGTTCCAGACTGATGCGATAGCCCTGCCCCACGAGCTGCCGCACCTGCTGCACGACATCCTCGCTCAAAGGCTGGTGACCATGATGGCGACTGCCATTGGCTGGGGGGGATGCCGCCGCGTAGGTCGAGCCGCCAGATGTAGACGCACCATTGCTGCCATCGCTGGCGGAGTGACCGTTGTTCCCCGCTTGGCCAGGACGATTAATGATCGTGGGTGATAAGCGTTTCTTCGCAGTCGGGTCGATCCCAAAGACGCGCACATATTCACCAGCATGTTCTTGAACGCAGGCATTCAGCGCGGCCAGCACTTCACTTTCGCGAGTGGCCTCAATCGGCGAGCAGGTTTGCCACACATTGCTGCGAAATCGGCGCGCATCAGCATGTTCGGTGCCAATTTTGAGCCCCTGGCTTAACAATCCGCGGACTTGCTGTACGGCTTCGCTAGAGAGTTGACCGCTGGGGGCCGCAGTAGCTGCACCGTTCCCTGCATAGCTAGAAGCAGGGGTGGTGGTCGAGCCGCCAGGATTGCCCAGAGACACTGGCCCGTCGGGGCGCTGAATGGTGACGGGCGAGACGCGTCGCTTGGCAACGGGGTCAATGCCAAACATGCGGACATATTCGCCTCGGTGCTCGCTGACGCAAGCCTGCACTGCCGCCATGGCTTCGTGCTCGCTGCTGGCCTGTACGGGTGAGCAAGTTTGCCACACGTTGCTCCGATACCGGCGCACATCAGCATGTTCTAAACCGATGCGGTAGCCCTGGCTCAGCCAGTTTCGAACGTGGTGGCTGAGGTCACCGCCAGTGGCACTGGTGGGGGTGTTGCCGCCGCTGCTGTAGCTACTTGTCGGGCTGGTGTGACCGGCATTGGGGACGGCGCGAGTCTGTACGGCTACGGGTTTGCCATCAGGCCGCTGAATCGTGGTGCTGGCAATGCGCTGTTTGACTGCAGGGTCAATTCCAAAGAGCCGCACATACTCCCCGGTGTGCTCTTCTAAACAGGCTTCTAAAGCGGTCAAGACATCGCCTTCACGAGTGGACTGAATGGGGCTACAAGTTTGCCACACGTTGCTCCGGTAACGACGAGCATCCGCATGTTCGGTGCCAATTTTGTAACCCTGGTTGAGTAGTTGCCGCACCTGTTGCACGATGTCGGTCGTCAGTCTTTGAGGTTGCATGATCTTAGTTCCGTTGTCTTGAGCGATAGAGGTTAGCGGTGCGCGATCGTGCTGATCGGCGGCATCAGACGGCTGCGATGACATCATGACGGCCTGCCCATAGCCTGTCCGCAGCGCTTGATTAATGGTGGTGAGTTCGGCCACAAAGGCGAGATCTGGAGGTTGGGCATCGGCCAAGCGATCGGCCTGGTCTTGCTGCGTGATCACCGCGCCCGAGGGGACTACCTTGCCAGGGGGAATCTCGACATCCTGCACTAGGGCGTGCATCATCACGATGCAACCAGCGCCTAAGCGAGCATTAAAGATGGTCGAGCGGAAACCGACAAAAGCCTGATCGCCGATGTAAGCTGGCCCCTGAATAATGGCTTTGTGCGCAATACAGACGTTAGCTCCAATCCAGACTGCATAAGACTTATCATCATCGCCCAGGACTCTGCCCTCGCGCAAAGCCTGGATCAGAACTCCATCTTGAATCGCCGTGCCCGCCCCCAGGCTGAACACCACATTGGCATCGGCCCGAATGGCCGCACCTGGTGCCACCAAGACATCATCGGCAATCCGGACATCGCCAACGACCTCGGCAAAATCATGCACGATTGCTGTCGTGTCAGCCGCTAGTCGCCCGAATCCAAGAGACCCAGGCGTCTGCAGAGCTACTGCGCTTCGGGTCACCATAAACCCGATCCCTCCCTTAATTTATCTGCCCTCTCGCGGCACTAGCGCACCTGGGTCTGCAAAAGGGGTCGGCACAAAATATGAGCCGTCCCCTCAGACCTGGAAGGATTTAACTGAAATCGTCACGCTTGTTGTACAACGTGCCGGAGCTCAAAGAGACCGTATCGACAATGGCGATCACTGCCGCATCAACCGGGCGATCGTGGTAGCCCTGATGTTCCCGGGCACCGCTGCCGCGGGTAATCAGCACCCATTCTCCCGATCCCGCACCGACGACGTCAGCCGCGACTTCATAGTCGGGTAGCGGCTCCCCCGTATCACTGATGAGCTGCACCAGCAAAAACTTGACGCCACTGAGGCTCGGCTCTTTGCATGTACTCACAACCGTGCCGCGAACTTTAGCCAAAAGCATAAAAAGCGTTTACCTAACGGCCATAGGGGCGAATACCACTAACGCTCTCGCGGAACTGTTCCACCGCTTCGGTGTACCGAATGGGCAACACAAACTCCAGGTTTTCGTGAGGCCGAGCGATGATGTGAGTGGAGAGCACTTGACCGCCATTTACCCGCTTCACATTTTCTACACCGGCAGCGACGGAGGCCTGTACCTCAGAAACGTCGCCACGCACGATGACAGTCACGCGACCACTCCCAATTTTTTCGTAGCCCACTAGGGTCACCCGAGCGGCTTTCACCATGGCATCAGCAGCTTCTACAACAGCTGGAAAGCCTAAAGTTTCAATCATGCCAACCGCGATAGCCATAACGCTAACTCCTTTGAATTAATAATGAATTAAGTTGCTTGAAAACACGACGAGAATTGGCTCTCAGTCCAGCCATTTTGGTTGTACCGTATCCCCTGACGTTCGTCCGTAACCACGATGAGTTCTAGCGGAACGACGATGTCAACAATTTAGGAAACTCGGCAACGTGCCGGTATCGACGAACGATGGCGTTGGTTTTTGGATGGCTGCGGCGATCGCCCAGCAAAGGCATCGTCAGCAGGTCACTGGCATCCCCAAAAGCTCGCTTGCAATCGTCGGCCAGACTTGCCACTAAGATCTAGGTTCTAAACTGCTCTACAGCTTCGGTGTAACGGATGGGCAGCACAAACTCTAAGTTCTCATGGGGCCGAGCGATGATGTGGGTAGAGAGCACTTCGCCACCATTGACTCGTTTCGCACACTCAACGCCAGCGGAGACCGAAGCTTGCACTTCAGAAACGTCGCCGCGCACAATCACAGTCACCCGACCACTCCCAATCTTCTCGTAGCCCACCAAAGTCACCCGAGCTGCTTTCACCATGGCATCAGCAGCTTCAACAACAGCAGGGAAACCCTTGGTTTCAATCATTCCAACTGCAATAGGCATTTATCGTTATCTCCCTCTTAAGACGCTATGAGCCACTGCAACTCACTTGAAATAGTCACGAACCCTAAGCCTGACAAATAAGTATTAAGAAATACTGCTTGATTCAGAAGGTCCGGAAGTGGCTCACTCAAACTCCATGTAAATCAAGGATATGAGGCCGTTGTCACCTTGGCAATATAAGCCTTGATGATTGTCCTTAATATGAAATATCAATGCGACTAATGAAATGTTTCGCAGACTTGGTTCACAAGTCGTTGCAAAGGCAGCAGTTGGCGCTCTCGATCGCCCGCAGAATCTCGTCACATTTTGTTGAGAAAATTAACGCTTCCATAGGTGGGGTGAATGCTGCAAACGCTTGAAAGCGGCCTGTTTGGCCGTTATCCAAATTCGGTTATGATAAACCGTATTCAGCCAGAAGATTGACCGGGTTGTCCGGCGCTCTGAAAGATGTTCGCGCTGTCGGATTGGTTGGCTCGCAGTTCATCGCTCTAGCGATCGTGATGCTGGAGGATCGTCAGGTAGGGCGCTGAATGCCTTGTCCTTCGAGTTTTGTCACCGTTGCCTCGATGGGAAGCAATGCTGCTGGTGGCGACGGTGATGGCTGGGAATATCCATAAGCGCAGAGGTCAATGGCAGATTTTTGGATGCAAAGCGGCTGGCTGATACCGGCCTATGGCTTGGTAGGGGCGATCGCCACTCTGCCCTGGTCGCTGGGGCTGGTTCGTCGCACGGGGCAGCGCCCAGCGGCGTATCTCAATCTGGTGATGACGCTGCTGGCCTTTGTCCATGGCGTGGGCGCGTTTCGGCGGGTGCGCGAGTATGGGTCGCAGGAGTTGAACTGGGATTGGTTTCAAATTACCGATTTGACCCTGCATGTGTCCTTCGAGCTATCTCGATTGAGCCTGGGTATTGTGCTGTTGATTACCGGCTTGAGTTTCCTCGCGCAGTTTTTTGCCCTGGGCTATCTCGAAAAAGATTGGGCCTTGGGGCGATTCTTTGGGCTGATGGGCTTCTTTGAAGCGGCGATGAGCGGGGTCATCCTGAGCAGTTCGTTGTTCCTGTCGTACTCCTTGTTGGAGATGCTGACGCTATCGACCTATCTGCTGGTGGGCTTTTGGTATGCCCAGCCGTTGGTGGTGACGGCAGCCCGCGATGCCTTTTTGACTAAGCGCATCGGTGACGTATTACTGCTGATGGGGATGATTGCGCTGTCGGCATTTGCGGGGAGCTTGCGCTTCAACGACCTGTATGAATGGGTCAAGGTGGCAGATTTGGCCCCTTTGGTCGCAACGCTGTTGGGGGTGGCGCTCATTGCTGGCCCGACGGGGAAGTGTGCGCAATTTCCCCTGCATCTCTGGCTCGATGAGGCGATGGAAGGCCCCAACCCAGCGTCGATTTTGCGCAATTCGGTGGTGGTGACCTGTGGGGCCTATGTCTTAATCCGCTTGCAGCCCATTGTAGTGCTGTCTCCGATCGCGTTGGATGTGCTGATCGGCATTGGCACCATAACGGCGCTGGGGGCGTCGTTGGTGGCGCTGGCGCAAGTCGATATCAAGCGGACGTTTTCCTATTCCACGAGTGCCTATTTAGGTTTGGTCTTCATCGCCGTCGGTACTGAGTGGCCGGGGGTGGCCCTGACGATTTTGCTGACCCATGCGATCGCCAAAGCGTTGCTCTTCATGAGCGTGGGGGCGATCATTTTGACCACCAACTGCCAAGACCTCACAGAGTTAGGCGGTCTGAGTCGCAAGATGCCCGCGACGACGGTGGCTTACATCACCGCTGGCCTGGGGATGGTGGGCATTTTTCCCCTGGGCTGCTTTTGGGGCTACACCCTGGGCATTGACTTTTTCTGGCAATCGCAACCGGCCCTGGTCGCTGTCTTTTTGCTGGTGAATCTGCTAACCGCGTTAAACCTAACCCGCGTGTTTCGCCTAGTGTTTTTAGGGGCGGCTCAACCCAAGTCGCGGCGGGCACCGGAGGTGGCGTGGCCCATGGCGGTGCCCATGGTGACTTTGGTGGGCGTGACGCTCTTGGTGCCCTTGGGAATGCACCAAATGGATCTGCTGCCGCCCTGGCGATATATCAATGTGACTGCCTTCGTGTTGCTGATTGCTTCCGGAGTAGCCGGGGTCGCGATCGGGGCGGCGATGCCGCTGAGTCAAGCATTGGCTCGGTCAACCCAAAAACCCCTGCGGATTCTGCAAGATTTACTGGCCTACGACTTTTACACCGAAAAGCTTTATCGCCTCACCGTTGTGGGGTTGGTAGAGCGATTGTCCTTGGCCAGCAGTTGGTTCGATCGCTACATCGTCGATGGGGTGGTCAACAGTATTGGGTTGGCGTCGCTGATGGGGGGCGAAAGCCTGAAGTACAGCGTATCGGGGCGATCGCAGGGTTACATCCTGACGATCGTGGTTGGGGTGGGCCTGTTAGTGCTCTTGACGACTTGGAGAATGTGGTAGGGCCAGAGCATGATGCTGAGTGCGTTAATTTTGATTCCCCTCGTGGGGACGGTCATCGTCAGTCTATGGCCCCACCACCGACCCGCTAAGGAGGTGGGGCAAGTCGCCCTGCTGGTGCAGGTGCTGTCTTTGGTGGGCGCGATTGTGGTCGCCACCCGGTTTGATATTCAGCAGCCCGACTTGCAGTTTGTAGAATCTCTGCCGTGGATCGATGCCCTGGGGCTGACCTATCAATTGGGGGTGGATGGTCTATCCATGCCGCTATTGGTGATTAATAGTCTGCTGGGGGCGATCGCGGTTTATGCCAGTGCCGCCACCATTCAGCGTCCCCGACTCTATTTCAGCTTGATGCTGCTGATCAATATGGCGGTGGCGGGGGCGTTTCTCGCTCAGAACTTGATTCTGTTTTTTATCTTCTACGAGCTAGAGCTGATTCCGCTGTATTTGCTCATTGCCATTTGGGGCGGGGCCAGGCGGGGCTATGCGGCCACCAAATTTTTGATTTATACCGCCACCTCTGGAATTTTGATTTTGGGCGGCTTTTTAGGGTTTGTCTGGTTGGGGGGCACGGGCTCATTCAACTACGATGCCACCCTGGCCCAATCGATGACCCTCTGGCAGCAGGGCACGATCCTCATCGCAATTTTGATCGGCTTTGGCATTAAGATTCCGCTGTTTCCGTTTCATACCTGGCTACCCGATGCCCACGTCGAAGCGTCGACGCCAGTGTCGGTGCTCTTGGCAGGCGTACTGCTGAAGTTGGGCACCTACGGCATCGTCCGTTTTGGGCTGCAAATGCTGCCGGATGCTTGGGCCTTCTTTGCGCCTTGGTTGGCGGTGTGGGCGGTGGTGAGCGTGCTCTATGGCTCGCTGGCGGCGATCGCCCAAACCGACATGAAAAAAATGGTGGCCTACAGCTCCATCGGTCACATGGGCTATATCTTGCTGGCGGCAGCGGCGGCGACTCCCCTGGCTATTTTGGGCACGGTGCTGCAAATGGTCAGCCATGGTCTGATTTCTGGGTTGCTGTTCCTGCTTGTCGGGATCGTTTACAAAACCACGGGAACGCGCGACCTGACGGTGCTGCGGGGACTGCTCAACCCCGAACGGGGACTGCCCCTGGTCGGGAGTCTGATGATTTTGGGGGTGATGGCCAGTGCGGGCATCCCCGGTATGGTGGGCTTCATTTCGGAATTTATCGTGTTTCGGGGCAGCTTTCTTACCTTTCCCGTGCCGACGCTGTTGTGTATGGTCGGCGCGGGCCTAACGGCGGTGTATTTTTTGCTGTTGGTCAATCGGGTTTTCTTTGGGCGGTTAGCGATCGCGTTGCCGAGCGACAAAGTCGAACCGGATGTGATGTTGCCGCCGGTCGCCTGGCGCGATCGCTTACCCGCGATCGCCCTGGCGCTACTCATCGTCGTCTTAGGATTGCAGCCGCACTGGCTGTCTCGCTGGAGCGAAGTCACCACCCTGGCCTGGCGATCGCCCAGTGTCGCCATCGCCCAGCCGCCATCGACGACACCACCATCAATGGCGGGCTTTGCACCGCTGCCGTTTACCCCCGATGTTACCGATGACTAATACGCTGTCTCCCAATCTGGTCAATGACCATCCGCTCCAGCCCTTTATCGAGCGGCTGCTCAAGGCTGAGGCGCTGTTGCCCGACACCGAGATCAACGTGCTAGAGGTGGTGGGCATCCTCAAAAGCTATGGCGTGGTGTTAGATGCCTATGCCGTCAATCTGAAATACATTGCGGATCATCAGTTTTTGCTGCTGTTTCCTTTCTTCAAATATTTCAATGGCGACATTACCCTCAACAAACTGTTGAAGCACTGGTGGCACGATCGCATTAACTATGAGTACGCCGAATACTGCATGCGCACCATGCTCTGGCACGGCGGCGGCGGTCTGGATGCCTATCTCGATAGTGACGAGTTCCAGCAAAATTGCGATCGGGCGATTCAGGCCAAGCTCAAGGGCAACTGGTTGATGCAGACGCTGCACCGCCTGTTTCCCGACTTTTTGCCAGAACAAGTGCGCCAGTCAGCCTACTACAGCGGCTTGGGTCAGTTTTGGACGGTGATGAGCGAAATGTTTCTCACCCTGTCGGATTTGTATGACCAACAGCGCATTACGTCGATCCCGGAAGTAGTGGCCCACATCAAGGACGGCCTGGTTGCCGCCGCCAGCCTCCCGATCACCTACAGCGTCGAGATCCGGGGCGATCGCCATGACCTATTGCCCGCATCGGCGGGCCTAACGTTTCTGATGGATACCGCCGTTCCCTATGTCGAAGCGGTCTTTTTTCGCGGCACCCCGTTTCTGGGCACGGTGTCTTACAACGCCCAGGTGCAGCAGATTTCTCCGGATCAGTCGCGCTTTGCCTATGGGGCGCTCTATGCCGACCCGGTGCCCGTGGGGGGCGCGGGCATTCCCCCCACCCTGTTGATGCAAGATATGCGCCATTTTCTCCCCGATTACCTGGCCGATTACTATCGCCAGGGCCTGCGCGGGGATGAAGATGTCCGGGTGCAAATTACCCAGAGCTTTCAAAAGTCCATGTTCTGCGTCACGTCTGCCGCTCTCCAGGGTCTGTTACCCCACCCCGCGACGACCGAGGTGCCCGCCGAACAGGCTGCCAATCAGGCGTTCTTGGCAACCTGGATGGATCGGCTGATGTCATCGCGACTGGCCGTTGTGCAGCTAGCCGAACGGTAGAGCCTTCCGGGAGCGGCCAGGCACATCACCCTTGACACCGACACACCACTCCAATGATGAAAACCTGTGGGCAGAGGGGACGGTTCCCTAGAACAGATCCTGACCTGATGGGGTGATCCGACAGGGAACCGTCCCCTGATCGGTTTATGGGTCGGCACCATCTCGTTGGTGCCGACTCAACTCTCAACCGTGACCCCACGCCAAAAGGCGACGTAGCCCTTGATGTTGTTCGCGGCAGATTTAGGCTCACGATATACCCAGGCGGCGTCAGGATTCGTTTGCCCCTCGACTTCTACGGTGTAATAGTTGGCCGTCCCTTTCCACGGGCAGAACGTCGTTTTTTCGCTGGGCTTGAAATATTCCATCTTGAGGGAATCGGGCGGAAAGTACTGATTACCTTCGACGACTTCGCAGCGATCGCTCTCAGCAAGCACGACCCCATTCCAGGTTGCTTTTGGCATCTTGACCATTTCTCCTAAACTGTCCAATCTGAGCATAAATCGCCGCATTCCAATCTGAGCATAAATCGCCGCATTAAAAAACGGGTACCCCATCCTTGACCAACGCCATCTTGCGACCACGCTCAGCCCCGCATTGGGTACCCGTCAGTTTAGACAATCAGTTGGCTTACTGATTGATTCCAGTCAATTGATATTCTGGCTGAGAACATGGTCTGCCATCAAGGGATTGTGATTAGGCTTAATGGAATCCTGTTGTACGATTGACCGCAAGCCTGCTTTGCTCTGAGTTGCCAGCCATGAACCAACCTTCCAGCCGCGTTTTACAAGTGTTAGACCAGCGCGATCGCGCCGGCATTGCCCAGGGCCAAGACTATGGGCAGATTCAATCGCTGCCAGAAATCTGGCCACTGGCCGCCGACCGCTATGGCAGCCAGTTGGCAATGAATGATCCCCACAATCAGCCCAGCGCGCAACTGACCTATCAGGAACTCTGGAGCAAAATCCAGCAGTTTGCCGCTGGGTTACAGGGGCTCGGCATGCAACCCGCTGCCCACGTTGCCCTATTTGCTGATAACAGCCATCGCTGGTTCATTGCCGACCAGGGCGTGATGGCCGCGGGCGGCATTGACGCGGTGCGAAGCGCCCAAGCTGAGACCGAAGAGCTGCGCTACATTGCCGAACACAGCGACAGCACTGTTTTGATCGTGGAAAATCTGAAGCTGTGGCGGCGGCTGAGCGATCGCTTTCAAGACCTGCCGATGCAGTTTGCGGTGCTGCTGTCGGATGAGGCCGTGCCGGAGTCGGTGCCGTTCAAAATGATCAACTTCACCCAACTGCTGGATATCGGTAACCAGCAGCCCTGGCAGCCGGTGCCCGTCACCGCAGACAGTTTGGCGACATTGATTTACACTTCGGGCACGACGGGCAAGCCCAAAGGGGTGATGATTAGCCACGCCAACCTGCTGCATCAAATCACGACGTTGAGCGCAGTGGTACAGCCGCAGATGGGCGATCGCGTGTTGGGACTATTGCCCACCTGGCATACCTTTGGCCGCACGGCGGAATATTTTCTCTATGCCAATGGCTGTACGCAGACCTACACCAGCATTCGCCACATCAAAGCCGACTTTCGCAACAGCCAGCCGCAGTACATGGTCGGCGTGCCCCGCATTTGGGAGTCCATCTACGAAGGCGCACAGAAGAATTTTCGTGACCAGCCCGCTAGTAAGCAAAAGCTCGTCAATACATTGTTGTGGTGCAGCAAGAAATATGTGCAAAATCGCCGGATCGCCAATGGTCTGAGCCTCGATCATCCCCACACTTCGGCCATTCGTCGGTTTGGCTCACGGTTGTTACAGGGCGTGGCGTGGCCCCTGCACAGGCTGGGGGAAAAGCTCGTTTACAGCAAAGTGAGAGAAGCGACGGGCGGACAAGTCAAGCAACTCATCAGTGGCGGCGGCTCCCTGGCCCAGCATATTGATTTGTTCTTTGAGATTGTCAATGTCCAGATTTTGGTGGGCTACGGCCTGACGGAAACGTCTCCGGTGATTTCGGCGCGGCGCATCTGGAGTAACTTGCGGGGGGCCTCGGGGCAGCCCATTCCCGGTACGGAGTTCAAGATTGTGGATCCGGAAACCAAAGCGCCCCTACCGCTGGAAGCCAAAGGGTTGGTATTGGTGCGCGGCCCCCAAATCATGCAGGGCTACTACAAAAATCCGGAAGCGACCCAAAAGGCGATCGACGCTGACGGCTGGTTTGACACGGGCGATCTCGGCTACTTGACCGCCGACTACAACGTTGTGCTGACGGGCCGGGCCAAAGATACCATCGTGCTGACCAATGGTGAAAACATTGAGCCGCAGCCCATCGAAGACGTGTGCGTCCAGAGTCCTTACATTGACCAGATGATGCTGGTGGGCCAAGACCAGCGATCGCTCGGAGCGCTGATCGTGCCTAATCTCGATGCGTTGCAAACCTGGGCAGCGGCGCAATCGCTGTATCTCGACGTGCCCGATCAATCAGCCGAGAATACGGCGGGCTGGGCCAGCATCACCCTCGATGATGATCGCGTACAAAAGCTATTTCGAGACGAACTGAACCGCCGCGTCAAAGACCGTCCTGGTTATCGCGCCGACGATCGCGTTGGCCCCTTCCGGCTCGTTGCCACCCCCTTCTCCATCGAAGATGGCACCATGACCCAAACCCTGAAAATTAAGCGCCCGGTGGTCACCGCCCGCTATCGCGATATGATTGACGGGATGTTTGCCTAAGCGCACTTCGGGGTTTAAATTTTCGCGGAAGTTTACGCCTCAGGACTTGCCTTCAGTCACATCCTCTGCCAATTTGGAGCAGTGCATTCTGCATCCCAGACCACTAGCTAGAGAGTATGGACGTGTCTCAACTTCAGCTCAAACGCAATATCACCATCAAAGCGATCGTGACCCCTCTATGGAAAGAGGAAGCGCAAAAACAGTTACAGAATCAAATTAATCAAGCCGATAGTCGCCTACAGCAGCTCGAAATGCAGAGTCAGCGAGTAGTGGCAGAAGTGCAAAAGCAAGCCGTCGATCCTGAAGATCCAGCGGTTAAGCAACAAATTTCTTCCGTGCAAAATAAGCTCAATCAAGATAAAAGCAAGCTGCTGCAACAAAAAAATCAGTTACTACAACAGCTCCAATCGGTGCAAACTCTGGAACTGGATCAAGAAGTCAACCAAGGCCAAGCAGAAAGCTTTTTCACCGTGACCCAAGGCGATAACCTGATCAAAAAAATGCAGGTCGAAATTCTCTTGCGCGACGGCGTCATCGAAGAAATTCGCGGCGAGTTGTAAAGTAACGGTTTGCCGTCCCATACCCACCTACTCGAAATCCTCCAAATCTCTTTAACCTCAATTTTGGAGGATTTCAATTTTTCTAAATTTAGCCGGCCAGTGCCAGTTTGAGAGTCAAGGGACTTGCGCGAAAAAAAATCCCCATGAACCGAGTTTCGACTTCGCTCAACTCTCGATACTGGCAGGTTGAGCGAAGTCGAAACCGGATTGAACG
>NZ_JACSWC010000166.1 GCF_016888165.1 Halomicronema sp. CCY15110 | reverse complement strand
GCGGGGGGTATTTCTGGGGCCACGCTGCTGGCCCTGTACTTTGTACCTGCCGCGTTTCTACTGACCAAGAGGGCAGCAACCTGGGGGAAACTACCTGCTGCAAAAGCGTGATCGCCCCCAGGCAGAATCAGCGGCGGTGTGAGCCGCAGGAGAAAGCAGGAGGATGCCAGAGCTATTTCATTCTAAAAATGGTCTTGAGGGTATCTAGGCCAAATTTGCAGAGACGTTCAGCCTGAGCCGTGGTGAAGAAAGGACAGCCGTTTGATCCTGATTACAGGAAAGAGCCTCACCCAACTTGACATCTGACTACTGTATCTTTGCTAGCTTTGGGGCCTTTTTGGCTGCCTGTAAATCGGCGAAAGGGTGAGGACACGATCGCGTCCTCACCCTTTCATGCAATTATCATGCGACAAAAAGTTTATTGAACTTCAGCAACAAATACACAAGAAGCTTATCTCTAGCCCTTAGCCTGTAGATAAGGGAAATTATTTAGCGTTCGATTTGTTGCTGCGCTGCTCAAGCCTATGCCACTCACAATTCTAGTAGTAGACGATGACGCGGGTATCCGACTCTCGCTAAAAGATTATCTAGAGCTAGAGGGCTACATCGTCGTGATGGCCGAAGACGGCTGGCAAGCGTTGGAACTGATTAGCCAATCTCAGCCACAACTCGTCATCACCGACATCAGTATGCCGCGCATTGACGGTTTTGCTTTTCTCAAGAGTCTGCGGCAGCAACCCGCTTGGCGGCTCTTGCCGGTCATCTTTTTGACGGCGCGTACCCAGACGCAAGAGCGGGTGCAGGGCTACCAGTCGGGCTGTGACGTGTATATTGAAAAACCGTTTGAGCTGCCAGAAGTGGGCGCTGTGGTGAAAAATCTGCTAGCGCGATCGCAGCTCATTCAAACCGCCTGGCTGCAATATCAGCAAGTGCCAGAACCCCTGCCAGTTGCGGCTCCGTCGCCCTTGTTACCCATGCCAGGCTCGGTGCTAGCCGATCATTTTTCGTTGACCGATCGCGAGCAGTCCGTTTTAGATTTGCTTTCTGAAGGCATGTCCAACGCGCAAATTGCCGCGACCCTCTTCCTCAGTCCCCGTACGATTGAAAAGTACGTTACTAACCTGCTGCGCAAAACCGACACCAGCAACCGAGCTGAACTGGTGCGATTTGCCATGGATCATCATTTAGTGGAATAAATCGCGACTGAATACCGGCAATGACCGCTCATTGCGTGTCATTCACCCTGGATAATGGGTAAGTCTGCTGTGTTGACCGGCGGATGACGATCGCCTGACTTTTCAATGGCCCATGAATTACTACATTTCGCCGCGCTTTTTGGACAAACTCGCGGTTCACATCACCAAAAATTACCTCAACCTCGATGGGGTCAGAGTGCCGGTAATTTTGGGTGTCCACGGACGTAAAGGCGAAGGCAAGACCTTTCAGTGCGAGCTGGTCTACGAGCAGATGGGCATTGAAGTCGTTCACATCTCCGGTGGCGAGTTAGAAAGTCCCGATGCGGGCGATCCGGCCCGGCTCATTCGTCTGCGCTATCGCGAAGCGGCGGAACTGGTGCGGGTGCGGGGCGTGATGGCCGTGCTGATGATCAACGACTTGGATGCGGGGGCAGGACGGTTTGACGCGATGACGCAATATACCGTCAACACCCAGTTGGTGAACAACACGCTGATGAATATTGCCGACAATCCGACGAATGTGCAGTTGCCCGGCAGCTATGATGACAAGCCTGTTCAACGGGTGCCAGTCATTGTCACGGGTAATGACTTTGCCACCCTGTATGAACCCCTCGTGCGGGATGGCCGCATGGAAAAGTTTTACTGGCAGCCCGATCGCCGCGATCGCGTCGGCATTGTGGGCGGCATCTTTGCCCCTGACAATCTGGGAGCAGCGGCGATTGAGCAACTGGTGGATACGTTTCCCCAACAGGCGATCGATTTTTACGGGGCGCTGCGGGCGCGCATTTATGACGAGCAGGTGCGCGACTTCATTCATGCTGTCGGCATTCAACAGGTGTCGAGTCGGGTGGTGAATGCGGCGGAACCCCTACATTTTCCCCAGCCACAGTTTTCCTTGGAGCACCTGCTACAAGTCGGGCAGCAGATGGTCAACGAGCAGCGCTACCTGCAAGAAATGCGGTTGGCGGATCAATATAACCGGGCCTTGCGGGAGCGATCGCCGGCTCACCCGACGGCGTCGCCACCTCCCGCCAGTTTCTATCGTGCCTACGAGGCGACACCCGACACTACTCCTGAATCAAGTACAGGGAATGCCCCGACTGCGGTCACCCCGTCATCGCCCCCGCCATCGGGGCCGACTGCGGCGTTGTCACCCGAGACCGTGCGCCAGGTGCAGTCGCTATTGCAGCAGGGCTATCGCATTAGTGCGGAACATGTGGATCAGCGCCGATTTCGCACCAATTCCTGGCAGAGTTGCACCACGATCAAAACGCAAAACCCGGACGAAGCGATCGCGGCGCTGGAGCACTGTTTAGTCAGTTTTCCTGATGAGTATGTGCGGCTGATTGGCGTCGATCCCCAAAACCGGCAACGGGTACTGGAGGAAATCATTCAGCGTCCAGCGGGGACGACGGGGCAAACGTGAAACGGCGATCGCCGCTGGCTGGAAGAGCAGTCGAACGGGCTGCGCTCCTGGCGGATGGGGCGACGCCCAGTGGCATCGGCAATGTTCCCAGTCTTCGCGTCCGGCGATGTTAGAGAGGCGTTTCGGGGGCGGTCGGGCGGCGATCGACTGCAGAAGGAATTTTGCTACAACTCAGCAACCAGGCAAAAAAGGCGGTAGCCTAATGAGATAGGTGAATCACAGCAGCAATTACAATTGTGGCTTGGTTTTGCCAACGAGCGGCTGCAACCTTCAGGTAGCCACTCAAGTTTTGTTTAGACCCTCTGGACGTGACGCGTGCCCAAGGTTGGGATTATTTTCAATGATATGAAGCCAGCCGCTCAAGAGGCGGCTGAACTCTGGCGTGAAAAATTGGTCATGAAAGGCTGTGAAGTTCACATGGCTAATGGCTTAGGGGGGTTGCTGGGATATTCCAGTCCGACCGGCCCGATTTGTCACACGCCCATTGATAGCCTGATTCCACCGCACTTTGACGAAGACATGGCATTTGCGGTGGTCTTAGGCGGTGATGGTACAGTTTTATCCGCCTTTCGCCAAGTCGCTCCGGCTGGTATTCCGCTACTGACCGTCAACACCGGGCATATGGGCTTTTTGACGGAGGCATATCTGAATCAGTTGCCCAGGGCAATGGAGCAGGTGTTGGCGGGCAATTACCGCGTCGAAGAACGCTCCATGATTGTGGTCAAGGTTTGCCATGCCGACCACACTGTCTGG
Source organism: Halomicronema sp. CCY15110 (assembly GCF_016888165.1). Lineage (GTDB taxonomy): Bacteria > Cyanobacteriota > Cyanobacteriia > Phormidesmidales > Phormidesmidaceae > Halomicronema. The sequence continues at coordinate 28,963 of NZ_JACSWC010000166.1, read as the reverse complement.
GAAGCGCTCTGTCTGAATGAGATGGTGTTGCATCGCGAGCCGCTCACCAGCATGTGCCATTTTGAGGTGTCAGTGGGCAATCATGCGCCAGTCGATATTGCGGCGGATGGCGTAATTATCTCGACGCCCACGGGGTCTACAGCCTATTCGCTATCGGCGGGTGGTCCGGTGATTACGCCAGGGGTATCCGTGACCCAATTGATTCCCATCTGTCCGCATTCGTTGGCGTCACGTGGTATCGTCTTCCCTGATTCGGAGCCGGTGAAAATCACCGCGGCGAATACTGACCCGTTAGTCATGGTGGTGGATGGTAATGCCGGTTCCTATGTGATGCCCGAAGATTGGGTGGCGACGGAACCCTCGCCCTATCCCGCCAAGTTCATTCGTCTAGGGTCGCCCGAGTTCTTTCGAGTCCTACGTGAGAAATTAGGCTGGGGGCTGCCGCACATTGCCAAGCCGACCTCGGTGGAATTGCCTTAAGGGATGGCGATCGCTGTTCAGGATTCTGCCGCCTAATCGTATCCCTAAACTTATTAACCCGGTTTCGACTTTGCCCAACCTTCTCGCTTTGAGAATTGAGCGGCGGCGAAATTTGGTCTAGCAGGTATCTTAGTTTCAAGCCTGTTCTCGAACACTGAGATCGCCCATGGTGCAGATCTCATAACTCAGCTACTATGAATGGCTGAATTGTGGATGACCCGAACATGCTGGGTCGCGATTGCCCGCATGACAGGTTGAATGATCATTACCAACCGGGTTGGGAGTCCTAGCAGTTATGGATAGTAATGCGATTGATGCGGTGCCTCAGGTTTTACTGATCTGCGCGAATGCTGATCTCACCGATCGGCTCAGTCATGATTTGGTCGAGGCGGGATATGGTGTGAGCACGGCTACTACAGGCAAGCAGGGGATGGCCCAAGCACAGCGATCGCGGCCGGCGCTGATCATCATTGATCGCCTGCTGGAGGGTGAATCGGGGCTCGCGGTTTGCCAAAAGCTACGTAGTGAGCAGTTTTGTATGCCCTTACTCATGCTGATGGCGCGGGATACGTTGGACGATCGCATTGCCTGCCTAGAGGCCGGAGCAGACGATTACTGTCTGAAGCCTTTCCAGGCCGATGCTTTTTTGAAAATTGTGCAGATTTATCTACAACCGGGTGACACCACGGCGGAGCAACTGCGTTTTGCTGACCTGACGCTGGATGTGGGCACCCGCACCGCATCCCGCAACAATCGCCTGATCGAGTTGACCACCAAGGAATTTGAATTGCTCCGTTATCTGATGGAGCATCCGCGAGAGGTGTTGGCGCGGGAGCAAATTTTGGAAAACGTTTGGGGTTACGACTTTGTCGGTGCCTCGAACGTGATTGAGGTCTATGTGCGCTATCTGCGACTCAAAATTGACAGCGACAATGACAAACGGTTGATCCAAACGGTGCGGGGTGTGGGGTACGTGTTGCGCGAAAGCTAATGGGCGGCTCCCGGCCCTCACTGGCAGCCTAGCTGGATTAAAAATGCTGAAAACAGCTTTCCCAAGTCAGCGTGAGGTCGGGCTGATCGCCCACATCGTCTACCAGCACCACGTCGGAGCCTGCTTCCACAGTGCCGATGATGCTGGCGGCTGGCCCCAACACAGACAACAATTCCAATGCGGTGTCGGCGGGCAAACACAGCACCAACTCAAAGTCTTCGCCCCCATAGAGGCACCAGTCCAAAGCGGTGGCGTCGTTGAGCCAGGGCGTCAAAGCAGGCGGCAAGGGCAAGCGCGATCGCATCAACTTGGCTCCCACTCCACTGGCTTGGCAGAGCCAGAGCACGGCGTTGGCCAGACCGTCACTGCTGTCCATGCCCGCGATCGCTTCAAATTCAGAATCTTCCAGAGCCTCAAACAAAGCCACCACATCTAATCGGGGCACCGGATATTGATGGGCCTGGATGCAGGCTTGGCGATCGCGCTCAGAGAGCGGCGTTGCCGTTTCTGGGTGTAACAGCAGTTCCAGTCCCGCGCGCGCGGCCCCGTGCCACCCCGTCGCGAGGATGACCTGTCCCGATTGGGCGCGATCGCGGCGAATCACCCGCTGAGGGGCGACTATCCCTAAAGCGGTAATGGCGAGGACGGGTTGGGGCGATCGCACCAGGTCGCCGCCGACAATTTTGCCCCCATATTGCTGGAGACAAGCGTGCATCCCCTGATAGACTTCCTCGACCCATGGGACGGGGGTGGTGCCGGGTAGCGCGAGCCCAACGGTGATCTCAGTCGGGACTGCCCCCATGGCGGCCAAGTCCGATAGGTTAGCGGCGATCGCCCGCCAGCCAATGGCATGGGGGGGCGTAGTGAGATCGCTAAAGTGAACGCCATCGACCAGCATGTCAGTGGTGATGACGGTGGCCTGCGATCGTGGGGGCAACACCGCTGCATCATCCCCCAATAAGGCAGCCTCACAAAAAGGCTGGAGCCGCCTTAGCAACTCCAGCTCACCGAGTTCAGCCACAGTCGGCTGATCCATGAAAATGACTCCCTAAGTTGTGGGTTGTACGAGGTTTTCCAGACCGTCGATCACGGTGGCAGAAACGATGCGATCGCCCTGTCCCAATTCCTCCAAGAGTTCCTTATTCTCAACAACGCAGCCAAACACCGCAAAACGGCCATCCAGCAAGTTGAGCCCGGCGGGCGTTAATTCCGGTTCAAACAGGAAGAAGAAGAATTGAGAAGAACCGCCGTTCACATCATTGGGGGGACGAGCAAAGCCCATCACGCCGAAAGCCGAGAAGGGTAATACTGGATCATCGAGATAGCGTCCCAACTCTTCCAGGGTGGCACCGTAGATCGGCTCTTCGTCGCCCTTGACTAAAATTTCGAGGGGCACGGCCCGATATTCGCCTGTTTTTGGATCGATGAATCCCTCTTCTGGCCCTGCGGGATCCCCCGTTTGCAGCACGTAGAAGTCTTCGGCCCGAATGAACGGCATGTCGTCATAAAAGCCGCGCTGCACCAGGTCAATGAAGTTACCCCCCGTCACCGGTGCAGAGTAGCCATCAATCACTGCTAGCAGTGTCCCTTTGTTAGTCTCAAACTCAACGGTGGCGCGGCCCTTGAGCTGAGGCAGGTTGCTGTATTCTGCGGGTACCTCAAAGGGGAAGTCGGTGACCATCATTTCTTCAATGATCCCGACTTTTTCGAGCAGGTCGCCGCGCTGCAACCAAACCGTCTCGCGGTTTTTGGCTTGTGCGCCTTCGATCATCGGTGCCAACCCGGCTCGAATCTCGTCAAGGTATTGCGCCGCCAGCACCTGACGCTCGGCGGGCACATCCCCCAGGATGTTGTCGCGGCGGCGGCCAATCAACTTATCGATTTTTTGGGTGTCACGGATAATCGGTCCCCAACGCTTGCTCCGTAGCCACTCTGACAGCCCCTCTAAATCTTTTTGAATCGTTCGAATATCTTGATTGTCGATCGGTAGTGAGTAGCGCAACAGGGCTCGCCCATCGGTCACGGCGTTGCCCGGTGGCAAATAAGCCACCAAGGTTGAATCGGGCATGGGGGCGGCCTCAGCGCTTGGAGGAACGGCGGCGAGTCCCCCGCCCCAAAACACCATGCCTAGAACCAGGCAAAACAACCATCGATTAAATAAATGCATAGGTAAGGCTAGCAAAGCGTCATATTCAGCAAACGCTTTTGATCTTGCCATAGCACGGGCATCTCCAGAAGCATTCGGGAAAGTTGACGACTGAGCGGTAAAATGAGGTGCCGATATTCACAGAGCCACGGGTAGCGAGCGTTATGATTTCCAGCAACGACTTTCGTACGGGCGTCAGTATTGAACTGGATGGGTCAGTTTGGAAGGTCACCGAATTCCTGCATGTGAAGCCAGGCAAGGGCTCGGCCTTCGTCCGCACGAAGCTCAAAAACGTGCAAACCGGCAACACAGTGGAAAAAACATTTCGCGCTGGTGAGACCGTCCCCCAAGCCAACATCGAGAAAAAGGTGATGCAGCACACCTATCGGGATGGTGAAGACCTGGTCTTCATGGATATGGAAACTTATGAAGAAGTGCGCATGACCGAAGCGCAGGTCGGCGATCGCATTAAATATCTCAAAGAAGAGATGGAAGTGAGCGTGATCCGATGGAACGAGCAGATTCTCGAGGTGGAACTGCCGACTTCTGTGGTGCTGGAAGTGACCGAAACTGACCCGGGGGTGAAAGGCGACACCGCCACTGGGGGCACTAAGCCCGCCATTGTGGAAACTGGGGCGCAGGTAATGGTGCCGTTGTTCATCTCCATTGGCGAGAAAATCAAAGTTGATACCCGTAACGACTCTTACTTAGGGCGGGAGTCTTAGAGCACGAGTCGTCAGGCTCACCCCCGCCCTCAACTTTGGGCGACTGTATCTTGTTGGTAGGGAATGCGATAGTGGAACTAAATTTCAGTGAACTGCGGGAGCTGGTGACGACACTCAGTCAAACCGATATTTCAGAATTGACCCTAAAGGGGGCCGATTTTGAGCTAACGCTTCGCAAGCAGGGCGCGATCGCCCCGGCTACTGCCCCAATCGTTGCGGTGCCTGCCCAAGAGCAGTCAGTCACGGCTCCGGTCGCGACTGTGTCCATGCCCGATGCGGCCCCTGCCCCTACTGCGACCCCACCTACGCCACCCCCCTCAGCCGACTCCAATCTTCTGGAAATTACGTCGCCGATGGTCGGTACGTTTTACCGTTCACCCGCCCCCGAAGAACCTTCCTTTGTGGAAATTGGCGATCGCATTCAGACGGGGCAAACGGTCTGCATTATCGAAGCAATGAAGCTGATGAACGAGCTGGAAGCCGAAGTTTCTGGCGAGATTGTCGAGATCTTAGTAGAGAATTCTCAACCCGTAGAATTTGGTCAGCCGCTGATGCGGGTCAGACCGTAGCTCAACGGCTGGGGGCAAACCTGCCCAGGGGTTGCCATCAGACGGCTCAGAAACGGTAAAGATTGCCAAGCGGCTCCACTCCCAAACGCTAGATGTCGCCCTCACCTTCGAATAAGGTGTCTAGGGGGTGCGCGTTGATATGGCAAACCTCTTGCAAATAACGGGACAGCACATCGTTTTGCCCGTGGGTAACGTAAACCTGCTGCGCCCCCGTTTCTTGAATGGTGCGAATCAAGCTCGACCAGTCCGCATGGTCGGATAAGACAAAGCCGCGCTCGTAGCCACGTCGCCGCCGCGCGCCGCGCACGGCCATCCAACCCGAGGCAAAGGCCGTCTGCGGTGATTTGAAGCGCTTCATCCAGCTGGAGCGGTGGCCCGAAGGGGGGGCTAACACCAAGTCACCCCGGTATTTGTGGCTTTTGGGCATATCGGCGGTGTTCACGGTGGGCACCATGTGAATGCCCTGGGCACGATAGATGTCGTTCAGCGCCGCGATCGCCCCATGCACATACACGGTCTGATCGGTGAACTGAGTGAGTTCGCTCAGCACCCGCTGGGCTTTGCCAAAGGCATAGCAAAAGAGGATTGAAGGGCGATCGCGATCGGCCTGCCACCAGTCATAAATTTGCCGTGCTGTGGCGGTGCCGCTGTCCCACTTGTAAATTGGCAGGCCAAACGTCGCCTCAGTAATGAAAGTATTGCAAGGCACCACTTCAAATGGCTCACAACTAGGGTCCGCACACCGCTTGTAGTCCCCCGACACGACCCAGACTTCGTCTTGGTGTTCCACTCGAATCTGCGCTGAACCCAGCACATGGCCAGCGGCATGGAAAGAGACCCAGGTATCGCCGTATTTTAGTTTTTCGCCATACGCGACATTTCTCAAAGCAATGTTCGCCCCGAGACGCCTCCGCAAAATGCCCTCGGCGCTGGCCATTGCCACATACTGCTCTGAACCCGATCGCGCGTGATCCGCGTGGGCATGGGTAATTAACGCCGTTTTCACTGGTCGCCAGGGATCGATGTAAAAATCTCCGGCTTCGCAATACAGTCCCTCGGGGCGGACGGTAATTAAAGACATGAGTTAGGGAAAATAAACGCGATCGCAACATCATGGGGAGCCAACAGCCGCCCGATTCACCGTCCTGGCTACGAAACCGTTTCCACAGGCTCGGGTGTGGCGACCGTAATCAGCGCTAACTCGACTTTTTTCTCCTGCGGTTCCGTTACTTCAGCCCGGATATCGGGGCCAAAAAACTTTTCAATTTTGTCTTGCTTTTGCAGCCAAGTGCTGAGGGCAATAAATGGGGAATCAAATTCCAGCACCAGCGCATAAGCACCATCAATTGATTCCTCGCGCACGGCCACCAATTCTGGCCGTTGTTCATCCGTCGGAGACAGGCCCAACCGCTCAAGTACTTCGTCTAAATGCGCTGCTTGACCGTAGCGATAGCGGGTCACGTCGCTACGCACCTGATTTTGAGTCGGGGTGGCTTGCTGTTCTCTCAGGGCGAGCACATCAGGCGTGGTCTCTTGGGAATATTGCGTCGGTTCTAGTTCCGCCGCTCGCAATGCCAAACCCCCCAGCAATACGGGAATCCCGTAGAAAAAACCGGCCAAGTTGAGCGTCGCATTTGCTTGAAAGTAGGCGACAAATCCAACGATGGTCAGGATTCCACCGACCACTAGCAACACATTCCCGAGGGACGTTTTCCGCAACATACTGATTTTTCTCGGCTTTAACTTTATGAATTGTATCGTTCTGCCCCGCTGTTTTGGGGAGAAGGTGGTGAGGTTGAGGAGCGGGCGATCGCCCGCTCCTCAACCTCATCCTGGGGTGTGACCACCGCCTGTCGGCAGCGGACGGCAACCGGCATGATTCCCAAATTGGATCACAATTGGCGATGAAGGCAGATCAATGAGATGTCAGAATGGACACAAGACCGTCACTTAATAATTCTTCATTGATGCTATTGATACTGATAATTGTTCATCGCTTACCGCTTTGAGGTTAGTTGCCCACGATGTTGCGCATTTTTACCGATTTTGACGGGCCAATTATGGATGTGTCAGAACGGTACTACCAGGTTTATCAATACTGTCTGGAAGAAGCCAAGGAGCCTCATCAGTCAGTCACCTGCTTGTCAAAGCAAGAGTTTTGGCGGCTCAAGCGAGCGCAGGTGCCCGAGCGGCAAATTGGATCGATTTCAGGATTGCACGACGACCAAGCCCGACGATTTGCCCTGCTGCGGCGAGAGACCGTCCACAGTCACGCTTACCTCAAATATGATTGCCCGGTCCCCTATGCGATCGCTGCATTGCAGCATATCCAAACTCTCAACAGTGACTTGGCCGTGGTGACCATGCGGCGACAGTATGCGCTGAACTTTGCGTTGGAGAAGTTTGACCTTGCCCACTTTTTCCCGTCCTCCGTGCGCTATTGCTTGCCAGATGTGTACGTGAAGACCCACGACGTGGTTGAGAAAACCCGCCTGATGGAGAAAGCCCTGGCCGAATTGCCGACCGCTTCTGAAACCTGGATGATTGGCGATACTGAAGCGGACATTGCGGCGGCGCGAGCCCATGATTTGCCCGTGGTGGCAGTGCTGAGTGGGATTCGCGATCGCGATCGGCTCGCCACCTACGACCCCGACTTCATTGTGGATAACCTGAAAGATGCTGTCATCGTCATCTCGCAGCAGTTGCACCTACCCAGTTAAGGCACTTGTCATCGTTGCGATTGCGACAACTCACCGGTCAATCTGGGGTGGCATAAAGCGAGTCCATTGGCCCGGCAACCGCACCTCCAGCCTCGCCGCCGGTATTTATTTGCCCTAAAACTGCTGGAGGAACCGCAGGTCGCTGCTGTAAAGGCGGCGAATGTCATCAATTTCGTGTTGCACCATTGCCAATCGTTCAACCCCCAAACCAGCGGCAAACCCAGTGTAGATTTCTGGATCATAGCCCACGGCTTCCAGCACATTGGGGTCGATCATGCCGCAGCCCAAGACCTCCAGCCATTGACCGTTCCATTCCACGTCTACCTCAGCTGAGGGCTCGGTAAACGGAAAGTAGCTGGGGCGGAAGCGGATAGGAATATCGCCAAACAAAGCATCAATGAAGGCGCGAATGGTGCCCCGCAAATCGGTAAACGTAATGCCCTTGTCAATGGCAAAAAATTCGATTTGATGAAAAACGGCAGCGTGGGTAGCATCCACGGTGTCGCGGCGGTAGCAGCGGCCCGTCGCCAGCACGCGACAAGGCGGCTCATGCTCCTTCATATAGCGAATTTGAATGTTTGAGGTATGAGTGCGCAGCAGATCGCCGTTGGGCAAATACAGCGTGTCTTGCATGTCACGGGCGGGGTGATCTGGCAAAAAGTTCAGCGCTTCGAAGTTGTAATAGTCGGACTCAACTTCTGGCCCACTGGCCACGGTGTAGCCTAGCCCGACAAAAATTTCCGTGATTTGGTCAATAATGCTGTTGATCGGGTGTATGCGCCCTTGGGACTGATACACCCCAGGCATGGTGACATCAAGGGTTTCGGCGGCCAACTGCGCTTGAATAGCGGCATCTTGTAGCCGGGTTTTCTGCTCATCCAACCCAGTTTGAATCGCCGTTTTAACTTGGTTAGCCAGTGAACCAATGCGGGGACGATCTTCTGGCGGTAGTTTGCCCATGCCTCCTAAGACTTTGGAGACTTTGCCCTTTTTGCCCAAGTAGTCTAGGCGAATCTTTTCTAATGCCTCCAGGCTGTCGGCGGTCGCGATCGCGGCCTCGCCCGCAGCCTGGAGGGTTTGCAAATCGGCTTCTAAACTTGCGGAAGGTGGGGTCATGCCAGGTACTACTTCAAAATCGACGACAGCTAGAGGTAGCCAACGCTTAATAACAGCGACAGTTGGCTAAGGACGCGATCGCCACCAGCCGCCTTCCTCGCCAGCAGTGACACACTGACGGACAATCGGCAACTGTGACCAGCCATCAAGCCTCAGCGGGAATACTTTAACCACTTTATTGTATTGGGGGCGCGATCGCCGGGTTCAAGACAACGGCGATCAGTGAGGGCGTCCGACCAGCCATGGTCAGTCAGTTCACCTAGCGTCCGTGCACCTCCCCATAGAATTAAGGCGCTGGTGAGCGCTAACTGGTTGATGTGAAAGAGGCGGATTGAGGCTGTATGAAACTACTGATTAGCAATGACGATGGTGTGTTTGCTATGGGCATTCGGGCACTGGCGGATACCCTTGCTGCTGCCGGACACCAAGTGGTGGTCGTCTGCCCTGATCGCGAGCGCTCGGCCACTGGCCATGGTCTGACCCTACATGACCCCATTCGGGCTGAGTTGATCACAGGCGTTTTTCATCCCGAGATCCAGGCTTGGGCCTGCTCTGGCACCCCGTCTGATTGTGTGAAACTGGCTCTCGGAGCAATTCTCGACAGTCCGCCGGACATGGTGTTATCAGGCATTAATCAAGGCGCTAATTTGGGGACGGATGTGTTGTATTCCGGTACGGTTTCGGCGGCGATGGAAGGGGTCATTGAAGGCATTCCCGCGATCGCCTTCAGCCTCACCAGTTTTACGGCCCGCGACTTCACCCCCGCTGCCCAGTTTGCGCAAGCACTGTTAGAGACGATCAAAGCCCAGCCGTTACCCGAGCCCATGCTGCTGAATATCAACATTCCCCCGGTTGCCGCGGCGGATATGCCGGGCTGTGTGATTGCGCGTCAGGGGGTGCGCCGCTACATCGACATGTTCGAAAAGCGGGTCGATCCACGTGGCAAAACCTATTACTGGTTATCGGGGGAAGTGCTAGAACCAGTGGCCCATGATGAAGACAGCTATCAGCTATTGGCGGAAAAATTACAGCAACTGCCGCAGTTCCAATCCCTAGCGCAGATGCCAACGGATGTCCTCGCGATTCAAGACAATTGGATCACCATGACGCCCCTGCAATACAACCTCACCTCCCATCTGGGCATGATGCAGCTACAAGCTTGGCAGGCTCAATGCGATCGCCCGCCACTTCGTCCTGATTCGTCAGACGGAACGGTGAAATCATGAACTAACCTAGGTGACTAGACTGCCCTTTAGATTGATCCCTCCGGGTTTGTAAAGATTCCCCACAAACCGATTCGCTAGAATTATCCTGGGCAAAACTTTGGTTAAGCAGACTTTCGAGATTTTCAATACCATTAGGGCATATTAATGGTCAGTGTCGGAGCAGCTTTCGCAGCGACTTGCCAACTCTTGAAGCAACACACCCATGTCTGATACAGAAAACCAGTTCTTGGTCCGTTTTTGGGGAGTCCGTGGCAGTATTGCCTGTCCTGGGTCTCATACTGTGCGCTATGGCGGCAACACCTCCTGTCTTGAGATGCGGGTGGGTGGTAGGCTGCTGATTTTCGACGGCGGTACAGGTTTGAGAGAACTCGGATTAAAGCTGCTATCTGAAATGCCCCTGGACGTGACGATGTTCTTCACCCACTCGCACTGGGATCACATTCAGGGCTTTCCCTTTTTTGTGCCGGCCTTCGTCCCCGGCAACAAGATTAATATTTATGGGGCGATCGCCCCCAATGGCAGCACCATTGAACAACGCTTGAATGATCAAATGCTGCACCCGAATTTCCCAGTACCGCTCCAAATTATGGGTGCTGACATGAAATTCTGTGATATCGATGTCGGCGAAGTGGTGGGACTCGGCGACGTCAAAGTGGAAAACCTGTTGCTCAACCATCCCGGTGAAGCCGTGGGCTATCGCGTGAGCTGGAATGGTCGAGCCGCCGCTTACATTTCCGACACTGAGCATTTTCCTGATCGGCTGGATGAAAATGTGGTGCGGCTCGCCAAGGACGCCGACATCATGATTTATGACGCGACTTATACCGACAGCGAATACAACAACGAAAAATCGAGCAAAGTGGGCTGGGGCCATTCGACTTGGCAAGAGGCCGTGAAAGTCGCCAAAGCCGCCAACGTCAGACAGTTGGTAATTTTTCACCATGACCCGCTCCACAATGATGACTTTATGGACGAAATTGCCCAAGACACAGCGGAGCAGTTTCCCAATAGCGTCGTGGCGAAAGAAGGCATGGTCATTGACCTGATGGCAGCTCCAGAATCCGCTGTCCTCGCGTAGCGTTGTCCGGTTGACGATTCGCGGCGGTTAGGTCAGGGCTGGTGAGGTCGTTGGTGTTCGGCGACTCTGGTGCTTGTCATGGCGATCGCCTTCGCTATGTGATGCCTCGCCGTGCCTCACGGGGCTTTGCGGCTTGTCAGCGTGGGCAAGATTAAGATGTCTGCCCCCAACCGTTGCTGGGCGTTGCTGAACTGGCAGATGTTGGCGGCGTGGGAAGTCAAGGCTGGCGCTTGAGTCCTGCATGGAGACGGATTATGTCAGAATGTAAACGTGTGGATTACTTCGTCACTGTCAACGGCTCACACCCCCTCGGATATTGCCCTGGGGAATTTTGACGGTGTCCATTTGGGGCATCAAACGGTCATTCTGCCAATTTTGCCGAGCGCCCCGAGTGCCTCCCAGGTTTTAGCGGCCCAGCACCTCACGCCCCCCACCGATTTTGCGAGCTTGCGAGGCTACAGCGATCGCTGCCCCCTGTTACTGGATACCTGCGACTTTCAGCCCGCGACGCCCCCAGCGGAGCCACCTCCGGGCGCTTCATCACCCATTCCCACCGTCGTCACCTTTTATCCCCACCCCCAAGAGTTTTTCTCCGGACAGTCACGGCCCTGGCTGACACCCCTAGCTGAAAAAGCCGCCTTAATGAAGCTGTTGGGGGTGCGTCAGTTGGTGCTGCTGCCGTTTAATGCGGAGTTATCGAATCTGCCACCAGCGGTGTTTGTCGAGCAAGTGCTATTGCAGCGCTTGCAGGCCCGACATATTAGCGTGGGAGCAGATTTTCGGTTTGGCCATCAGCGGCAGGGCGATGTCACCCTGCTGAAACAATTGGCGGAACAACGCGGTACTCGCGTTACGGTGGTCGACTTGGCCCATGCGGGGGGCGATCGCATTAGCAGTTCCCGCATTCGCCAGGCGCTGTGTGCGGGGGATATTGACCAGGTTCAGCAACTGATGGGGCGGCCCTATCGCTTGCTAGGGCGAGTGGTTAAGGGCCAGCAACTCGGTCGCCAACTCGGCTTCCCCACGGCTAATTTGCAAGTACCGCCTGAAAAGTTTTTGCCGCGCACGGGTGTGTACAGCGCTTGGGTCTATGGTGTGCCCGGTCATGCCGATGATGAGGCGCTCCCGGCTGTGATGAATCTGGGGGTGCGGCCCACGGTAGACGGTCAAAATCAGTCGATTGAGGTGCACTTACTCAATTGGCAAGGCGATTTATACGGCCAAACCTTGACGGTGGCGCTCAAAGACTTTCTCCGACCGGAGCAGCGCTTTGACTCGTTGGAACATCTCAAAGCCCAAATTCAGGCGGATTGCGCGGCAGCATTAGCCGTCCTCTAGTGGGCAATCTACGCGCCAGCGGGGCATCATAAAATCAGCATTACCGTTAGGAATTAGGTATGAGCGATCGCGTCCAGCAGTTGTTTGACAACCTCAGCAAAACCATCGTCGGCAAGGAAGACGCGATTCGACTGGTGCTCGTCGCCCTGTTTTCCGGCGGTCATGCCTTGCTGGAGGATGTTCCTGGAGTGGGGAAAACGCTCTTAGCCAAGTCCTTAGCTCGCTGCATTGATGGATCATTTCAGCGGGTGCAATGTACCCCCGACCTGCTGCCCGCCGACATCACCGGCACCAATATTTGGAACCCGAGTAGCGGTCAGTTTCAGTTTCTGCCGGGGCCTGTCTTTGCCCATGTGCTGTTAGCGGACGAAATCAACCGGGCAACACCGCGTACCCAATCCGCCCTCTTAGAGGTCATGGAAGAGCATCAGGTGACGCTGGACGGCGTATCGCGGCCTGTACCCCACCCATTTTTCGTAGTTGCTACTCAAAACCCCGTGGAATATCAGGGTACCTTTCCTTTACCAGAAGCCCAGATGGATCGTTTCGCGCTCTCGTTTTCCTTGGGCTATCCTGCCGAAGCAGAAGAGAGCAACATGCTGGATCGGTTGACGACTCCCACCCGTCCCCAAGACTTATTGCCCTGCATCACCCCCGAAGAAGTCGCCAGCATTCAGGCCACTTGTGCGGCAGTGCGGGTTGAGGCATCCGTCAAGCAGTATATTCTCTCTTTGGTGCGGGCCACGCGAGAGCATGTCGATATCACCTTGGGCGTGAGTCCTCGGGGTAGTGTGGCGTTTTATCGGGCGGTGCAGGCCTTCGCGTTTTTGAGCGATCGCGACTACGCCTTACCCGACGATGTCAAAAAATTGGCTCCATACGTGCTGGCCCATCGCTTGATCCCCGCTGGCGGCCATCAAGGCACACCCCTAATCCAAGCCTTGTTGGATGTCGTGCCCGTGCCATAATGCTCGGATTTTGCCCCGGAAAGTTTGTCTGCTCATAACGTTCGCATTACCTGACATTAATCTGCTCCCCCTAAGATTTAGCACTGGAAAGCTAGGTGTTGTCAGGGTTAGCGCGTCAGGGAGCGATCGCCGTTCCGCCATTCATGGCGCGAGTGGCCTGTTTGTCAGTGCGACGAATGACTGATCCCGCTCTGCGGCTGATGACACCAGCCCATCTACTGTTGAGCAGAGAACACAGGTCATTATGAGCCTTAAGCGCAGACAATTTTTGATGTTTATGGGAGCCACCGCTGGGGCGACTGCTTTAGGCCCCTGGAGCCGCACTGGCCAAGCATTGGTAGAGCCCTTGCTAGGTGCCCCAGCCATGGCCAGTAGTATCCTACCCTTTGCCCCCGTCGAAGGTCCGATGCCCATGCCTTACATGAGCATGTCTCCCACCGAAGAGGCGGCTAAATTCAGCCAGTACGTAGTTCAAGATGATTTGGTGCTGCCCGCAGGCTACACCTATGACGTGATTGGGGCCTGGGGCGATCCGATCGGCGACTCTCGCTTTGGCTACAACAACGACTACTTGTCACTAGTGGAGACCGCCCCGAACGAAGGTTATTTGACCATCAACTTTGAATACATTAGTGGTAGCACCTGGCTGGAAACCTATCCTGAAGTCATCGGCCAGGCACTGGCTTTAGACGAAATTAAGGCCGCTGCCACCGCCGCTGGCGAATCCGGCATCAACTTTGACGAAGTACCGAATAGCTCGATCCTCAAGGCGCAGCTCCGTGAGCTGGGTAAAGAAGCGTTAGTGGATGTCGGCATGGGCGTTATCTCAGGGCGCCGCAATGCCGCTGGCGCTTGGGAGCGCACCTTCTCCGCTGCCGATCGCCGCATCACCGGACTCTCTGGTCTAGAGGATGGCCGTTATTTATCCAGCACTGGGCCGGCCGGGGCTGTCTTTAATAAAGCCTCAGGTCAGGGTTACATTGACGATCTCGGCGATAGGATCGTCGGCACCTTCAACAACTGTGCGGGCGGCACCACCCCTTGGGGCACGGTGCTCAGCGCCGAAGAAAATTTTCAAAACTATGTGCCTGAACCTGTTTTTGCGGATGGCACCTCTTTGCCCACCTCAGAGAAGCCCTTTATTGTTGCAGCGAACGATTTTGATGGTTTAGGGGGCGTCTTTGGCTACGCGGGCAACAAGTACGGCTGGATGGTCGAAGTTGATCCCGCCAATGCTGACGACTACGGGGTCAAGCATACTTGGCTGGGTCGGTTTCGCCACGAAGCGGTCGCGGTGCGCGCCGTGGCGAATCAAAAGCTGGCGGTGTACTCGGGGTGCGATCGCCGGGGCGGTCACCTCTACAAATTCGTCAGCGCTGGCACCGTGGTCAATCCCACCAGCAAAGCCAATTCCCAACTCATGACCGACGGCATGCTCTACGCGGCCAAGTTCAACGCTGATGGCACCGGCCAGTGGATTGCCCTTGAGGCGGGCACCGCCGTCAATCCCGATCGGCCCAGCCAGGTTGCCGGGGGCATGATTACCCTACCTAAGCGTCCCGAGGGGGGCGTGTTCAAAGTCGAGTCCGATGCTGAGATGCAGGCTTTTGCGCAGCGGTACCGCACCCTGGGCGATCTGTACGAAGGCTCCGCTGAGGAAAAGCAGGGAGCGATCTTAATTGATGCTCACTTTGCCGCCAATGCGGCAGGGGCGACCTGCACTGCCCGCCCCGAAGATACGGATGTAGCGGCTGATGGCACATTATTCATCGCCTTTACTTCGGGTGGCCCCGGTGGTGATGGTGGCCCTGACAACGCCATCTTTCAAGGGCCGAATGGTGAAACGCCCTATGAGCACGGCTGGATCATGAAGCTGCAAGAGACCGGTACCGACCCCGCCGCCATGACCTTTACCTGGGAAATGATGGCATTGGGCGGTGAACCTGCTGAAGGCGGCTTTGGCTTCTCCAACCCCGACAATTTAGAAATCGATGGCCGCGGCAACTTGTGGATGGTGACCGATATGTCCACCAGCAAGCACAATCTCGAAGTCGCCAGCCGGATTGACGAGGAGGGCAACCCGGTCAGCCAGTCGAACCTGCGGGGACTCTTTGGCAATAACTCGGTGTGGTATATTCCCACGTCGGGACCCAATGCGGGTGAAGCCTTGATGTTTGCCTATGGCCCGATGGAATGTGAGATGTGTGGGCCATTTATTAGCCAAGACCAGTCCACCTTGTTCTTGGCGGCTCAGCATCCTGGCGAGACCTATGGCACCTGCAAAAATGGTGCGTATGAGACCCGAAAATTCGCGATGAAAACGACCGATGGTCAGCTGTTCACCCAAGACCGTGACGTGCCTTTAGGCTCCAACTGGCCGAGTCAGCAAGTGAACGCGGCTCCTCGCCCCGCTGTCGTGGCAGTGCGTAAAATCGACGGCGGCACTCTGGTTTAGTTGCGATTTAGCCTTGCACTAGCTTGCCGATAAACTCGTTCTGGGGATTCCTGCTCCAACATGGAAAATGCCCCAGGCGAGTTTTGTCGATTTCAATTTCAACCGACATGAGTCACTACTCAGCCTGGCCCACCAACATCATCAGCCGGGACACAACAAGATGTTTCGCAATGCAACCAATTGTGCGATTCGATCTGGGGTTTGGTCTTTGAGCTGATCCAAGTGGGGAGACTTAAGAGAGGTCATTCACTGAGGTCAAACATACACCATGCAGAAATTTGAATGGAGTGACAAATTGAAAGTTGGCGTCCCCATGATTGATACCCAACATAAAGAACTTATCTACGCCTTCAATGATTTATCCGATGCGATTGAGAGTGGTAACGGTACCAGCGCGATCAAAAAACTGCTGACATTTCTTAAATACTATGCAGAGTGGCATTTTGAGAATGAAGAAGGCTGTGCCGCCAGGCATCAATGCCCCATTGCCGATACCAATAAGCAAGCCCATGCGAGATTTTTAGAAATCTTCAGCAATCTCCAAGTTGAGTATCGTGAAAGCGGGGCCAGTGAAGCGATCGCCCGCCAAGCTCATCAACAGTTAGCCGACTGGCTAGTCGGCCACATCATGAAGATCGACACCCAGATTGGTCAGTGCATCAGCCATGCCAAGTCCACGTCACAAGCGTAGTAATTTTTCTTGACACCTCAAACCACATTCTACAGAGACTGGCGAGCCCCGATGACATTCATCGGGGTTTTTTTGAGGCCTAAATGAAGGTTACGAAAAATGAATATCTAGACATTGGAGGCGTTAAAACCCCAATCTTGAGTAATTTTACCGAAACAAAATAATTCTCAATGCGGCTTGTACATCGTTAAAAATTAGATTTTTCTCATTAACAACATATTTCGCACAAGGCTCAACATTTCCCCACAAAAAAAGCATTGAGAAAGAATACATACTCTGTCGGATTGTAGCTAAGTGGACAAACAAAAAAAGCAGTCATTATTAAGCATTTAACTTAAACAAGGAGGATGTTGTTTTACCAGCAAAGCCTCTCTGGATATAGATTGCAGAACATAAGTTGGGCCGTCGAGACAAGTTATTCAATCAACTTAGATGACGACTTAACAAGAATAGTGTGAATGCCTGAAAATATGCAGCGATCGCCTCCGACATCAAAGAGTTGATTACTAAGATAAAGACATCATGATTGTGGCTTACTCTCGTATTCAAAAAGAAATGTAAATGGAATCACACATGGGTTTACACAATCTTTTCTCTACGTGTTAATCCCATGCTGCCTGAGATTTTGGCTTGTTATTACAGAGAGGTACATCAATGCGCAAGAGACACAGCAAATGGTACTCGACTCCCACGAATTTATGACCCGGATGGCCCGGCGTACGAACTTCACTCCAGAAGATCGGGCGATTCTTCAGGCCAGTGCTGACTGGGGGCTGGAGATTGCCCCTGACATGGCAGATGCCTTTTATACCTACATGGGTAACGACGAAGAAATGAACGCCATTCTAAATGAATCGGAAGGGCGCATCCATCGTCTTCGCGAAACCTTTGTCGAGTGGTTTCATGAAATGTTTACTGGCATGGATGACTGGGGCACCGACTATGCCGATCGCCGTTGGCGCATTGGTCTGATTCATGTCCGCGTGGGCATTGGCCCTCAACATGTGGTGCCCGCCATGGCCACAGTCGTCAATGAAGTGGGTCAGCGCCTCCGCAGCGAAGGCAAATCTGACGAGCTGCACGATGCCCTATCACGCATTTGCATGATTGATTTGGCTTTTATTGAGCAAGCTTATCTAGAAATCTCAACCGCCGCCGTTCTTAAAGAAACCGGTTGGACGGAAAAACTCTTCAAGCGCATGATCGCCACTGGTGCCGCCGCTAGTACCTAGAGACGGCTGCTCACGTCACACTCATTTTTTACACGTTTTAAGAGGTTTTAGTTATGGCTATCAATTTGGAAAAAATCTCTGCTATCCTGCAGAACTTTGTCTCAAGTACCAATGATGTGCAAGGGGCGGCCCTCGTCACACCGGACGGCTTACCCCTAGCCGCAACCTTGCCCGGCGGCATGGATGAAGAACGGGTTTCGGCCATGTCGGCAGCCATGTTGTCACTCGGTGAGCGCATCGGCGGCGAACTGGCCCGAGGCAGCATCGATCGCATCTACGTAGAAGGCAATACCGGCTATGGCATTCTGACCAGTTGTAGTGAAGATGCGGTCTTTTTGGTGCTCGCTAGCCAAGCCGCCAAACAAGGACTGCTGCTGCTGGAAATTAAGCGGGCAGTCACTGAACTCAAGACATTATTGCAGTAGATCACGTTGCCAGAGGAAGGGGGCTGCACCTTCCTTCTCTGCATTAAGCACCGTCTCTCGCCCACCTTTTTACTTCTTGAAGACTTATGGAAATCATGCGCTTGGTGGTTACCGGGCCAGTAGGAGCTGGAAAATCAACGTTTATTCGCACCATTAGCGAAATTGAAGTGGTTGACACAGACCGCCGCGCGACCGACGAAACCGCTGATCTCAAGAGCAGCACCACGGTTGCCTTTGATTTTGGTCGCCTCCAATTTGGCCCAGATACCGCCCTACATCTCTATGGCACCCCTGGTCAGGCGCGCTTTGACTTTATGTGGGATATTTTGATTCGCAAGGCCCATGCCTACATCATGCTGGTGGCGGCCCATCGGCCCCACGAGTTTCGCTATAGCCGCCGGATGTTGGCCTTTATGCGGCAGCGCTCGGATGCGCCCGTTATCTTAGGTCTGACCCATATGGACTTAGACAAGGCGTGGAGTCAGAAAGACATTTTGTTGGCCTTGGGCTACGTCAAGGGCTCACAACAACCTCCTGTCATCGTCGTTAACCCGACCGATCAACAGTCGACGACGAGAGCCATTCTGACCTTGGTGCAATACTACTTCACGATCTTGCAGGCAGCGCCCCACCCTCAGGTTTATGAGGCTTCTCAGCCTTGCTCGTAATCCTGGTTCGGCTCGACCGCCTGGCTCCTTTTGACCAATCTGAACACTCGGCTGGAGTAAACAAAACCTATGGCTATCACCGGACACCTCGCAGAATTTTCACTGGCTGAAATATTTCAGTTTTTAGAACAAGGCCATAAGACTGGCTTACTCACAATTACTCCGCTCCCAGAACCCACTGACCACCACACGTCGCGATCGCACTACATCTGGTTTCAGCAGGGTCGTATCACCACGGCGGCCAACCGCTCCGATGGTCGCGGTCTGGTCACGCTGATCGACAAGCGAGGCTGGCTGGGCAGTCATGCTGCTGGTCGCTTGCTAAAAAGTTGCGATCTCTCCACCCCAGCCGGACTCTGCTTCAAATCCCAAGGTATTCTAGAGGCCGACCAACTGCGGATGCTATTTTACATCCAGGTGATGCAGCAGGTATGTGCTCTCTTTGCCCTTGAAGATGGCTGGTTTCACTTCGATAGCTCGCAAAAGACCCCCTTGTCCGAAGCCACGGGATTAAGCGCTCCAGCGTTAGATGTGACGCTATCGGGCCTCCGAGCGCTCAAAAACTGGACGGTGCTTGAAGAAAAGTTGCCCGACCCGAATGCGGCATTAATCAGCATGATTGATGGCAAACCGACCTTGAAGCTCAAGCAAGCGGAATGGCAAGTTTGGGAATTTACCGACGGCCGTACGTCTCTCAAAGAAATTGCTAAACACCTGCAGCTTTCGGTCCGGCAAATTCAGCAAATTGCTTTTCGGTTAATTGTGGTGAGTCTGCTGGAAGAAGTCCCCATACTGAAACCAGTATCCACCCCGCAGCCGCCGTTGATCAGCAGCCAACCACCCAAAGCAGCAGCGGCTGAGGCGACTCCGTCCCCGGCCAAAAAATTGCCTCCGAGCTCACCCGAGACCGTGAATGCCACCCGCGAGCCAGTGAGTCAATCCTTTTTGAATAACCTGATGGGATTTTTGAAAAATCAGGCCTAACCCTTGCTCAGGGCGATCGCTAACCTCTCTCTGGGCTGAGACCATAACCCAACCCAACCACTCAACAGGACGTCATATCATGGCCATTCTTCGCAGTTGGTTAGTACTTTTGGAATTTCTAGAACTCTGCCTTTCGCCGCTAGGTCTTTTCGTGGGGTTTGCTTGCGCTTGGCCATGGCTCGCCAATTTACTATTTACCGGGGTTTGGGGCTCAGTCGAGACGGTTTTGTACGTGGCTGTGCTGGCCCTTTTGCTCCAAGACTTTGAGGCATTTTTATAACCTTCACAGGGGTAGGTCTAAGAGGCAGAAAGTGTAACGATAAACGTGCTGCCCTGTCCGACCTGACTCTGTACCTGAATATCGCCGCCGTGGGCCAGAGCGATCGCCAGGGCGATCGACAGTCCCAACCCGGAGCCGCCGCTCTGACGGGAGCGATCTTTTTCGACTCGGTAGAAGCGATCGAAGATTTTGGTTTGGTCTGCGGGCGCGATACCGATGCCAGTATCTTCAACCGTCACCACCGCCTGATGCTTTTCGCCTTCGGGAAATGTCTTGCGAACGGTCTGCCGGAGTCGGATGCTCACTTTTCCACCAGCGGGGGTGTGCTGAAGGGCATTGCTGACAAGGTTGAATATTAATCGATAGAGGTGTTCTTCGGTGCCCAGCACCACGATCGCGGGTGCTTGGGGCTGGTCAAGCATGAGGTGGACATCGTTGGAGATGGCCAAAGCCGCGAGTTCTTCTTCGATATCGCTGAGGATATCCTGAAGGCAGCAGGGTGTCTTTTTCGCCGGGCTTTGGGTATCGAGACGAGACAGTAACAGTAAATCGCTCACCAAGGTCGTCAGCCGCTGGTTTTGCCGAGTCGTGACCTGCAGCATCTCACGGGCATTGGCATCGGAAATTTCAGGTAACCGCATAACGGACTCAGCAGTGGCCTGTAAAGCGGTTAGCGGCGTCCGCAATTCGTGGGCCGCATCGGCGGTGAACTGTTGAATTTTGCGATAGGACACCTGCACGGGCTTTAGTGCCAATCCTGCTAACCACCAGCTCGCCGCCGCAATTAGCCCCATTGTGATGGGCAGACTGAGCAAAATAATCCACCGAATCATGGTCAGGTAGGTCGCAAAGTCGCTGAAGGAGCGCCCCACCAGCAGTGTGCCGAGTTGAGCCTGCTGGTTCGGGTCATACAGAGGCAGGGCGATTTGTCGATACTCGTTGCCAGCGGCGTCCCATACCGTTTGCCAGGAGTCATTTGGGTTTGCGGCAGGCAGGCCTTCTGGATAAACCCCTGCGGTGGCGATGAGATCCTGCTCTGGGGATAAGACTCGAAAGTAATAGCTACCTCGATAGAGGGTGCCCTGGTGATGTCCCCGCGATCGCTCGAAGGGCACCCGACAGGGCTCTCCGGCCACGCATAGATTCGGCAGCAAGTTCGGAGAAACCCCGTTGATCTGACCATTGGTGGTCAGGGTCTTTTCCAGCGCATTGTGAACGGTTTCAGCGACTGACTTTAGTTCACGGTCAGCGGTGACTCGGTGGGCATGGGCGATCGCTTCGTAGACGCCCAATCCGCTCAGCCCCAGCACGACTGCCATCACGCCGGTATACCAGACGGTAAGTTGCCGACGACTGCGGCGAAACAGTTTATTGGGCGTTGAGGCGGTATCCCATACCATAGACAGTCTCGATAAAGTCTTCACAGCCATGCTGGGCCAATTTGCGGCGGAGCAGGCGCATCTGGGCCGCCACTACATTGCTATTGGGCTCCGCCCCAATTTCCCAGAGTTGGTTGAGCACCTGGTCACGGGCCAAAATTTGATTCGGATGCTCCATGAAATATTGCAGCAGTTGAAACTCTTTTTGGGTGAGTTCGATGGGCTGTTCAGTGTGATCAGTTTTCAGGAAGGCGATGCGGCGATCGCAGTCCAACATCAATGGCCCGATCTGTAGTGTACTGGGCTTGAGGTCGGGCGATCGCCGTCGCAGGGCTCGTAGCCGCGCTAACAGTTCGGCCATGCTAAAAGGTTTGACCAGATAGTCATCGGCCCCGGCATCCAGCCCCGTGATGCGATCAGTAATTTGGTCTTTAGCGGTGAGAATTAAGACGGGGAGAGCATGGTGGTGCGATCGCAGCCACTGGCATAGCTCAATTCCGGACATTCCTGGCAGCATCCAGTCAAACACGCCTACGGTGTAGAGTGACAAGTCATGCTCCAGATAAGCCAGCGCCTCGTCTCCCGACTGCACCCAGTCCACTACATACGCTTCCTGGGTGAGGGTACGCTTGATGGCTTTGCCCAAGTCGGGCTCATCTTCAACCAGCAGAACTCGCATCGTCAAGAATTTGGCTACTCACCAATGATAGGGTCCAACTTTTTCGGAACCGGACGCCGCCCCTGACGCTTGAGCCATACCGTCGCATCGTCAATAAAGGAATACACCACTGGCACCACTACCAGCGTCAGCAGCGTGGAGAGCAGTAACCCGCCTAAAATCACAGTGGCGATTGGTGAATAGGCATCCATGCCGATTTCGGGGAAAAAGGCCAGCCGCACAATCACAATTACCGTCGTCAGTGTCGTCATGGTAATCGCCTTCAGCCGCACTGGGCCTGCCATGCGGATCGCCTCATCGCGGGGTACGCCTTCAGCTCGTTTCGCCAAAATCAGCTCTAGCAACAGAATCGCTGCTGAGAGCGATAGTCCCGACAAAATCACAATCCCCAGAATCGACACGCTGGAGAGGGTCTGCTGGGCTAGGATCAAGCCGCCGAAAACCCCCACCAGTTGCAACGGCACCGACAACATCATCACCAGGGGTTGAATGAAGGAGCCAAACTGAATCACCAGAATCAGGTAAATCAAAACCAACGACACTAACAGCCCTTTCAGTAGTCGATCGAACTCGATCATCATGTCGGTCATATCGCCCATGGAATCAACCCCGTAGCCGGGGGGAAAGGCGAGTTCTTGCCCCGCCCGCATGGCGATCGCCATCGACAGATCCATCGACGCTGGCCCACCTTTGCGGTAGTAGCCGTTGACGTACACGACCCGTTTGCCGCCCACATGCTCAATCAGGGTGGGGCCGTTCTGACGCTCCAGAGTAGCCACCGTGTTCAGCGGCACCTGTTGTCCCGTTGGGGTCGTAATGTAAGTACCCGCCAGGTTGTCGAGGGTGCCGCGATCGCTCTCCTCATAGCGCACCAAAATCGAGTTCTGGCGTAGGTTAGGGCGGTTGTAGTAGCGCTGGGTAAAGCCACCATTCAAGGCATAGCGAGCTTGTTGCGCCACCATGCGCACGTTCAGCCCCAACTCTTGGGCGCGGCGGCGATCGACCGTGAGCTGATATTCCGGCTGGGTCAAGGCAGAACTGGTTTGAGCCATCACCAAACCAGGCGTGTCTTCAGCAATGCGGAGCACGCCCTCGGCCAGACGGTGGAGCACCTCTAGATCTTCGCCATAGACGGCGAGTTGAATAGGCGCGGCGGAGGTCGCCATCACGTCGACACCCATTTCTTTGAAAGCAATGCGGCGCAGGCCGGGAATCGTGCGGCGGGCTTCCGCTTCGACGCTGTCCATAATTTCCCAGATGTCGCGCTGCCGCTGGTCCTTCAGGGTGACAATCAGGGACGCCGAGTTGACGCTGCCCATGCTGTAGCCGCTGAAGTAAGTGCTGTTGCGAGTCAGCTCAAAGCCGGTCTGAGCAGACACCTTGGCAATATCGGGCTGGGCCAGCAAGAGCTGCTCTAGCTGGTACACGCTCTCGTCCGTCTTGGCAAAGGAGGTGCCCGCTTCCATCTCCAGGGAAGCCATGAACTGGCCGGAATCCCCCAGGGGCATCATTTCTTGGGGCACAAAGGGGTAGAGGGCGATCGCCAGCACAATTGCAGAACCCGCGATCGCCAGCGTAATTTCCCGATGGTTCATGCAGCGATCGAGCAGCCAACCATAGCCTTGCTCCAGGTTTTGAAAGCCTACCCTTACCGGGGTCATGAGCCATTGCAGCCAGGTCTGCCGCTGCCGTCGTTCCTGAACTGGTTTGAGCACAAACGCCGCAATTAAGGGAATCAGCGTGATCGATACAATCAGCGAGGCGATGAAGGCAAACACCATAGGCCAAACCAGCCCGACAAACATCAGTCCCGTCAGTCCTCCAGCGAGAATAGTCGGCAACAGCGCCGCAATCATCACACAGCTGGCTGCCGCACTCGCCAAAAACACTTCCCCAGTGCCTCGGATCGCTGCCGGCATCGGTTGAAAGCCTTGGCGAAGCTTTTGGTCAATGGAGTCGATGACGATAATCGAGTCATCCACCAGCTTACCGATCGCCATCATCATCCCAATTAGCGTCGAGGAGTTGAGGGACATCTCGATGGGAATGAAGGGCAGGGTGGAAAGCGCTAACGAGGTGGGAATGGAGATCATGATGATCGCCGTGGCCCGAAAGTCTTCTAAAAAGACCAGAATCACAATCCCCGCCAGCAGCACGCTAATCAGCAGTTCTTGAAAGGTACTGTCGAGGATGATGTTGACCAGGTAGGAATTGTCGTAGGCCTCCTCAAAGCTGAGGCCCGGATTTTCGGCCTGAATCTGTGCCAGCTCGGCCCGCACTTGCTTAATTACCTGAGGGGAGCTGGAGTCCGGCTTTTGAATAATATTTACGGCCAGCGCCGCCTCACCGTTGTAGCGGTAGCCGCTGCGCCGTTCCTCAAAGGTGTCTTTTACCGTCGCCACATCGCGAACATAGACCACCTGGCCATCCTGCTCTAGCACCGGATAATCCATCACATCGGCGGCACTCAGCGCTCGCTTATCAGCCCGCACCAGAATCTCGGAATCCCCCTGGGTGAGTACCCCGGCTCCCTGGCTGATATTGTTGGCGTCGATCGCATCCCGTATCTGCAAAATCGACAGCCCATAGGCCGCTAGCTGCTGACGATCCACCACGACCTGAAGCTGCCGTCGATAGCCCCCAAAGATCGACACCGCCTGCACATTGGGCACCTGAGTCAGGCGATCGACCAAGGCATTATCGGCAAATTCCCGCAGCTGTACGGGATCCCAGCCCTCCCCTCGCAGGGCCAGGGTCAGCACCGGACGGTTCAGCGGATCGATGGGCAGCACCCAATAGGAACGGGAGTTGAAGCCATCCAGCTCGATATCCCCCTCGGCTGCGGTCATCACACTCTGGACGGACTGCACCGCTTGGCCGATGTCGTCTCCCCAGGCAAACTGAATCGTCACCAGGGACATGTCCTGCTGAGAGCTGGAGCGAATGAATCGCACCCCATCCAGTACCGTCATCCGCTGCTCAATCGGCTTACTGATGTAGGTTTCCACTTCCGTTGGAGAAGAGCCGGGAGCCATCGTGACGATCGACACCAGCGGACTCTGCACATAGGGCATCATCCGCACTGGCAGCAGGAACAGTGTCAACACCGACAGCACCAGCACGGCAATATAGGCCGCAGCGACGATGACCGGATGCTTGATCGACCAGTTGGTCAGAAAACTTTTCATCGTCTTAAATGCCCTAAAAACAGGGGGAAATAGTTAGGGAAAAAGAGCGCAAACACAATTCCCTCCTGGGAGCTATCCCTTGTACACAAGTTGGTGCATCGCTTGTCGGGGAAAGGTTGCAGAGATCGGTTGCGGTAGTTTTATGGGCTGTAGAACTTCACCTAACCTCTCCGGGCAGGCTACGCCCACGCAAGGAGAGGTTTATCAAGGCGGTGAGGTTTTACCCCCTGCAACTCAATGTCAGAAACCTTGCTATACAAGTCTTTGACAGAGTTCTGCCGAATGGATAGCTCCGAGGAGGGGATAGGGATCTACTTCACATCCAGGTTGAAGACCGCCTCACCGGGCATCGCCGCATCGGCGGATTTAACTGTCATCATCCACATGCCTTCCATGCCCAGGTTGGTCATGACCTTGTATTGACCCGCTTCTGCTCCCGGCTCGACAACCGCCATCGTAGTCATGGGATCCATCCCATCCATCGGCATTGAGAGGTCAACTTCCAGATTTTCAACGGCAACGGGCTCGTTGGTCGCTGGGTCAACCACCTGCAGCACTAGTTCCGCATCACCCATTGGCACGGAGGCGTCTTCCGGAGTAATGAGGGCGATCGCCACCCCCGCCGATGCAGCCGCCTCAGTTGTCTCCGCCGCTGGCGCAGCCGCCGCATCCGGGGCTTCCGTCTCCGCCTGATTGGCGCTACCGCAGGCCGTACTCAACAATCCAACCACCGCCAAAAGTAACAGAACTTTTTTCATGCAATCCTCAACTACGTTGATTTAAAGAAAGGACACTAAACAAAAGCGCGATATCGCGCTACTCAACCGGCACGGCGATGAGAGCTTGGCCTTTGTAGTCAGGGTCATTGACCTCGACTTTGATCTGCCATTCCCCCACCATGCCGAAGTGAGTTTTGATCTGGAACCGTCCCGGCTGACCCGTGGGCTCGAACTGCACCATGGTGGTCATCGGAGCCATGTTGGGCATGGGCATCGTGACATCGACAGTTACGTCCTCAACGGGCAACGGTTCCTGAGTATCGGGGTCGCGCACTTCTATCACCAGATCAGCGCCTCCCGACTTAAAGCTTTGGGTGGAATCAGGCTCGACGATCGCCACTTCCACATTCCCCTGGCTGCTGTCCCCCAGCATGGGTAAGGGATTGCCTGTGTCATCGACTACGGCTACCTGAACACCGGGTACTAAACGGCTGTAGCCTGACGTGATGACCTGATCGTCCGGATTCAGGCCGCTGGTAATAGCGACCATATCGCTGCTCACCATGCCGGTTTCCACCATCCGCCGCTCGGCAGTGGTGCCTACCATCACCCACACGGACGGCTCACTGTTGTACTCCACCACCGCCGATTGCGGCACCGACAGGGTATTGCTCTGGCTCTTCGTCAGCAGCGTCATTTCCAAATACTGGCCTGACAGCAAGCGCCCCTGGGGATTATCGATCAGCGCTTCCACCATGACGGTGCGGGTGTCATTGTTGGTCTGGGGAAAGATACTGGTGACGCTGCCGGTGAGTGGTTCGTCGGTGGCTCCCGGCACTTGGGCGCGAATGGGGGTGCCCACCCGGATGTAGCCTGCATCTTTTTGGGCCACGTTGGCCTGCAGCCGCACCCGCGAGTAGTCGCCAACTTTCAGCACGCCCATCCCCGGCTGCACCACGACACCCGGATCAACCATGCGACTCTGCACAATGCCGCTGATGGGAGCTTGCAAAGTGGTGTAGCCCTGCATCACGGCAGCGGTGTTGACCCTGGCTTCGGCCTGTCCGACTCTAGCTTGCTCTCGTGTTACCTGAGCAGTGAGACGAGTCAGTTTTGCCTGGGCCTGACCTAAAGCCGCTTCTTGCGCCGCCACCTCCGTCGCAACGGCATCGTACTCGTTTTGGGAAGTTGCGCCCTCGGCAGTGAGTTTGGCAAAGCGATCGCGCTGGAGATTCACATAATCGAGTTCTGCCTGGAGGCGAGCAATTTCCTGCTGTTGCTCATCGATTTCGACCTGGCTCACCTGCAAGGAAGTCTGCATCACATTAGCCTCAGCGCTCGCTTCAGCTAGCGCAGTCGAGCGCTCATCGGCAATCAGCTCGGCCAGCACTTGTCCGGCTTCGACGCGATCGCCCGGATACACCGAATAGTTGGTCAACTGCCCCGCTACGCGCGGATACACCACCGCTTCTTGGTAGGGCATGATCGAACCCGTGTAGGAAACCCCAGCCTCAAAGTTTCCTGCTTGCACCACTGCCACCGTGACGGGCACTGCGTTAAACGCCCCATCTACCTGCATCATGTCGTCGTGGGACATCCCCGACATATCATGGCCTTCCACCCCGGCCATAGAATTAGCAGGCTTAATCTGCTGAGTAATCAGCAAAATGCCGCCACTCAACACGGTAAACACCCCCAGCCCCAACAACGCGCGACCATAGCGGCGATAGGCGGGTTGTGAAGGTTGAGTAAATGACGGTGCTGGCGATGAGTCTTCAAAAGTTAACGCTTCAGAAGTGGGCTCTGAAGCGTCGATGCTGGAATCTTGAATTTCTGACTGAGATGATGGCGGTTCCAGAGACATCGGAGCACAGTCCTGAAAGATACTAACTCCGTGAAATTATCAGCCAATTGTGAAACCAGGATGAAATACCCGATCACTTCGGCAAGTGGTATCTAGCCCTATTCAGTCAGGGGCACAGTTTCGATGAGCGGGCAAATATCGCCCGGTTCAGGATGGGGATGGTTCTCGGCCCAACTGTCGCGATACTGCTCCAAAGCAAACTTAAACACCACCATTTCTTGAATCTGAGCCTCAAGCTGTTGAATCTTCTCTTGCAACAGCGATCGCACAAACTCGCAGAATTCTTTACACCACCTTTTGCCAGATGCCCCTTACCCACCTGCGCTGGGTTTTTCGCTGCCGCCAGTTTATGACCGTGCTAATCGTCGGCAATTTTGTAATTGTGCCGCTGGTGATTTGGGCATTGGCAACCTTACTACTCGACGACCCCAATCTGCAATCTGGGATGTTTTTAGTGCTGCTGGAGCCCTGCGCCGACTGGCTTTTAATCTTTGGATCACCTTCAACATAGCCCAAGCAAGCTTTCTATCGCCGCTTTGGTGTTGGCCCAGACTAGTTCGTAGCTAAACTCAAAGAGCGGCTTCTGCCGCAAAATAGAGACCCCCGGATAGCTCAGCCCCGGCACCACCGGAGCATGGCCGACGCCGACACCGCCCGCCACCATCGCCAAAGCGTCGGCCATCGTGGAGACATCGATCGCGATCACTGGTTCAAAGCCAGCTTCAGCGGTATAGCGCTTGTAGTGGTCGTAGATAATCGGCTGACGATCGCGATCGGGCAGAATAATCGGATACCCGGCCAGGTCAGCCCAGGTGACAAACTCTTTTTGCGCCAGTGGGTGGCCTGACTGCACCATGACCGCTAGGGCCACCTGACCCAGAGGGCGATGGTGCAGGCCAGTGGGAATCGCCACATCCCAGGCGATCGCCACATCGATTTCCCCACTGGTCAGCGTCGCGCCGATGTCCCGCTCGTCCATGCGCCGCAGGGCCACCCGGGTTTCTGGGTGAGCGCGTTTGAACTCGGCAATCAGCTTTCCCAC
>NZ_JACSWC010000165.1 GCF_016888165.1 Halomicronema sp. CCY15110 | reverse complement strand
ATACAGACTCGAACGGCTCACTCCGAGGAGCTGGCACTGCCGCACCAGGCTCAACTGGGGATGCCCTGGCTCTACCAGGGCTTGGCGGCTGGCAGACCCAGTGGTGCTGAGCGCTTGGCTAAAAAATCGCGTTCTACTGTCAACTGCCCAATCTGACGATATAACTCATCAATCTGGGCCTGGGTTGTCGAAGACGGCCCCTGACGCACCGTCTGACCACACTCAAACAGGTCACTGGCCTTTTCCTGCAGTTCCCGCTTCCAGTTGTTGATCATCGTGGGATGAATTTCATACTGACTCGCTAACTCAGCCGTCGTCTTGTGGCCTCGTAGCGCCTCGATCGCCACCTTGGCTTTGAATGGGGGGCTGTAGTGCTTGCGTTTTCTGCTCATGAACTACTCCTATCATTTTTGAGCGGTTTAGAGCTTAGCTATCTGTCCAATTTTTGGGGTCCACTATAGTTTATGCGATCGCGGGGATTGCCTTAAAGATGATCTCTAACGCTCACTTTATGTCCTAGTGCAGCGTCAAGGTTGAAAATTTAGGCTTAGTATTCACGTAGGCTCAGAGTCAACCTACAGGGAGAATTAAGCTGCTTGAAATGACCCCCCAGTGATTCCGGGATTTGCAAGCGGTTTTTAGAAGCTTGATGATAGAGACATGACTGCCTCAGTGAGACCGACTACTTCAAACTTGCTCTTACTAGAGACTAAGCTCTATCGCCCCCAATGGTCTGCTGACTTGGTCTCACGCCCCAGGCTGCTTGATCGCATCACTCCACAGCGCAAGCTCACCCTGATCTCCGCCCCTGCTGGATTTGGCAAAACAACGCTGCTCGCTGAATGGATTGCCGCCGTCCCTCATCGCCCCGTGGCCTGGGTTTCCCTAGATCCCGGTGACAACGACCCAGCGGTTTTTTGGACCTATCTGGTTACGGCTCTGCAAATGATTCAACCGGGTCTGGGGGCGCGATCTCTCCAGTTGCTGCAAACACTGCAACCACCCCCCATTGAGTCGGTCTTGATGACGCTGCTCAATGAAGTGGCTGCTGTTGAAGCAGAATTTGTTCTGATTCTGGATGACTACCATGAGATCGCGACTGCAGCGATTCATGAGGGAATGAGCTTTTTGCTCAGTCATTTGCCGCCCCAAATGCATCTGATCATCGCCAGCCGTGCCGACCCGCCCTTCTCTCTGGCTCGGCTGAGGTCTCACGGAGAATTGACCGAGCTGAGGGTGAAAGACCTGCGGTTTACGCCGGAAGAAGCGGCGGCTTTTCTCAACCAGGTGATGGGGTTGGAGATCTCAGCGGTGGATGTGGGTGCTTTAGAAAAACGCACCGAAGGCTGGATTGCTGGACTACAGCTTGCGGCGCTCTCGATGCAAGGACGGGAAGATCTCCCTGGCTACATCGTGGCCTTCTCTGGCGACGATCGCTACATCGTGGACTATCTGCTGGAAGAAGTGTTGCAGCGACAGAGCGATCGCGTTCGTCACTTTTTGCTGCAAACGGCTATTTTGGAACGTTTAAGTGGTGACCTTTGCGATGCCGTCACTGACCAAGCTGATGGCCAGAAAATGCTGGAAACGCTGGAGCGGGGCAACCTGTTTATCATTCCGCTGGACAACAAGCGCCAGTGGTACCGTTACCATCACCTGTTTGCTGATGTGCTCTTGGCCCATGCCCGCACCGATTGGCCAGACCGCCTGCCCCAACTACATGAACGGGCGAGTAAATGGTACGAGCAGCATGATCTGTGCTCTGAGGCGATTCGCCACGCTCTAGCCGCCCAGGATTTCGTGCGAGCGGCAGATTTGATTGAGCCAGTGTGGCCCATGATGCGTAACCGTCAGCAAGAGGCTACGGTGCGGAGTTGGCTGAAGATGCTGCCTGACTCGTTGATTCGGACTCGACCAATTCTGAGTGTGGCCTATGCGCTGGTGCTGCTGAATGCAGGGCAGCCAGAGGGGATTGAAACGTATTTACAAGATGCCGAACGTGAGTTGGCACAGTTAATGCAGGCCGGGGATCCTGCGGCACAACGGATCGCCGCCAATGAAGTGCAGTATCGGTTTTTACCTGCCTCGATTGCCAATACTCGGGCCTATCGTGCCCAAGCGCTGGGCGATTTTGCCAGCACCATCACCTATGCCCAGCAAGCAATGTCGCGGTTACCTCCCGACGAGGGCTATGAACGGGGCACGACCGCCGCCTTCCTCGGTTTGGCTTACTGGTCAAGTGGCGAAGTCGCCGCCGCGCACCGCTCTTTTGCTGAGGGATTGAGGATTTTTCAAAAGCTGGGCGGTATTCAGCTTGTCGTTTCTGCCAACTCCATCCTCGCGCAAATGGGCCTGGCCCAAGGGTGGCTGCGGCTCACAGTCAACACCTGTGAGCAAATGTTACAGCTAGTGGAGCAACAGAGCGACTCCATACTCCAGGGAACCGCAGAGCAGTATTTAGTCTTAAGCGAGATCTGCTATGAACAGGGAGATTTAGCGGCAGCAAGTCAACTACTGCAGAAAGGTGAGGCGATCCGTGAGCAGATTTCGTTATCAGGGGCCGCGTATATTTGGTGGCTGGTCAAAGCTCAATTGACAGCGGCCCAGGGGAACCTAGACGCAGCGTTTGACCAGTTGCAGGAGTCGGCGCGGCTATATCGGCGATCGCCCGTGCCAAATGTGCGACCGGCTGAAGTATTGAGGGTGCGGTGGTGGTTACAGCAGGGTCGCCTGGCTGAGGCGCTGAACTGGGTACAGGAAAGCGGGCTATCGCTAGATGATGAGCCCAGCTATCTACGGGAATATGAACACCTAACCTTAGTAAGGGTAGCGATCGCTCAGTACCAGCGCAATGGCACAGACGACGAGGTCATGCATCAGGCGATCGGACTCCTGACACGCTTGTTAGCCACCGCCGAAGCTCAGGAACGCACGGGCAGCACTCTCAAAATCCTGGTGGTTCTGGCCTTGGCACACGGGGCTCAAGGGGATGTTGAGTCAGCGATCGCCTCCCTAGAACGGGCTTTAAAGCTGGCTGAAACTGAGGGCTATGTGCGCATCTTTGCAGAACATGGAGCCCCAATGGCGCGACTACTGCGGGAAGCTATGATTCGCGGTATCTCCCCCACCTACACCCAGCTGCTCCTAGCAGCTTCCGAAACCTGGGGGCAACAGCATCAATCCTCCTCACCTCCTTACACCCTCACTCCTTCACTCCTCCACTCCCCATCTTCCCAATCCCTCATCGAACCCCTCAGCCAACGGGAACTGGAGGTACTCCGACTGCTCACCACCGAACTAACTGGCCCCGAAATCGCCCGTGAACTAGTTGTGGCCTTGAGTACCGTACGTACCCACACCAAACGGATTTACAGCAAACTCAATGTCACCAATCGTCGCGCCGCTGTGAAACGAGCCGCAGAGTTAGGGCTGATTTAGTATGAGTTCTCGATAATGCACTGCTATACATCGCCTACCCTGCCATTCCGATTTTCTGAACGCTCTGCTTGCATCATGTGGAGTCTCATTTCGCAGCAAAGTTATAGCGCCTCCAGAGCGCAATCAGGATGATGCCTAACCCGATACCAGCGATCGCTGGCTTTAAACGACTCCCTAATATTCTGAGTCTGGCATTTGCCGTCAGCTGCCCCGTTTCCCAATAAACCCAGTCATCTCCTAATGCGCCAGCTAGGTGTAGATTGCCGGAAATCATCAGCACGATGCCATTGCCTGTTTCAGGATTGATGCGCACGGTGTGCCCTAGCGCCGGTAGGTTGCCACCGTCATGGCCGACGACATATCCATTAGCGCGATTAGGGACGTAAAGCGTATGTCCCAAGCCCCAATCTTGACGGGCTCCCGGCTGAGGGGCCATCATCTCTCGCAGTGTTGCTGCACTTAAAACTGGATTTTGTCGTGTGTAAGCTTGTACAAATTGAGCCATATCGCGAGGGGTAGCGTAAAGGGAAGCCGCCGCCGTCGCTGTATAGTGTCGTGGTGGAGTGGCCTTAAGGTTGGCATCAAAGCTAGTGGCCACCTCTTCAGCCTGGTTGGTATCAACGAGAGTGTGCCAATCAAAGGTGCTGTTGCTCATGCCCAAAGGTTGCAAGACAGAGTCTGCCATGTAGTCTGCAAAAGACCGTTGGGTAACTTCTTCAATCAACAGCTGTAAAACTGTGTAGCCACCCCCAGAATATAGCCAAGTCTGGCCCGGTTCTCGGACCACTCTGACCCCACGCGGTTTACCCGATGCGACGTCTTGAGCTAATGTCAACGAGGCTTCCAGAGTCTGAACCTCTTCGTTGATGGGAAACCCCTGATAGCCGAGGAGATCATCCAGTCCCCCGGTATGACTGAGTAGATGCCTTACGGTGACTCTGCCGCTGTACTCACTTTCTGGAAAACGCCAGCGTTTAAGGTATGGAGCAATGGGGTCATCGAGTTTGAGTCTGCCATCTTCTACCAGCTTCATCACTCCCCATGCGGTGACTAGCTTACTCACTGACGCTAGCTGATAACGAGTCTGCGCCAATTGCACAGGCGCTTCTGTGCTGGCATTGGCAACCCCAAACTGATGAGTCGCCACAATGTCGCCCGCTTTAATCAAAATCAGCGCCGCACTGCCGAATGAGCGATCGCGTTCCTGACTTAGCGTTTGAACCAAATGGGCTTCAATCGCTTGTAAATCTTCACCGGGAGACACAGGTGGACGAGCCAACCAAAACGCTTCCCCTAGAGCCGCAGCGATGACCACGACTGCCCAAATTGTGATGGCACTGAGGGTCGACATTGAGATGAAACGCATATTTTGACGATACCTTTTTGCCGCTATGTGGATGAGAGCAGGTGAGCTACAGCCCTGTTGCTAGTTTGGGCGTGATTGCTGTCTTCGCTGGGGTTAGGGGACTTGATTCATTTGAACACTCATGGATAACCAAGTCGGCGATGGTGTGACCTCGTATTGCAGCGCGAGTAAACCAACTTGCTGAGGTGGCGCATGGGCGATCGCAAAGTCCGTTCGATATTGGGCGATCGCCACGGGTAATGACTGCCTTAAGCTCACCTCAAAGGCTTCGACGTCCGGGGGCGGCGCATGAAAGTCAACGACCTTGCACCCTCCCGACTGGGCTTCCCAAGTCATTCCCGGACAATCCCGCAAGCGCATCTGACTGGCTGGGGCCGGGGGAGCGCTTAGCAGGCCAAAACTGCTCATTCCCAGCGCTAGCGAGATGGATAAGATTCGCATCATTCAAGCTCCTGATCATCATGTGATTCACCATCGATGAGCCCGTCACCCCCAAGGGCTAAGGCTCCACTCACCGATGTGACTGAGTCATCATAGGTAGCGAGCAGGGGGATAGTCCGGGACTGCTGTCATCGATCTCCATGACGTTGGTCATGTCTGGCATCGGCCAGGAAATCGGGAGATGTCAGGTGCTGGTGTGCCCACAGTGCGGCCTGAGTGCGATCGCGCATCCCCAACTGCGAGAGAATGCGGGTCAGGTGGTTTTTGACGGTGCCAATGCTGAGATGCAGCGCCGCCGCCATTTCGCGATTAGTGCAGCCCTGCCGCAGCAGGTGCAGAATGTCGAGTTCGCGATCTGTAAACAGGTGCCGATAATCGACAGCGGGCACGCTCTGGCGGGGTTGAGTAAACACCTTGGGCGCGATGGTCGGCCCGAGGTGACCGTAGCCTTGGTAAACCGTGCGAATGGCTGCTGCCAACTGGGGCGAAGGAGTACTTTTGAGTAAATAGCCCAAGGCCCCCGCCCTGAGAGATGCCTGGATATAGTCATCTTCGTCAAAGGTCGTCAGCACGAGAATACGAATCCAGGGCAACCGTTGATGAATCTGGCGCGTAGCTTCCACGCCATCGATCTGCGGCATGCGCATATCCATCAAGATGACATCGGGCTGATGTTGCTCGGCCAGGGCGATCGCGGCGCGACCATCATTCGCCTCGGCCAGCACCGCCATATCAGGTTCTAGGGCCAGAAGGCGCGCCAGCCCCTGACGAAACAGCGCTTGATCATCAGCCAACATCAGACGAATCATCGGGGAATACAGACCTGAATGAACGTTCCTGCGCCTACCTGGCTCTGCACTTTTAGCTGTCCGCCGAGGAGTTGGGTGCGCTCGTGCATGCCCCGCAGCCCAAACCCTGGCAATACGCTATCTGAGTCAAAGCCAACGCCATCGTCTTGCAGCTCTAGCCAAATGGTTGAACTCGTTGCATACCCCCGCAACTGCACTCGGCTGGCCTGGGCATGTTTTTGAATGTTGGTGAGTCCCTCTTGCACAATGCAATAGAGCTGATGAGCCACAGAGGGCGATAGAGACGGTAGCTGGAGCTGGTCATCAATCCTGAGCATCTGGAGGGTATGAATTTGCTCAACCAGTTCACGGATGGCCTGATTGAGATCAAAGTGACGTTGTCGCATGGTTTGCACCGACAGCCGCACATCTTGCAAACACTGATGGGTAAGCTGTTGTGCGGTAGCTAAAGCCCCCGCCGCCGCGACGGGCTCTTGTTGGGTCAACCGTTGAGTCAGTTCGAGCTGCACACTCAGGGCCGTGAGGGAATGGCCCAAACCATCGTGGATGTCGCGGGCAATGCGGGTGCGTTCCAGGGCGATGGCCTGAGCTTCCACCTGTTGCGAGAGGGCCTCGGCCCGCAGCCGACTCTGGCGTTCGGCCACTATCACCAACCCAAAGCACACAGCAAACAAGCTGATACCCAGGTAATTGACAATGTTGCTGACGAGGATGACTCGAAAGTTGTAGATGGTTTCGACCTGTCCGGCCTGAATCTGGGTGACAATCTCGTCTATCCTCCCCGGAATCCACTGAGCGGTAATGGTAATTTCCCCAATGCCTGCCAGGAGGGTGGCGACGAGGACTTCGCGGCGAGGCAGCAGGAAGCAACTCTTCACCAAAACAAAGTAGAGCAACAGCTCAAACCACAATTCCCACGTGAAGGCCGTAAGAATTAACCCGAGCTGTAAGAAAACGTAGACGCGCCGCTGCCAGAGCGGTTGGGCCAGCGGCAAGTGCAGACTGAATCCCCAAAAAACGATGCCGAACAGATATGCCCACAGTAGGGGCGGTGATTGCGTTTGGAGGTGGGAACTGAGCCAGTTTTGAATCAAACTGGACCCTAAAATGAACCATTCCACCCAGCGGATGGTGCGGCGCAGTTGAGATGAGCAGGCGGATACAGTCATCGCCAAGAACAAGAATTAGGAAGCAGCTATTCGTACCATACTGCGACGGTGGCTGCCGCCGTGATGACTAGAGTCATGGCATTTGGGTGACCTGGGGTAGTCGTGCGATCGCCACGGCCTCTTTAGAGTGATGAGCGTTCACCTAATGGCGATTGAGCTTACTCTGATGAAACGAATGTTTTGGACACCACTACTCCGCTACGGCCTCTGGTTAGGAACTTTGCTGTCGCCTCTCACTGCCCAGGCCACCCCCGCGCCTTTGTTTGATGCCATCCTGCCCGACATCCAGCAGCAGCTACCCGGTGATTTGCAGATGCGGCTACCGAGCTATTTGCCAGCGCTGTCAGAGCCTCTCTATCCTTCGATCGATGTCGGCGACACTGGCCTGATGGTGTATCTGTCGCCGGATCCTGACTGCGATCGCGGCGTGCAACCCGATTGTCTAACGGTGGGAGCTGCCGCCATCATGCATCCGGCAGCCTTTGCCGATTGGCAGCAGCGACATCAAGATGATCTGACCCCAGTCGAGCTGTCTAACAGTATTACGGGGCGCTACCTCACAATTGACTATGGCGAAGGCGAGATTCGCTACGTGGCCTGGCAGCAAGAGCAAACGGGGTATGTGCTGGGGGCGATCGCCGACGGCATCTCACAGGATGAGTTGATGAGGGTGGCGAACTCCATGATTGAGTCAGATCCCCTTGAATAACCGCTGGTGGCCTGTCTTTATTTGACTGGGTTACTCAACATATTCCGCCAGAGCGAGTTAAATCCCCACATTCAATCCCTACATGTGGGGACAACGACTCCCCAGATCCGTTCGTATTTTTGAGTTGTAAATGCCAGTCGTGATTAGCGCAGACGATCGCGCAGCGCAGACAGTTCAGTTCGCAACTTCCATGAACCAACCACACCGTTCAACCGACGATCATCTCTCCCTTGAACAGTACGAAATCTGTGTCAGGGGCCATCTTGATCCTCGTTGGAGCGATTGGTTTGAGGGATTCGCGATCGCCCTCAAAGACAACGGTGAAACGCGGTTGTCTGGCCCGGTTGTTGATCAGGCTGCGCTTTTTGGACTGCTGATGAAAGTACGTGATTTGGGACTACCGCTGATCTCGGTCATACCAATTCAACCTGAACAAACAGAAATTTTAGACAAGCAAATAGGAGAAGGACCATGAATTTGCAGAAGCAACTGCTCATGATAGAAACGAAGGCAAAACTCTCGACGCTGTGGATGTTTTATCTCTTCAACGTCATCTTTCGAGATATCCACGAATTCATTGAACCGGGTTTCATTGAACAGGTGATGACCGGGACCATTGATGGCTTTCAAATTACCGAACCACTGCTACTGTTTGGCGCTTTTGTGGCCGAAGTACCGATCTCGATGGTGCTATTTTCCCGGCTCTTACCCTACAGCCCCAACCGTTGGGCCAACATCATCGCTGCGGTAATTACCCTCGGATTTGAAATCAACAACGGCACCACCGATTTAGACGATACCTTTCACATGGTCATCGAAATGGCTGCCCTGTGCTTTATCATCTGGTCGGCCTGGCGGTGGCGAAACCCATTTCCCAAGCAATCTGCGATCGCTCAAGAGGTGTCGTCATAGCCCTTAGGACGTACCCAGTGAGTTATGGGGTCGTTTTGATCACGCGGCTTTACATAGCGTGATTGCACCACTCCGTGCTCCTAGCGGCTCATAACTTTCTCACAATCAAATCCCCAAAGTACATAGCCCTCTGAAACCAGAGGGTTGATTTCACCATGCGATTAACAACAACAATCCCCTCATTAGTCCCCTGGAGAACCGCTCCCAGTACCGATGCCTTGCGATCGCTCTACGATGCCGCTGCCGCTGACTGGGACAACTATTTAGCCCGTCTGGGACAGCTCCACGATTATCAACGGCTATTCAAACGTCGGGCTGTTCGCAACTGCTTGAGCCATCTTGACCCCACCTCTCAAATTCTCGACTGTGGCGTGGGCACCGGAGCTTTCAGTCTGGGGCTTTTAGACAGTATCGCTCACCCCGTTCAGGTCTCTGGTGTCGATATTTCCACCCCCATGTTGACCCATGCTCGCCAGAATTTGAAACATCGTTGCTCGACGCTCGATTTGCGATGGGGCGATATCCGGCGCTTGCCCTTTGCTGATGATGCTTTCGACGCAGTGATCTTTGCCCATGTGTTGGAGCATCTGGCCGACCCCGTCGCCGCCTTGCGTGAGCTGGTGCGAGTCCTGAAACCGGGTGCCCCGCTGATTGGCTCGGTAACTCGCAAAGGACTGGGGCAAATGCTGATGTCTCTGCGCTGGCACCATCGAGGATATGCCTCTCACCAGTTGGAAGCTTGTCTGCAAGCCGCCGGACTGGAGGCAGTGAGGTCGTTTGACTATGGCACGGGTTGGTCAAAATGGATGTGCATCGCGGCGATCGGAGTTAAACCCAGAAGGGCGATTGCCCAAACGCACCTCGATACTCCTCAGCATTTGGGAGGGTTACTATACTGGATGCGTCTACCTAATCACCCACATCGGAGTATTAGGCTGACGAATTTCCATCTAAACGCTCATTTCCGGTAATGAGACTGAAGGATTTCCACCTAATTACCCATATAGGAAAGTTATGTGGAATGCGTCAGTCCAGTAAATAGTTAGCGCAACAAAGATATCGATGTCCATGTCAGCCGTTATAGAGATCGTTGAATACAATCCTCTCTGGCCTGCGATGTTTCAATCGGAGAAATCATTTCTCGAGAGTATTGCAAGAAAGTGGATCTATGGACAGATAGAACATGTGGGCAGTACTTCTGTGCCTGGATTGGCAGCGAAACCCGTGATAGATATTATGTTCGGAGTTGAGTCGCTAGGCTCTTCTAGAGAGGCAATTGAGGTTCTACAGCATGGCGGGTATTGCTACGCACCGTACAAAACTGACGTTATGCACTGGTTTTGTAAACCATCAGAGCATTATCGTACGCATCATTTACATCTGATCCCTTTCAATAGTCCGCTATGGCATGAGCGAATTAATTTTCGCAACATGCTTCGGTCAAACAATGAATTGGCCTCTGATTATGCATCACTAAAACGCGGACTAGCGCTTCGATACCCTGAGAATCGTGAGGCTTACACTAATCAAAAATGGCCATTCATTCAAAAAGCGCTCAAGCAATTGAGGGCAGAATCACGTTCACGCGGCTGACTAAGATTCCCCCAGCCGCAATCATTAACCTAATGAATGACCCTGCAGTCCGACGGCACTTACCACTGGCTCAGAATGAGTTTGGAGAGGTTGAGTGCGATCGCTTTGTCGCGACTAAGGAAAGAATGTGGGAGGAGAGAGGGTTTGGACCTTGGGCCTTCGTGCTGGATGACGAGTTTATCGGTTGGGGTGGCCTGCAGCGGGAAGGAGACGATGTAGACGTGGGGCTCATCCTCAGTCAAAAGTACTGGGGAGCAGGTCTGGCTCTCTACCGGAGAATTCTGGCATACGCATTTGAAGAACTCTGCGTTGACTCCGTTACTGCTCTGCTTCCTCCAAGCAGGACAAGGGTTTCAGCACTGCGGCGGCTGGGCTTCCGCAAAGATGGTGAGATTGAGATACAAGACCAGCGCTTCATCCGCTACCGGCTCATTCGCAGCCGCTGACGAACCTGAACTCAGGGTGAAGGGCCGTTTTCGATCTATGGCTGCGATCGCAAATTCCTCACTCTAGGCGCACAAATTGAACGACTTGAAGATGCACCAGGAGACACTGGCAATGAAGCACTATTATCACCCGATGAGTCGAGGCGTGACGACCGACTGGATGCTCACAGAGCTGGAAGCGCCCCATGAGAAGATCATCATCGACTTTTTCGCGGGCGAGAATAACACGCCGGAATATCGCGCCATCAACCCCATGGGCAAGGTGCCAGCACTTGAGGACGATGGCCGGATCGTGACTGAGGCGGCAGCGATCTGCGCGTACTTGGCTGACAAGTACCTTGACCAGGGGTTTGCCCCGGCGGTGAGTTCCCCTGATCGGGCGCGTTATTACCGCTACCTTTTCTTCCCTGGAACAACCCTTGAACCGATGTTCTCGATCTCTCAGCTTGGGATTACCAATTTCAACCCTCAGTCCGTCGGTTGGGGAGATATGGACCGCTGCATGGCTACGGTGGAGTCGATGACCCCAAAATCTGGTTGGGTCATGGGTGAGCAATTTACCGCCGCCGATGTCGTATTTGGTGGCACTTTGGATTTCGCCATGAAGTTTGGCTGGTTGAAGGACGCGTCACCGACCGTCGCGGCATACGTGGAGCGCATTCGGGCGAGACCCGCGTACCAACAGACACATCCCCAATAGTGATGTCAGCAAGCGATCGCCTGTCGAAGCCTCTCGGCGCTTAATCAAGCTCGGTGGCCGCACAGCGAGTGGTCAGAGAAAAATACGTGAGAAAGAGGATTTTTCTGTTGGGGACGGTAGGCTTTCGGCCTCATCCCCGTCAGGTGCCGAAATTTTCGACTCAAATGCCTTTGGCTGTTGAATCCGCAAGCTAAGGCAATTTCCACAATGGGTTTATCGGTTCGTTTCAACAATTGCTTGGCCCGCTCTACCCGTTGTTGCAGCAGATATTGGGAAGGTGATCGGCTCAGCAATCGGCCTAAATTTGATCTTTTGCCCCCAACTGTCACACAACTGGAATACTGATTCCACCATTAACGGAAATGTCTGAAACCCTTGTAAACATGTGAGAGTAGTTGCGTTCTTGCGCAGCCACTCAATCAACCGAAATAACCATAGTGGGTTTGGGCATGCTAATGCTAAAGCTATATGCAATGCTTGACAACCAAGTCTGTTCCTGCCAATTGAATAAGATTGTCATCACATTATTAATAGCAATATCGAGTACGGCATTAAGTATTTACGCTTCGCTCAAATAGTAATCTTGTGTAGCCAGTATGAGACTTCAAAAGCTCCACATTCAAAACTTTCGGAAAATAGATGACTTAACTATAAATTTCCCAAATGGACTATGTGTCATTGTGGGAGAAAATAATGCAGGCAAGACTGCCATTATTGACGCCTTACGTTTGATGTTGCTGCCTAGTCGAGATTTTGATACGCTCAGAATCACCCCGGATGATTTTAAATATAATTCAGGCTTTCTCGATATTGAGATTTCTTGTATTTTTTCCAACCTTACAGATCAAGATGAAGTTCATTTTCAAGAATGCTTGAGAAATATTGGAGGTGAACACTTCGAAGTCCAGTTAAATACCAGAGTCTCTTTTGATGAATACAGTGGCAGAGTCAATGTAAAAATGTGGGCAGGTGAGACAGAGGGTGGAAACCTCCCTAGTAACTTTTATAATCGTATCGCTTCAATATATCTCCAACCACTTAGAGATCCCGAAAAGGGTTTACGACCTAGCCAAAATTCACAAATATCTCGACTCATATCCCATCTTTCAGACACGCAAGAGAAGCGAGAAGAATTCGAAGGCATCGTACAAGATGCAAATAATAGAGTAAAGGCACTCGAATCTGTTATAAATGCCCAAACAGACATAAATGAGCAAATAAATTCCATAGCTGGCGATGAATTAAATCAGCAGACTGAGTTGATTTTCAGCGATCCATCTTTTCGCCGAATCATCGCTGGACTGAAGCCAGAAATCGATGGGCTCCCTTATGAGCTTAATGGCCTCGGCTACAACAATTTGGTTTTTACTGCTGCCACTTTAGGAACATTAAGAAGTAGCCCTCAGTTTTCATTTAGATCTATCTTGGTTGAGGAACCAGAAGCTCACTTACATCCCCAGCTTCAAGTTTTACTCCTGAAGCACTTTGAAAATGTTGCGAGACCTGGAACAGAGAATGAGGTGCAAGTTATTGCAAGTAGCCATTCTCCAATATTAGTGAGTCAGGCTCCAATAGATTCAATCGTATCTGTCCATGAGTATCATGGACAAGTACATGCTACTTCCATATTTTCAATTGACATAGATGCTAAAATCAAACGAAAGCTTCAAAGATATCTCGATGCGACTCGTGGAGAATTATTTTTCTCACGACGTCTTCTTATGGTTGAAGGTATTGCTGAGGTGCTACTAATTCCAGTTTTAGCAAAACTAGCAGGTGGCAGCTTAAAAGAATCATCTGTGACACTGTTGAATGCAAACGGCATTAATTTCAATGCATTTTTACCGTTATTTGGTGAGAGTCGCCTTAAATTCCCCGTTGTAATTTTAACTGATGGAGATGCAAAAGAGATAGGCGGAGATATGTCTCAAACAGCTTCCAATTTAAAGGCAAGAGAAGAAGAGATTCCAAATTTATGCGTAAAACTCTCTGAGATTACTTTTGAACATGAGTTAGCTCGTTCGCCAGAGCTTTTACCTATTATGCTTAACGCATTTGAAAATTTACATCCAACACTAGGCAAGGAACTTAAAATTGAGATAGCCACTCTAGATAACAATGAAGAAAAAGCAATTTACTTCTTTAATAAATTTATTGAAAAAGGAGTATCAAAAGGCGAGTTTGCACAAGAACTAGCATGGTTGATTGACGAATCTGGCCATTTAACAATTAATTCAGTTCCAACTTATATTCAGGAAGCAATTCACTTCTTAGGAGTGATTTAATCAATGTCTGAAAGTGAAATGGAAGCCTTGAAGAGACATATATTAAGTCACGATCCTACAGGTCAGCAAATTGATGCTATATTTTCGGAAAATCTTGAATTCCTTCTAAGAGCTGCTCCTGGAAGTGGGAAAACATGGACTT
The DNA here is from genome assembly GCF_016888165.1 of Halomicronema sp. CCY15110. Taxonomy (GTDB): domain Bacteria; phylum Cyanobacteriota; class Cyanobacteriia; order Phormidesmidales; family Phormidesmidaceae; genus Halomicronema. The sequence goes on along the minus strand of NZ_JACSWC010000165.1, from coordinate 7,973 downwards.
CCTGCAGACGATTTATCTGGCGTGGAGCAAACTGGCATTACAAGGTAGGTGGCTTAGCCCTACTCTCTTTTACCAACATAGCTATTCGGGAGTTTCAGGAGTCAGCCATTAGATTAGGAAAGCAAGAATTATTGTCAGATCCTAATTATGTAGGCACATTTGACTCTTTTGTTGAGCGCTTCATCTTGACACCATATGGCCATACAATCAAGAATACTCCTAGAAGTCCTAAGCTGTTCATTTCCCCTCGACTTGGAGATAGATCTAATGAATCTTTCATCATCTCTTTGCCTTCTAAGAACGGCCGGAGGCAAAACATCTTCGCATGGGAAATTGTTCCATGTCGAAATGAAAAAGAAGTAGAGTTTAGAGATAAAAGGCGAAACCTAATCCCTAAAGATTATGCATTGAGAGTGCTTGATGCATTCATGTCGCGTGGATTTTATACTCATGAACAACGTTGTTTTTGGGCATGTGTTCTATTATCAAAAAACCATCGGATTACTGAAGTCATCTCTAGAAGATTTCCGGAAATCATTATTGACGAAGCGCAAGACTCAAATCCTTGGCTAATAGTTCTTTTGAATTTTTTGCGAAATCAAGGTAGTAAGATAACGTTGATTGGCGACCCTGATCAGTGCATTTATGAATTTAACTATGCTAGTTCAACTTCTTTGCAGTCTTTAAAAGAGAAGTGGAATCTAGATGAGAAACCTCTTAGCCAATCTTTCAGATTCAATAACGCGATTGCCCAGTCAGTCAAAAGGATTGGTCTGAATCCTGAACTTAGTGGATACGGTGAAAGTGAGAATCCACATTTTCGCCCTTATATTATTCGAGATGAGCCAGGTTCATTTGCAGCGAGTATTGCTACTTTCAGTCAGTTGCTAGATTGTATGAAGATCGAGAGGACTTCTAGTGCCATTCTTTGCAGAGGACGCAAGCAACTCAATGCAATAAGAGGACAAGTTGCTTATACAAACCTTAAAGGGGTTAGCAAAGACTTGGCAAAAGCTTCATTTCTTCGTGACTGCCACAATGATTTTCCTGGAGCTGCAAAGATTGTTACAGCTGTATTAAAGGACTTGTCCGAGGATCATTGCTTTTGGGAAGACTTTGATGAGAATCAAGATTCAGATGAATACTTTGAATTTAAATTTGAGATTTGGGATTTTGTGAAGTCAGCTGAAAAGCTTCCTTCCTCACAAGTTTTCGCAGATGAATGGTTAAGTCAAATCAGGAGGACCTTGCCATTATTAGTCAGGCGTCTTGGTCTCTCAGATATACCCAATCTCAATAGAAAGCTAACTATGAGAGGATTAGCTGAAGACCGCAAGAAAGCGCCATTGTTCATTCCCGAGCAGTCATTTCCAAATATTCGCCATGAAACTATACATGGTGTAAAAGGTGAGAGCATTGATGCGGTATTGCTGCTAGGCGATGCTGGGAAGTTTTGGACTCCTGTAGTAAAAGCAATTCAGAGTGGGGAAAACTCGGAAGTGAGGCGACTTGCATATGTGGCAATGACACGTGCACGGCATTTACTTGTTTTAGGACTTCCTTCTTCCCACTACGAAACCTACTCGAATATCTGGAAAGAGTGGGGCTTTGAAGAGCTTGATTTAGGCAAAAAGTTTGGAGCTGTAAATGCGAATCCTTGAATACACAAGCTAGTCTGGCAGAACTGGCCGATCGCTTCGCTTCACTAGGAGCTGGTAAACCTTCTCTGTCTGCTCTCGACTAATCTACTGCTGATAAGTACGGGTATGAACATCTACTCTATGCCCCATTTGGCGGGCCGATAGCTCGACTGGCCACCCAGAGAGTAAGAGTTCTTACGGCCCAGGCGTGGCGCAAATCATAGGGCACAAAGGAGCGTTTTGGTGAAAGGTAGTTGGTGACTGACAGGCCATTTTTGAGTTAGATCGGTCAAGGTTCACATTTGGGAGCTGGCGATCATACAATTGCCAGCGATCTCGGCAAAAATCTCGGCCAATGGCTTGAGTCTCACGCTACGTCACCCCTTAGCCTCTAGTCATCAACCGTACACGTTTGGATAGGAGCGGAAGGGCGTTATGGCTAACCTGCTGCAAATTGGGGAATTGGCCAAACAGACCGGGCTGTCAATCCGCACCTTGCGGTACTACGACGAGATTGGTCTGCTGGTGCCCTCCCACCGCACCGAGGCCGAGTATCGCCTCTACAGCGAAGCGGACATTGCTCGACTCCAGCAAATCTTGTCGCTGCGCCAGTTGGGCTTTGCCCTCAAAGAAATCCGCGAGTGCCTGGAAAATCCTGAATTTTCCTTGCCGCAGGTGATTGATCTGCATCTAGCGCGCCTGCAAGAGCAGATGGCGGTCTCGCGATCGCTCTTCACCCAACTCAGCCAACTGGCTCAACAGCTCCAAACCTCCCAGTTCGTTGCGGTTGAAGACCTGATGACCACAATGGAGACGATCACCATGACCCAGCAATATTTGACCCAAGCACAGCACGATTTACTCGAAGCTCGGCTCCAGTAGGGAGAGGCCGAATGGCAGCAGTTTCTGACCCAAGCGCGATCGCCTCTCGCCGAGGGGCGCGACCTCAACGATCCGGAGGTCCAGCAAATGGCATGGCAGTGGCGAACCAGCATTCTCGGGTTTGTTGGTGGCGACCTCCAGCTCTACGAAGCCCTGACCCAGCTATACCAACAAGAAGGTGCTGAGGCGGCGAGCTGGGGCACGTTGGATGGCCCGACTCTGGAATACATTCTCAAAGCGGTGGCGATGCTATCGATGCGGGAAGAGTTAGTCGGTTTTGCGCTGGGTCGCTTAGCGCCAGAAACCCATGCGGTGCTCACCCAAGGCCAGTCAGCCATGCGAAAAAAATTGCAGATCAACGACTTTATGGGTACGGAAGGTCTGCTGCTGGGGCTGCTCGCAGTGGAAACGAGTGTGGCCGCCCAGGCTCTGGGGGAACAAGGCGTGGATTTTGCCACCGCAGCAACCCTACTTCGCGACTGGTTAGCCGACTGCGCTACGGCACCTGCCGAAATCCCGGCCCAAATGCCGTTTACCCCCCGCGCCCATCGCGTATTGGAGCTGGCCGCTCAGCAAGCGCAACAGCAGGGTGACGACCAGATTACCCCGGAACATTTGCTGCTCGGCATTTTGCAAGAAGGCGAAACGGGGGGCGGTATGGCAAAGCGCGTTTTGCAGGCGTGTGGGGTCGACTGCGATCGCCTGAATCAACGAGTCAAGTCCTAAACGTGGAAATCTTGCCGATGGTCGCTTATCTGGGCTGTCGGTCTTACGTTAATTGGGTAGCCATTTGTAGGCCATATCCCTATATCCCCATATTCAATCCCCACATCTGGGGACTACGGCTCCCCACATCTGTTTGTAACTTTGATCCAACATCCAAGCAGGAGACTGATCATGAATTTGCAGAAACGGATGCTGATCCTGGAAACAAAAGCCAGGCTATCCGCCCTGTGGGTATTTTTCTTGTTCAACATGATCTTTCGGGATCTGCATGAACTGGCTAAGCCGGAATATCTGGAAGAGTTGCTCAATGGACAAGTCTCGGAGCTAATGCTGCTATTAGCGGGTTTCATCATCGAGATACCGATCGCGATGGTGCTGCTCTCTCTACTACTGCCCTATGGTGTCAATCGCTGGGCCAACATCATTGCTGCCGTGATTCTCATTTTACTTGCGATCGCCTATGGTACAAATGACCTAGATGACGCTTTTTTCCTGATCATGGAGATTGCCGCGCTGTCATTCACAATCTGGTCGGCATGGCGGTGGCGCAACCCGCTTCTCCAGCACCCGGCAATTTCTCGGGAAGTTTCGTCATGACTGCAGTTGTAATCAATGCAAAAGAGGAGAAATTACCGTGATTAAAGGCAGCTGTTGTTGCGGGACGGTTCAATTTGAGTTGAGTGAAGTACCCAGTATGATGGGCACCTGCCACTGTAGCCGATGCCGCAAAGTGGGCGCTAGCACTCTCGTATTCGTTAAATCCGAAACGTTTCAGATCACTCAAGGACGCGATCAAATCGCCACCTACCCTGCAGAACATCCCTATAAGTACGATCGCTGTTTCTGTTCGGTCTGCGGCTCTGCCCTGGGAGAGGTGCTATCTGAAGATGATTCATTTCCCCTAGCGGCCAACTGTATTGACAGTGATATTGGTCTAGAAAATAGCTTTCATGAGTTTGTTTCGGAAAAACCGAACTGGCTCAAAATAGGCGACACTGCCCAGCAATTTGATCAGCATCCGATCAAGTCATAGGTGCAATGAGGTAAAGGTAATTAAAAAAGGTAGGGATGAGCTTGTATTTTTGGGGCCAAAGAAGATGACCACCTAAATTAGCCTTTAGGAAGGAGGAATAAATGCTTGATTCGATCACACAAGAAATGGAAATTCAGCGCCCCATTGATCAAGCATTTGAATTATTCACTAATGGTTTTGGAAAGTGGTGGCCGCGTGAGTATTCGTGGTCCCAAGCCGGTATGGAATCGATTGGGATCGAGCTCAAAGTAGGCGGCCGATGCACTGAAATTGGCCCTGAGGGTTTTCAGTTCGATTGGGGTAGAGTCCTGGAATGGAGTCCGCCTGAGCGATTGACGATTACTTGGTAAATTGGCCCAAATCGAGTTCCCCAGCCCAATCCAGAGAACGCCAGCACTATTGATATTGTCTTCAAAGCCGTATCAGATTCAGTGACCGAGGTGTTATTTGAGCACAGAGATATTCATAAGCATGGTGAGGGCGCACAGGCTTACAGAGATGCCCTCAATTCTGAATATGGTTGGCCCTTGATTTTGCGCAGGTATGTGGATAGCGCCAACACCTAAAAGCCATTTGGCGGACGATATCGTATAACCCGTATATTGACTTCAATCAAGGGAGTTTTTCGTGAAAGTAATCTTAGTCTGTGGCCCGGTCGGAGTAGGAAAAACCACTTACTCCATTGCCTTGGCAAAAGAAATTGATGCCATCCGATTTTCCATTGATCCGTGGATGCAGACCCTGTTTGCCAAAGACATGCAGTCCCTCGACTATGCCTGGATTTTAGAACGAGTCGATCGCTGTCATCAGCAAATTTGGGAGGTGGCTGAGCAGATTCTGCAACTCAATGGCAATGTCATTCTCGATCTGGGTTTCACCACCCAAAAACACCGCGATCGCTTTAAAGAGCTGAGTAAAGCAGTCGGTGTGGATGCGGAAATACATTACCTACAAGCTGCGATCGCGGTTCGCCAACAGCGGGTAAAACAGCGAAATGCCGATAAAAATCCGTCCCTATATTCCTTTGAAATCACTGATTTTATGTTCGATTTCATGGAAGGGAAATTTGAGCCGCCCACTGACTCTGAGCTGATCAATGGCCGCACCCTCATTCTCGATGACGTTGACCTGACGACTCATGCCAACTAACGGAAAGGAGGAAACCCATGAAAAAAGTTGCTGTGTTTGGCAATGCTGGTGGGGGGAAGTCTACCCTCAGCCGACAATTGGCGGAGTTGACGGGGCTACCCTGGGTGCCGCTTGATTCCCTCCAGTACCAGCCTGGTGGCAGCAAAGTGCCCCACGCCGAATTCAAAGCGGCTCATGACGCGCTGTTGAAGCAGGAACAATGGGTCGTGGATGGCTTCGGCTCTATGGATACGCTGTGGAAGCGCCTGGATGCCGCCGATACTCTGGTGTATCTCGATATGCCCGTATGGCGGCACTACTGGTGGGCCACGAAACGATTCCTGAAAGGGCTATGGGTGCCACCTGCGGGTTGGCCGGAGGGCAGTTCGCTATGGCAGGGCACGCGACTTTCTTACACCACTATCTGGCTGTGCCATACCAAACTGACGCCCAAGTATCGGGAGTACGTGGAGCAAGCGAAGGCGACAAAGCAGATCTATCACTTGCGATCGCTCAAAGACATCGCCCAGTTCTACCAAGCCATAACCGCATAAACCCAAGTTACGTAATCTAGAAGGTGAACCTATGACGACATCAACCAAATTTTGGGACAAAATCGCCGAGAAATATTCCCAGCAGCCCATCGCTGATGAAGCCGCCTACCAGAAGAAACTCGCCGTCACCCGCGACTATTTTCGTCCCGATATGGAAGTGCTGGAAATTGGTTGCGGGACCGGGTCAACGGCCATCCTCCATGCGCCCTATGTGAAGCACATTCGCGCCATTGATTTTTCTGACAACATGATTGCGATCGCCCAGGGCAAAGCCGAGGCAGAGCGCATTGATAACGTCACCTTCGAGCCAGCCACCATTGAAGATCTTGATATTCCCGATCAGAGTCTGGATGCGGTGCTGGGGCTCAGCATTTTGCATTTGCTGAAGAACAAGGCGGCGGCGATCGCCCAGGTCTACCAGATGCTCAAACCCGGAGGCATCTTCGTCACCAGTACGACCTGCCTGCGAGACACCATGGGCTGGTTTAAGCTAATTGCACCCATTGGCCGATTCCTCGGATTTTTTCCCTTCGTCGCCGTCTTCACCACCCAAGACCTGCAAACTAGCCTGACTGATGCTGGGTTGCACTCGATTACCAATGGCAACCGGACCAAGGGAAGGCCGTATTCATAGTGGCTAAAAAGCCTGAATAAACAATCATGACGCTGAAGCTGGATCACGTTTTTATCTTGGTAGAGCCTGGTGCTCAGGTCGTCGATCGCCTGCTGGAACTTGGCTTTCAAGAAGGACCGAGAAATACCCATCCAGGTCAAGGTACTGCTAACCGACGAATTTACTTCGCCAACGGCATGCTGGAGTTTATCTGGGTGCAGGATGCCGATGAAGCCAGAAATGGGCCGGGTCGCAGCCTGTACTTTGCTGAGCGCGCTGAAGATCCTACCGCCTCCCCGTTTGGCGCTATTTTTGTCCCCAGCGATGACAATGTCAGTCCCGACATGCCCTTCCCCGGCTGGCATTATCAACCAGACTATTTTCCACCACCGAAGGGGTTTCATGTCGGTGCTAACTCTAAGAACTTGATGGAACCGCTCTGCTTCTATTTCCCGTTTCATAATCCAGGAGTGCCTCGCCCTCAGCCCACCCGCAATCCTCAGACGATGAGCGAAATCGGGATTTCGACCCCATCGACAGATACCGAAGGCGTCTTGGCACTGGCTTCTCAAGCGGAAGGTCTCTTGATGCGATCGCGCCAAGAACATCTCATGGAGATTACATTGGATGATCATAAATCCGGGCGCGCGGAAGACTATCGCCCGGCCATGCCGCTAATTCTGCGTTGGTAGACAGAGGGCGATCTCATGTAACGCTCTCTATTCAATTAGGTCGAGCGGCAACTCAGCAAAAGAAAAGCCGTATTCATGGCATTTAAAGGACCTGCATAAACCCGGCTAGCCAACTTACGGTTTCAACATGGACTACACAATTTCAACCGATAAAGCCAAGCTTGATATCCCGCTCATTCACGACTTTCTCTCAAACCACTCCTACTGGGCCAAGGGCCGCAGTTTGGCAGCGGTCAAAACCTCCATCGAAAATACCCACTGCTTCGGCCTTTATGATTGTGGCGATCGCCTGATCGGCTTTACTCGCGTCCTGACAGATGGTGTCGCCTTTGCCTACCTGATGGATGTCTTCATTCTGGAATCTTATCGCGGTCGGGGTTTAGGCCAGTATCTGCTCGACTACGTTTTGCACCACTCAGGCATTCAGGCCAAAGTATGGATGTTGGGCACTGCCGATGCCCATAGTTTGTATGAAAAATTCGGTTTCCAATCCTTAGAAACCGGGACAAGATACATGATCCGCAGAGAAGCAAGGCTTCCATCAAATTTTCAAACATCATAGTAAAAAATCACTTTGCACATCACTATAAACAGGTGCTTTAGCGGGAGAACTTTAATGATTACTGGAGAGTATTAAATGTCAAGTACATAGGCGTGTCGCGACAACTACATAGGCGGATGAGTCGTCGGCAAAGCGCGATCGGC
>NZ_JACSWC010000164.1 GCF_016888165.1 Halomicronema sp. CCY15110 | reverse complement strand
TTAAGCTAACTGTTGAGCTCTGAAAACCCAGGTTTAGCCCGACTATTTAGTACATTTGGTCACCTTAACAGGGGTAGCTCTAAACACCTGATCACAGGATCTGAAAAAGCACTATGCGGCTAATGCCAACCCCTTTTCAATTTTTAGCTTTGTCGTTTGGTAAGCCAACAACAAAACGACAAAATATTATGAGCCTTGCCTAAAATGCCCGCTCTGCAGCAAGCCCTCGAAGACCTGCGTGCCCACCGCCAGCGCATTGAGAAAAGCGGCCCGATTGCCCCCGTGGGCGTTTGGCTAGAGGTTTATTGTCCGGGTGGACGAGATGTGTACTATGCGCGGCTCAAAGCAGAAACCCCGATGTGGGGGCAGTCGCGTATGCGAGGCTTGAAACGGGCCGGTTCAGCTGAACATCGGGATTGGCAGAACCGTATTAAGCGACGGGATGCACTGCTAGAGATTGAGCGGCGTGCGATCGCGCTTCAAGCGATGCTAGATGACCCCATTTGGGAGCCGTAAAACACATTGGTCAGTCATTGGCGGTAATGGTTTGCACCGTCCCGCTGCCATAGTATTTTCTCACTAGCGATAAAACAGAGAGCACCATGAGCCAGCATATTGTCATCACCGGGGTCAGTCGCGGGTTGGGCCGCGCCATGACCGAAACCTTCATCGCGGCTGGGCACCGCGTATCGGGCTGTGCCCGTAATGCCGACGCGATCGCGGCACTCAGCACGATGTACCCTGCCCCTCATCTGTTTACTTCCCTAGATATCCGCGATGACGTCAGCGTTAGCCAATGGTGCCAGCAGGTAATCCGTCAAAATGGTCCGCCCGACTTGATCATCAACAATGCTGGATTAATCAACGCTCCGGCACCGCTCTGGGAAGTGCCCGCTCCAGAATGTCAGGCTGTCATTGCGGTCAATATCAACGGCACGATTAACTTGATCCGCCACTTTGTGTCACCGATGCTCAAGCAAGGCCGGGGCATCATCGTCAATTTCAGCTCGGGGTGGGGCCGTTCTACCTCGCCAGGGGTCGCCCCTTACTGCGCCACCAAATGGGCCGTCGAAGGCTTGACTCAGGCGCTGGCTCAGGAACTCCCCGACGGTCTGGCGGCAGTCGCGCTCAACCCTGGCGTCATCCATACAGAAATGTTGGAAACTTGTTTTGGTGATGCCGCCGCTGACCATACGCCCCTGCAGGCATGGACGCAGGTGGCAGTGCCATTCATTATCGGGATTCGGCCTCAGGATAATGGTCGTCAGTTGTCAGTCCCTGGATGAGGCGAGTCGATAAAAGCACATTCGGCAACGGCAGCGATCGCTCAAGAAAAGCATCACGGACCAGTCTCAACGAATTTTGAGCCCCATCCGGCAATTACCGAGCGATCGGACAAGCACTCACTTAAACGGCCCAAGCCGCCAAAATGTTCCATGGCTTAAGAAAAGGGAGTGTTATCCTAAGCTCTAAGATTGAGACCGCTACAGTAGGTTACAATCTCGCCCTCACCTTCTTAAGCCGAGGTTGGGGTCAGCCGGTATCCGCATTCGTTTCTCATCCTTCATGGTAGAGCAGCCGACCAACTCGTCCGCGAATAGTGTTTATGACTTTACGCCGACGCCAGTGGGTGAGAAGGGTTACAAGTGGGCGCAGATTATCAATGCAGTCTTAACTTCAGAATATTTGGAGCGGTTATCCGGTGTTTTGCGCGAGCGCTCATCGCTGCCAGAGCTTATCACTCTACAACTCTATGAACATCTGGCCAGAGTCTATCAGCACAAAGTCGAAGTCATCTTTGAGCAACAAGGCATCGAAGCTTTAGATCTGCATCAACCCCATCTCAATCTAGTTAACAGTGCTATTAACTCCCAGGAGACTCGTCCTCAAGTCGAAGTTTGCCTTGACGAAGCCGTCTCCAAAGCGCATCTCAAAGAGGCGTTGCTCGTATTTTTTGAACGGCCCGATTTTCGGGAAGAGTTTGCTAAGGCGATCGGCTCCAATCTAGTCGTCTGGGCACTTGAAGAAATTGAAACCGCCCAAGGGGAGAACCATTTAGATACGCTATCAGCCGCTGACCTGAAGGTCGCGATCGGCCATTACATTGATGATTCTGACTCTCCCGAGTTTGACACCAAACTCAATATTTTCGGTCAGATTTACTGTCAGGATATTACGCAGACCATTATCGAAGGGCTCAATCTACCGGCCTGCTCGCTCCAGGATCTAGAGCAAGTTTTGGGACTCAGACAACGCCCAGCAGCGGCCCTGTATGCCAATCTTGATCTAGCCAAAATTTTTCCGATTCCCACCGCCATTCCGATCGCGAGTAGCATCAAAGCTCAACTACGGCCTGAACTGTGGCAGCGCAACGGCGACGACCTGGCAGTCTTTACCTATCAGAGCAAAGGGAATCCCGCCAATTTTATCGAGCATTACATTACTAACCCAGGGGATATCGCCCTGCTGCCTTGGGAAGCGGCTGAACAAATCATCAACAAATTTGGCTTTAACACCGTCAAACTCCAGTTGATTTTTGCAGCCAGAACCATGGCCGAAAATGAACCCTGGAAAAGTTCATTTACGCTAAAAGCCACCGACATTATTCATCTTCTAGGCTGGGATCGGAATCACAACACCAGCATTGCGGAAAAACGCAACATGGTGGCGGCGGCGGCCTTTGCCCTTTCCTGTCTTATGGTGAAATCAGTCTGGATTGAAGGGCGCGGGAAGCGGAAATTGGATGCCAGCATTCCGGTGGGGCGCATGTGGGATGTGCTCATCGATTCCCACGGACAAATTGACCTCACCACGAAGAAGATTGATCGACCAGAAGAAATCTACATAACGGTGAGTCCAGGCGGCTGGACCAAACATTTCCTCAATCGGGCCGGGAACAAAGCCCGCGAAGCCCTCTATCAGTTTGGGTTTCTAGCCCGCGACATCCTCAAAATCGACCCTTACCACAATGAGTTAGCTCTGCGACTCGCCATTCAACTCACTTTGGATGCTCGCGTTCGTGCCCGCAACCGAAACCCCTATGAGTACAAGGTTGTACATCTGCTCGAAGAGGCCATTCCCAGACGAGACATCAGTTTGGCTCTAGATGATAAATACAAGGCCCGTGATCTGAGACGCCGCTGGGACAAAGCGTTGCTCTTGTTGGAGGAACTCGGCTGGGAAATTGAGTACGATCCGGAAACGTATCCTGAGTGGATTCGCCCCAATAGTGACGCCACTAAACCTAAAGGCTGGCGTAAAGTCAAAGTCATTGAGCGCATATTGCAGGCCAAACTCGATATCAGGCCGCCCCATCCCATTCCAGTATTGTTGACCAAGCTCAAAGATCCGAAGCCTCAAAAGACGCTGGCCCCCGAGCCTGTCAGTCTTGATACTCTGACTGGGGAAATGATCAAACAAGGACGTCAAGAAAGAGGCTGGACCCGAAAGGAGTTGGCTGGATTTCTCGGAATTAGTCAAGACTATGTCGGTAAGTTAGAGCGGGGCGATCGCCCAGTGACAGAAGAATTAGAGACCCGATTACGGAAACTGCTGAAGTTAAAGTCTGCATAGCTTGTCTCATAACCAGTCAAACACTGCCGACAACCTTTATCTCATGGCACTTTCAAAAAAGACAAGCAAATCCGTATGTAATCACTTAGACAAAATCAAGCTCAGCATTATTGTTTTGATTATTGTCTTGACTGAGACTGTATTCTCCGTATGAGATCACTTTACGTATACCAGCCGGTCTGATTATATCGCCAAGGCTTTAACGAGGTTTTCTCGCTGTTAGGGCATGGGCGCGCTTGCTCATAGATTAGGGAACTTTTTGTCTTATTAAGACAGAACTATCCGTATATGATCACTTATTCTAGACTGTCCGCGAGTTGTCTTAGTGAGTAGCTCATTCTCCGTATTAGCTCACTTAAACATTCAAACGTCTGGTGACGATTATGTCGAAGATCCTTCAAAAAAAGCTAGTGATCATAATTGTTTACATGATCAGACAACTTATCCCCCGATGTTGTCACTGACTCAGCTCTCAATCAAGATTGGGCTCTGTTGGCGTAGGTTGCCGATCGCTTAATCGCTTTCAGCTATTAAGCAGCATCTGTTGAGGCAAATTGCCTGAGGCGATAAACAGTTCATTAAGGCCAGTTGTCTTATCTAAGACAACTGGCTCCGTGTTGGCTCACTTGAACATGTCTCTTTGTGGTCCAGGCTGTTTATCCAGCAAAGGGCATCTTTCTAAAAAGACAAGTCGATCCCAATAGTGTCACCTATTGATACTCAGATCCTTGTCTTTCTAGGAGTTTGAGGGTTACTCCCAAGTTTGAGCATTGGTCTTTAAAAAGACAAGTTACTCCGGGTTGTGTCACTATTACCGTCCTTAGAGATGGGGCTCACGTTTTTTATTCTCCACCTCCTATCAGACTTATTTCTCCGTATGCAACCACTTAGAATTTAAAGGCTATTTCTGAATCTCTTAATATGAAAGAACTTGAGGGGCGATGGAATATTTATCTATGGGTATCAGATAGATAAATACAGGCGATCGTGCTCAGACAGATAGCTCCGTCTTCTAACACTAATTTTCAAAGGCTCAAAATTACGGCTAATGTCTGTAAGTCTTTTGTATCAAAGGTTTTGACTATTTGGAGTGTGGGGCCTATCGCTGCTCAGAAATTTGCTTCCCGAATGGTTTGGCTTGTCTGATCTGATAAACCTAGCAATCTTCACCTCAATCCTTTATCTAGCAAGGCTTTTCAGATCAGACAAGAGTCTCCTAATTGGTTCACCGATAGTTCTCAATGGTGTCACCAACTGTCCTTATGCAATCACTTCAAATTATTGAAAGCTTGATTTTGCAAGCAGTTTAGAGCTTTGAGACAACCAATAAATAAAACTAAAGATCATACCTTCTAGACACCTAAAAAGTCTCTGGCAGAATTGCGCCTGAGTTTAGGTGCAGATGCACTAGGGACAGTGATTTGATGAGAGTCTGTCTCATTCTAAAGAGTTTGTCTCCCTGGCTAGTGGGATTGACGGGAGGTGGCTTATCGTAGCTGCTGTTGTCGCCAACCCGTTTCAGTATGTACCGGAGCGTGATGAAGCGTTTCTGGCTCTGTTTCCCCATCGATATGACTTTATTTATGCGGCTCATCCTGATCCAGGCGATCGCCCCCAGTGGCAAACCGAAAGCCGTTATCCCCTTAGCGATCGGCTGATTCGGCAAGGAGCTTGTCTCTATGGGGTACGGTTTGGCACCCAGACGCAGTATTGTCTATTGGATATTGATGCGGGCAGTGCTTACCATCCTTCCCGTGCTCCCCTAGCCATTGGGCGTTTAATTGAAGCACTGGAGCCCCTTGGGCTGGTGAGTGCAATTACCTGTACCTCTAGTGATTCAAGGGGCTTACATCTTTATTTTCCGTTTGAGACACCCCAAAATTCCTGGCAACTTTCCGCCGCCGTTACGGTCTTGTTGGAAAATCAGGGATTCAAATGTCAACCCGGACAGCTCGAAGTTTTCCCTAACCGCAAGCTGTATGTGGCAGATAGTACACCGAATCTTTTCAATGCCCATCGGTTACCACTGCAAAGCGGCTCTTATCTGCTAAATGGTGAATTAGAGCCAACGCTAAGTACCCAAGAAACGTTTGTGCAGCAGTGGCGATGTTGTCAACAGCGAAACGAGGTTCAAGCAGCAACAGTTCAGCAAGTGTTGAAGCAGTCTCGTCGCAAACAACATCGCTTGTCTCGACGCGCTGATCAGTTTCTAAATGACTTGAATGCAGAAATTGAACCCGGCTGGACTGGAAAAGGTCAAACCAATTATTTGCTAGGTCGCATTACGATGCGAGCATACGTTTTTCACCATGTCATACACGGTGGATTGCCCTTAAGTGGCGATACGTTGATAAGTGAGATTGTGACGGTTGCTCAATCTTTACCTGGATATCGGGAATGGTGTGGCCATCAGCATGAAATCCACCATCGGGCAGCAGAGTGGGCTAGATGTGTTGAAAACAGCCATTATTTCCCCTATGGAGCTCAGCACGGGAAATATAAAGCTCAAAAGGAAACTACAAAGCAAAATGAAGTTGAGATGACCTGGAACGAGCAGCGATCGCTCACGGCGCAGGACAAAATTCGAGCGGCCATGCAAGATTTACTCAATACCCATGAACTTCCAGCGACTGCGACTGCTCGATTCCACAAACTGCTGAACTATGGCATTGGTGGCAGCACTTTATACAAATACAAAGACCTCTGGCATCCTGACTTGTGGAAATCTTCCCAAACCCCCCAACCTTTAAATGAGCGAGAGGCGTCCGCAATGGCTGCGCCAGCGACCGCCTCTTACGCTACAAGCTTATTACCTGGCGATGATCGTAATTCCTTGCCAGGTAAGGGTTTGACACTTTCTGGAGAGACTTTTGAAGGACTGGAGGTTCGTAATGAGATGGGGCAGGCTGGGTGGCGGCAACAGTTTTTGCGCCTGAAGGTGAGGCGATCGCAGCAAAAAAGCGAGGTGAGATCGCAAAGCGTGGCGTATCAGCAGTCCACAGCGCGGCAAAATCGCCAGCGTCACCTAGAAAAGAAGGTGGATTATCTGCGATCGGGGGATCCGATTCTGATTCGTGAGGGTTTGCAGTGGCTATCCCGCCAGCGGGATCTCTCACTCCAAGCCTTATTGCCAGAGATCTTTAGGCGCAGTGTGCCGTCAGGCGATTGGCAACAGCCGCTATTGGCGGAGTGGGCGATATTTAACCAGGAGGCAGCACGACAAGGATGTAGGCATGGCCTATCATGGCTAGCCGAAGAGGTTTTGACTGGGGTGGAGCAGAGCGATCGTAATGGCAAAGTCGAGCTTGATGCCAGATGAAGGCAGCTACAGTGCCTTTCTGAATAATTTAAAGATCCACATTCGCTCAGCACAGGTCAAAGCTGCGCTGGCGGTCAATCGCGAACTCATCCTGTTGTATTGGCAGATTGGTCGTGAGATTTTGGCCCGGCAGCAAGCTGAGGGCTGGGGCAGCAAAGTCATTCAGCGGCTAGCTGAGGATCTCAAACGTGAGTTTCCAGATATCAAAGGCTTTTCACGTACCAACCTCCTCTACATGCGGGCTTTTGCTGAGGCTTGGCCGGAGGAACAAAATGTCCACCAGCTTGGTGGACAAATTCCCTGGCGACACAACTGCGCTATTTTGGACAAGGTCAAAGACCCGCAAGAACGGCAATGGTATATCCAACAGACCATCGAGTATGGGTGGAGTCGCAGCATCTTGATGACTCAGATCGAAAGTGGTCTCTATCAGCGAGAAGGAGGAGCCGTTACCAATTTTGAATATACGCTGCCTCCCCCGCAGTCAGAACTCGCCCACCAGATCATCAAAGATCCCTACAACTTTGATTTTCTAACCATTGCCAAAGATGCGGAAACGAAGGATCTGAAGCGGGCACTAGTGGCTCACATGCGAGACTTCTTGCTGGAGCTTGGGGTTGGCTTTTCCTTTGTTCGGCAAAACTACCGCATTGATGTTGGCGGCGAAGAATTTCAGATTGATATGCTGTTCTATCATCTGAGACTCCGATGTTTTATCGTCATTCAATTAGAAATGGGCAGCTTTAGGCCAGAACAGTCAGGGGTGATGAACTTCTACTTGTCGGCTGTAGATGACCGTGAACGGCAGCCAGAAGATCAACCCACTATCGGTATTATCTTGTGCAAGACCAAGGACAGGACAATTGCGGAATACTCTCTGAGAAACCTCAATAATCCGATCGCGGTTGCAGAGCATCGGTTTTCTCAAGTCCTACCCAGTGCCGAGCAATTAGAGTCTGAGTTAGATATGGCAACGAGGCTGCTGGGAGAAGATAACGAAAATGACCGTTAGCACTCGATGGTCTCAAAGACCGAATGCACCCTGCGATTCAGCAACGCCGAATCTGCAATCCGGGCGAGTAAAGGCGGATTGATGAGTGATCTGAATCTTGTCGGAAATTCTAAACGCCTGGCTAAAAGGTCATTAAATAGCGACTCAGAATTATTCATCGATCTGGGCTTCGACTCCGCTCAGCCCTCGTCGGTCTCAAATCAACCTATTCAGCTGGTTGAGCGGAGTCGAAACTAGCAGCGTCTGGAACGTTTAGTTTTGGCTACCTACTTAGCATCATTCCGTTAGCCCTATTGGGGATACCCTTTAGTTTACGTAGGTAGCCTTTTGCCAGTTGGGGATGCCGAGGTAATCGCGAGCGATCGCTTGCAGCACCGCATCTTTATCCTGCACCGAGCGATTGTGGCGGCTACCAATCATGAAGCGCTCGTGGATCTCCTCAATTTCCGCTTCCTTCTCAGCAATGACCTCTTTAATGGCGGGAAGATAGCTGGCTCCCACTAAAACCGCCAGACTGCGAATCGAGGGAAACGAGATGCGTAACCGCAGATCCGAGCGCTCTTGAGCCGTATTCCACTTGATGATGGCGTCAATGACATCGGCAATTTTGTCCGTCGAGTCCGCCCGGTCGGAGTGCCGTGAGACGGTTTCTGGCTTCGGTCTCGTCTCCGGTGGACTCGTTACCGGCTGTTCTGCCGATTCTGCCGCTGGTTTAGCCGTCGACTTTGCTGTCGGTGTCGTGGTTGTTCGCTCCGCTGTAGGACGCGCTGCCCCACTACGGATCCCTCCCAGCAGATCTTGAATCGCGTTGAGTTGCGATCGCGTTTCCTCCAGTTCCGTTTCTAGTGCGGCGTTGCGCTCCTCTAGCTGAGCATTACGCTCCTCTAACTGAGCATTACGCTCCTTCAAAGTCGCGACCGCTTCCTCATCTACTGGCCGCGACGCTACTTTCTGATGTTCCTGTTCCAGCGCGTGATACTGCTGTCTGAGCGTTTCAATTTCCTGAGTAAACCAGTTGATGGCCTGGGCGAACTCGCTCGCCGTTTTGACTTCCTGCCGGGCTTCCTGAGCCGTCTTGGCTTCAAATTCTTGCAGCAGAGCGTGAATCACATCCGCCGTAGAGCCCGTGACCCCCTGGTGGGCCATTAAGTCAGTCATGCGTTCCAGGTCATCCGCGTAGACGCTGGGGCGCTTCGTCATTGGTTTGGCCGCATCGGTTTCAGTCATGGTGGGGGCTTCCTGAGAGTGCAGTTCTGTGGATGTGTTGTCGGGTGGCTCTGGGGCGGGTTGTGGTGCCGTTTCCACGGCTACGCTGGCCTTGACGGTGGCGGGCTCGGCGCGAGGGGAGCGAGGCTGCTGAAACACCTCGACGACTGCTAGGTCGGGTACTTGGCCTAACTTGATACCTAACCGGCCATCGCGATTACCTTGACCATTGCCAATGGCATAGTCGTCGTAATTGGAGCGAGCGGCATAATTCGGGAGTTTTTTGCCGTCTTGAGTGATTGTGAAGTGTCCTTGGATTTCCGCCTTAAATTGATGCTCCGGTACCGCAGGCGGACAGTACCAGTGCGCGGCAATCGTCGCGTAGACGGCCCGAAAGATATGGGTGTAGAGATTTTCCTTGTCACTCCTGGCCGGGACTAAGTCGCTGAAAAGATCTTCACACTTTTGCGCGATCGCTCCACTGTAAAGGTTATTGACCTTTTGCTTCGCCTGCCGCTCCGAGAGTCCTTGTAACCTTAGGTCATCGGTTCTCAACCCCTGTTGCAGGCGTTGAATGGCCGTTAACACCTCCTGTGCCGGTGCCAGCGTCGGAATCTCAATCGTGATGTCCTGCGTCTCCTGACGCTTCGCCATCTGACTAAAATTCAAGCTCCAGGCTGACTTGAGTGAAAAGGTTGAGATCAGGATTTCGCTGATGCGCCGTCCAATGAGCACCGCTAATCCGGCCCCGACTTCCGACCATTCTGCACTGCTGATTAACGTTCTGGCCCGTTCAACGATCGCTTCAGCGGCTGCACTGGTAATGAAGCGAGTTTCGCGATCGGCAATGCGCTCCCGTTGCTGGTCGTTGAGGACGCGGTACTGCGCGGTCGAAAGGGCAACCAAATCGATGGCCGGATGCTCCGGGTCAAAGACCTTGATGGCTTGCACCACGTTCGAGCGATAGTTTTTTTGCTGCGCTGGAGTGTCAAGGCCTCTGGAAGCGAATTCTTCTTCAAGTTCATTCGCAAACGCCTCCGGGCTGAGGCGTTCTGTCTCTAGCTCTAAGACATAGAAGCGAATGAACTGCTTGAGCCACTTGGTCGAGCCATAGCTTTCCGCTACCGATAGCCAGTTTTCCGCCAGGGATTGAGGGGTTGGCATTTATCTTTTCTGTCTTAACTTTCTTGATTATAATATTTTCTTTCCCTTAGTCAAGATAAGGATAAAAATTGTTCGGCGACAGACTGAGAGGGTGTTTTAAAAGTCGTGCAATGAGTAAAAAAGCTTTCTCAGTATAGGCTGCCAGTATTGATGTACGGAGCCCTGAGAAAGCCGATGGTTAAAGCGTATCCCAGCGACCTGCCCAGCGACCAATTCGACTTATTGGGCGACCTGCTGCCCCCCGCCAAACCGGGAGGATGTCCGCGCACGGTGGATATCCATGCGATGCTCAATGCCATTCTGTATGTGTTGGTCGAAGGGGGTCGCTGGCGTGCTCTCCCGGGTGACTTTCCCCCCTGGCAGACGGTGTACACCTATTTCCGGAACTGGCGCAAAGATGG
>NZ_JACSWC010000163.1 GCF_016888165.1 Halomicronema sp. CCY15110 | reverse complement strand
GGGATCATCAACACGCCGAACCAACCCACATAGAGGCGGTTTTCGGTGCTGGTCACCCACTGACAGAACTGTTCCCACAAGCTGGCGCTTTGGCGCTGCTGTAAGGTAGTTGTCATGATGAATAATTCCTTTTCCAAGGTCAATATGAACCCAGAAGTTCAAGAAATATGAACGTCTGTTGTACATATATTAACGGAATTGCTGAGTTTTGTAAAGCTGACTCATATAAAGTTCTCCTTAAAAAGGTTCGGTCGGTGAACTCTCTGAGACTTTCTCTGGAAAGGGATTGAGGGTCGATGGGAGTGGTTTGTCTTTAGTGTGCCGCGAGTCGGTTAATTCTCTGATGACCGAAAGCGACTGGTTACTTAATAAACTATCGGCGGTTTGTTACGTTCCTTAGAGGATGGTGAGCGATCGCTCCACCTCTGATCTCGAAGTTGCGACCTCTATGTCTATCGTTCCTGACCACGTCATCACTTACAGTCCGGCGCTGACGGTGGTGCCCACCTATGAGTGCTTTAACCGCTGCACATACTGCAACTTTCGGGTCGATCCGGGGCAGGATACTTGGCTGTCGCGATCGCAGTTAGCGCAGCAGCTCGCTAAGGCAAAGTCGCAAGGCTTGGTGGAAATTCTCGTGCTCAGCGGTGAGGTGCACCCCAATAGCCCCCGCCGAGCGGCTTGGTTGCGCCATATTGCAGAGATTTGCAACCTTGCCTTGCAGCAGGGATTGTTGCCGCATACCAACGTGGGGCCTTTGAGTGAAGCGGAAATGGCTCAACTCCAAACCGTGAACGTTTCGATGGGGTTGATGCTGGAGCAAATGACCCCCAGTCTGTTGCAGACAGTGCATCGACACGCCCCGAGTAAAGTGCCGGAACGGCGTCTAGCACAGCTCAACCAGGCAGGGCGGCTACGGATTCCGTTCACGACGGGGTTGCTGTTGGGGATCGGGGAATCGGCAAACGACCGGATTGAGACGCTCCAGGCGATCGCTCGAAGCCATGATCACTGGGGACACATTCAGGAAGTGATTTTGCAACCTCACCAACCTGGTAGTCGCCAGCAGCAAGCCCGAGCGGGCTTTAGTGCTGAGGCCTTAGCCGATTTTGTGAAAACGGCCAAGCAACATTTGCCCGCTGAGATTACAGTGCAAATTCCCCCGAATCTGATGGCCGATCATCAATATCTATTGACGGCGATCGCGAATGGAGCGCGTGACCTCGGCGGTTTAGGGCCTAAAGATGAGGTCAATCCTGACTATCTCCATCCCACTCCGGAGAACTTACGGCCTATTTTGTTGGAGGCTGGGTGGCAGTTACGCCCGCGTCTGCCGATTTATCCGCAGTATGATAACTGGCTCTCACCTCAGCTACGACAGACGGTTCAGGCTTGGCGCAGGCGGTTGGTTGCTGACCGGCCCAGGGAGCGGTTGGGGCAAAAGGGCTGTTAAGCGGTGATGTTAATGAAACTGCGACATTGCCTGCTGCTCGGTTGGGTGCCAATGTTCTGGAGTGAGCCGCTGTGACCATAACTATTAATGCGGTTGATGCCGTCTTGATACCGGGGGGCGGCCTGTCGGCGTCCGGTGAGGTCACACCTTGGGTGCAAGCGCGCTTGGAGCGGGCGATCGCGTTGACGCCTCAGCCCCAGTTCTTTATTCCGCTAAGTGCTGGCACCACCCATAAGCCGCCGCCGCTGAATGTTGAAGGTTTTCCGATTTTGGAATCGGTGGCGGCTGCCCATTATTTGCAACAGCGGGGCATTGAGGGCGATCACATTCTGCCGGAGACGGTGTCGCTTGACACAATTGGCAACGCTTATTTTGCACGGGTGCAGCATGTGGAGCCGCTTCAACTCAAACGCCTGCACGTCATCACCTCGGCGTTTCATCTGCCGAGAACGCAAGCGATTTTCACCTGGATTTTTTCGCTACCGCCGTTCACGGAGCCCTGGCAACTGACCTTTGAGGCGGTGCCCGACGTGGGCATGGCTGATGCTGCGTGGCAGGCCCGCTGTGATCGCGAGCACGCTAGTTTGGCAGCATTTCAGCCTCTCAAACTGCGTTTCTCAAACTTGGCAGCGGTGCATCGCTGGTTATATGCCGAGCATGGAGCGTATGCGATCGCCCAGACACCTCGACGACTCAATAACGCCGCCTTAGAGACGTACTAAACCCCTCTCTAGTTGAAGTTGGCCGATTGAAATTCCACCTCACCGTTGGGTTGGAGCAGCAACCGCACCCGCTGGGGATCCCCAGACGGGAGCCCAACCGTGCCAACGGGGGGGATGCCGGTGCGATCGCGATACTCCGCCGCTACAGCGTCGTTGGGGATGACCTCGACTAGGGTGCCGTCAGCGGCAAAGACCAGCGTATACGTCAACGTTTGGGTCAGGTCGGAGGGGGGATTCCAGCGATCGCGAATCTGCTGTACGAGGGCTGCTAATGACCCTGGTGCCGAAGTGTTTGCAGCCCTTTGCGGCGCAGCGTGGCTAAAGGGCTCAGCCGTCTCCTCCGTTAAATTTCCCGCCGCTTCAGAGTTGGCTGGTGGCTGGGCCGGCATGGCGTCGGCGGTAGCCGGGGCGGGTGGGGCGGTGGCCGTTGGTGGCTGTGACTCTGTGGCCCGTTTGGGAGGTGCATTCTCTGAGAGGGGTGCAGCTCCTTCCTCGGCTGGAGGAGTCGGCCCAGGAGTCGGTGCAGAGGGGCGCGGGGGGGGATCGGTGGCCGGGGCTGAGGCGGCGGAATTATCGTTGGTTTCAGGCTCGATACGGGGATTGACGGGAGCGATCGCCGCCGATTCAGCCGCCGCTGGCGATTCATCCGTCCCGTCAGCACTGTCCGATGCTGGCGCGTCAGTGGGGTCGTCCTTGGGTGAGGTGCGGTCTTTGGGGGATAAATCGGGGGATAATGCCGTCTCTTGGTCAGCACTCGGCACGGGCTGAGCCGTTTCCATCCCTTGCTGCGACTGGTAGCTGGGCCACAGCACAGTGGTGACGCCAACGGCGGCAACGAGACCTGCCGCTGCGGCTCCCCATTGCTGCCAAGGAAGCCGTTGACGTGCGGCAACTAAGCTAATGGGCAGCGGTCGCACAGCCTGGTTCAGATCATCAAAGACTTGTTCTAGATCGGCTAGTTGGATGGCCCCCAGGGTGACTTGGGATTGTCCAGCTGTCGTTCGATCGCGACCTAAGTGAAGGGTGTGTTGTGTGAGTCCTTGGGCTTCGAGATATGGGGCTGGGCTCGGGGCTGGGCGATCGCGATCGCCTCCGAGCTGCGCTTGCACATAGGCTTCGATCGCCTGCATAAAAGGGAGAAAAGACGCGCGATCGCCCCGAATTTCAATCGGTGTCAGCTCGCCGCTCAGATCACGAATCTGCAGTTGGTAACGCAGCACCTGCACCACTGGTTTATCTGACCATTGCGACACGGCAGCTGCTCGGGTCATCACTTCAAGCGTGACCGTAGGCGCGTCGTAGCGCAAGGGTGTGAGCTGGGTAGTTGAGGTCATCAGACAATGTGATACTGATGCGGCAAAGGCGGGTCACAGATTTCGGCAAAACTCTGGGGTGGGCATTAGCGCGATCGCTCCAGCAGGGCCAGCCAGAGTTTACGGGTGCCCCCCGCTTGACTGTAAAACAGTAAATCGACTAGGAGTTTGAGGGCTAAATCTCGAAGGATATCGGGGGAGGGTAAGTCATCGGGGGTCATGCGCTCCTCATAAAAGTTGTTGAAAGCATCCAGATAATCACCCAGCAGGGCCACTCGATGGGGGGGCTGTTGTTTGGCGGTGGTGGTTTCCAGCTTAGTGACGGCGGCGCGAATTTTGCCTTGGTGCTGCTGCGCTAAATGCACACTGACCAAAACCAAACCCCGCGCTTCATCCACATCCAGCTTTTTGCGACCCTGGCCTTTGCGGAGGGGGCTGGCCTGTCGCAAGCGCCACAGGGTGACGCGATCGCCCATCCAGGTTTGTAAACCCAGGTGGGCAGCGGCTTCCAACATGGCTTCTGAGCCCAAACCCACGAGAGATTCCAGGGCCAACAGCACCAGATCGAGTTGGGCTTTAATACTCTCCAACTGTTCGGGTGCGGGGGTTGGCCCCAAGGGAGTAGCTGGATTTGCCGACGATGAAGACTCCACAATGACTCGCCAACTCTACGGTACAGATTAACTGGAGATGTCGCGGTTGCGTTACCAGTCTTGAAACCGGATACGAGACTGCCGGGGGAGGCTAATGGCTGTATTCTCGGCAGATGCTTGGCGCAAAAGCTGCGGCAAGCCCCTCTCCGGGGTGCTGGCTTGAAAGTAAAGTACCGGCAAATTGAGTTTCGCCTCCGTTCAACTCTTGACGCTGGCCAGGGGAGCAAACCCGCAACCGATTTGCTCTGGAACCTGAGCAATCCGCAGATCCTTAATCATTTTTGATGAAGAGTTCCATGCGATCGCCGCGAAACTGGGTCACGCCGTACTCAATTACCCGGCCGCGTTGATCCACATTGATGGATTCGGATAGCAAGACGGGCTTGGTCGCAGGCATCCTCAAAATGCGGGCATCCTGGGTACTGGGTAAACGAGCCGATAACCGGGTCGAACGACGAATGTGATCGCAGTCATATTCCGTCTGAAATAGGGCTGAAACTGAATGGTAAGCCTGGCAATGCGCGGGCAAATCAGGAAAAAGCGCCTCTGGAAAGTAGCTCCTCGCGAGGCTCAATGGGGCTTGGTCGGCTAGACTCACCCGCTCATACAGGACAACGGTGGCAGCACTCGCGATTTCTAAACTTTGGGCAATGCGCGTATCAGCGGAAATCTGGGTTACCCGTAAGATTTGCCACTGCGGTTCGACCGACTGCGCCTTCAGCGATTCATTAAATCGGACGCGCTTACCGATGGCCACCGTAATCGGCGCGGCCATGACAAAAGTACCTCTGCCTTGCTCAACCCTGACCGTGCCTTCATGTCGCAACAATTCAATCGCTCGTCGCAGGGTATGGCGATTGACCCCAAACTGCTTGCTTAACTCGGTTTCTGTCGGCAGGCGATCGCCCACCTGAAACACGGCATCTTGGATATTTTGGCGCAACTTATCAGCAATCTGCTGATAAATCGGCAGGGCGTCTTGGCTCATCGTGGGCTCAGGAACAAGAGATCGGCAGCAGCCAGTGCCTACAGCTAAGCTAGCCGACTGATTCTCCCAAGACTGTACGCTAATTAGCGATCGTCGGGCGACTGGCGGGCCACGTAGGCACGGAGTCGGCCTGAAAGAAGCATCTCCCTCCCAGATTGGGACGTCACTGCTAGATTGACCAAGGGAGCCAAGATGGCAGGTGAACTGTTCGTCCGTTGCGGCTATCCGTGGCGCACTTGCAGACAGATCTATGGACTGAGAATGGTCTGGTAAAAATCATGTTCTCGACCAAGTAAAGCCGCTCCTGCTGCTGATAAATGTTGAGCGTCGCGATATAAGGGCACGTTCCCATCATAGGCCTGACAAATGCCCTCTTGGCAAAGTAAGGTTTCTAATCGCAGTACTCGAAATTGCGCTGGTAACGCATCGAGAAATTGGTAGGCTTTGACCCGCTTATCAGACATCTCCGCTGCCAAAAAGTTACAGTTTTGCTGTGAAAGTCCGAGCCACTCAGCGCGAGTAATACAGCGCCCTAAATCCAAATCGTTGGTCGGTGGTGGCGATACCACGATCGGATTAATCCCCAGCCGTTGCAGTTCCTGTAGAGTGGTTTGAAACTGCTGTAAGGCTAATTCTGGACTGGCAAGCGTGACGTCACCATTGCGCAGCAACACTTTATTTTCACTGAGCAAGTATTGACTAAAGGGTGAGGATAAAACCGCATATTTCACTGAATTTTGCTGTAGCCAATCCCTTACCTGCTGGTTAAAGGCTAAACAGTCCTCCGCCCAGCGTTTTGGATAATTAGGTTCCGCAATCGGGGCCACATCAAAAAATGGGCCGCACACGCTTTTGGTCATTTGAATCAGCTTGACCTCAGGATTAGAGGCTAGGATGCCCGGAGCGAGTTGCATCGCAAACGAGTCGCCCCACAGCAAAATTTCTGGGTTGTCATCGGTGCGACATTCGGGTGCCGCAATGGGAGCGCCATCACAGACTGAGTCTAAGCCAAAGACCTGGGCATTTGCTTGCTGTGCCTGAAATTCTGAATCGGCTGAGGCTAGCGGGATTTGTAAAATCGCATTTTCGTGCAGTAGGCGCTCGACAGAATTTTGACGAAGTTCTCTGGTAATTGGTACCGAGATGATGGGAGTGATGGTGTCTGGATGAAAAGTGCGGGCAGCGACGCGATCGCTAAAACCGGCAGTCAAATGTCCCAAAATGCCAATTTCTACAAAGACCAGAGAACCGACCAGCCAAAAGATAAAAAAGGTTTTGCGATTGACTTCGCGATGATTGCGAAATGGTTTTTCGACATATCGCCACGTCAGATATGCGAAGCCAAAGGAGGCGATCGCTAAAATCCCAATAATTGACGGTGCTGGCTGAGTGAGACTGCGATGTCGGGCAAAGACAAAGAGGGGATGATGCCAGAGATACGCGCCGTAACTCAACAAACCAAGGTTGACGAAGACCTGATTACTTAATAAGCGTCCTGTGATGGTTTGAGTGGAGGCAAAGGCCAAAATGAGGCCCGTTCCCACCGTGGGAAATAAGGCGAAAGCACTAGGAAAAGGAATGTTTCCATGCAGCGTGAGCAGACTGACAACAATCAAAATCAGACCCAACATTCCCGACAGTTCTCTCATCAGGACGGCATTGGTATTTTGATAGGAAAATAGCGGATAAGATGACGACTTGTGATTCAGCAAGGCGATGCCAATCGAGGCTCCCAGGGCTAATTCCCAAAGTCTGGAGGGTAAGAGATAAAAATTTGCAGTGGGGAAAGTGTAAGCTCCCCACTGGGCAATCACAAAGCTCAGAATCCCTAACAGGATGGTGAGGGGTAGCAACCAACGCCGACACCAGCGCCACATGAGGATCAGCAGGAGGGGGAAGGTCAGATAAAACTGGGCCTCGATCGCGAGCGTCCAGGTATGGAGTAACGGTTTGAGTTCGCTGGCGGTGTCCCAATATCCGGCTTCTGACCAATACAAAATATTGGAAACAAAGTAGGGGGTGGCGATGAGGCTGTGGGCAAAGCTTTGCATGTCGGCGGGTTGGAGCCAAAACCAGGCGAGGCTCACACAAACCAGCATCACGAGAAATAACGCGGGCAAGATCCGGCGGGCGCGGCGTTCATAAAACCCCAGCAGGGAAAATCGCTGGCGCTGCAAATCAGTCAAGATGGTGAGCGCAATCAGATAACCGCTAATGACGAAGAAGATATCCACGCCCACAAAGCCGCCCTGAAAGGATTTGACTCCAGCGTGAAAGAGAATGACAGCAACGACAGCGATCGCCCTCAGCCCATCAATTTCTGCCCGATACTGCATTCTAGTGCGTCGTTAAGTCCTGAAATATGACCTGAATCTGGGCCAGAGCCAGCGATGACCCAGGCCAAGGTCGCCCAAGTTTATCTGCCCATCATATAAGCAGATCAGGCGAGTGCAACGATTTTGGCTGGTGAAGAATTCGGGCTGAGTGGGCGACTTGGGGAGGGCAGTAACTGCCCCCGACCCAGTGGCATTGGTGAGCCCTGTATCCTAGAAACAGTTCGCCAAATTGCCGAACCAGTGTATAAAGAACGTTGTTTTGCCGTTGACTGCTAATGACAGCGGATAATCCCCGAATTGCTCAGATTCGCGACCAGCTACAGATTTATCAAGCCATTGCCCAAAGCGATTACTCGGTGCCGCCTCGGCAGGCTTTTCCCGTCGCCTCGCGGCCCGACATTGCCTTTCGCCCCAGCTGTTACCAACTTGAGCCCGTCTGGGAACCCACCCAAACGGCTTGGGTTTGGGAAGATGAGATTCTGTACCGCACGCCGGGCTCTTCGCTGGCAACGGAAGATGTCTTGACGGAGTTGGCCGCTTCGGGCGTGTGTCTCATCGGTAGCAACATCCGCAAAATTCCGATTGTGCCGACTGATGAGGTCTTTACGAAGTTTCAAGCGGCAGTGACGGCTACCCAAGTGGTCGAAGAAACTCAGCCCATGGCCCCGACGAATGCTCAACGCTGGAGTCAGCAGTGGGATCTGATTATTTGGCTGGCTTTGCCGTTGTTAGCGATTAGTGCAGTGCTGGTGGCCTTGAGTCGGCGATCGCCGGATTGATGCCAGAGCACTATGACCCTGGAACGCTAATTCAGGACGTCGCCATTGGCCGGCGGCATTGCCTCGCCATCAGGGTTGCAGCGTTCCGCGAGTAGTGTGGTAATGGCGGCGTACCAGGCATCAGCCAGCTTGTCGTAGCCGCCCGCGTTGGGATGCACCCCATCCGCTAAGTCTTCTACGTTCAACACGCTGTACATGTCTACGTAGGTGACTGGGCGACCTTGGTCCGCCCGCTGATTGACGATCGCCGCCACCTCTTGGTTAAAAAAGCGCGCGCGGTCGTCGGCGATGGGATCCTGCAAGGTGGGCACAGACGCCACAATCAGTTCGGCATTGGGGGCGATCGCGGTGATTTGCCCGACGAGAGCATTGAGCCGAGCGGTTGCTCCCGCAAAATTGTGAGCCTCGGGATACAGCACGTCGTTGGTGCCGACCATCAACAAAACGATGTGGGGACGATTGGCATAGAGCCAGCCCCGTACCCCCTCGCGAATGAACTGAATCGCTTTGCCGGGATGCCCCTCATGATTGCCATCAATGGTCACGGGGCCGTTCACCTCGGAGCCCACTAAGTCAATGTTGGGGCGATCGGTGAGCAGGCGATCCCACAGGCGAATGCGATAGCCTCCCGGTACCGTCGCGCCATGGGTAATCGAGTCGCCTAACGGCATGATGCGTAACGTCGTCGCTTCACAGACCGATTCCTGTTGCAGGCGGCTGAGCTGAAAAATCTGGGGTGAGGTGCTCAAGGCCCATCCCGCCACGGGCACCGCTGCTTTGGCAAAACAGGTGAGCCCTAGAAGCGTGAAGAGGAGTTTGGTCAGGTAAGTATTCACAACTGCCAAGAAGTCTTAATCAACGGGATGCAGGCCTCAAGATTATATAGCACACCTGAACTATCCGCGATTCTAGATGTTGCTCTGACGTGTCCTTGAGTGCCTGGGGTGTGTGACCGGGCTAGCAACCGAAAGGTTCCAAAGCTATGGAAGCTCCGCTCCACTTCTCCTGCTTTGACCGGGGTGGGTGCCCGGGCGACGAGGATCGGCATCCGCTCAAGGGATTGTCACCATCCCAAAAACTGGTATTCCCTTGCCTATTTGGGCAAGCTAAAGCTCGTTAGGGTGCGACCGATGCTAAAGAACAACTTTGTCTACTACCACCAGATTTGAGCTTGGCAGATCTGTAACTCTGTCGCCACTGGCTGAATGAGTTAAGCAAAGTTGTGATTGATCAATGCCGGAGTACACCGATGGGAAATTTTGTTGCCACGGGCCATCCTGAAGCGGACGCGCTCACCCAATTATTGCGTCAACGCCGATCGCAGCCAGCCCGGCAAGCGGCGGTCGATGCGGAGATTCGCGATCGCTTTTTGACGACCTGCGCCATTGTGGTGGTGGATATGGCCGACTTTTCGCGCCTGACCCACGCCGAGGGCATCATCGCGACCTTGCAGCAGATTCAAGCGATGCGCGATCTGTCAGTGCCGCTGATTCAAAATCGGGGTGGTCGAATGCTGAAGGTTGAGGCGGATAATCTGTATATCAGTTTTGATCATGCTGAAGCGGCGCTGCGGGCAATGCAAGAATTGAGGGCTCATCTTCAGGTGGCCGACATTGACATCAGCGTCGGTATTGGCTATGGCGAGGTCTTGCGGGTGGGCGATCGCAACCTCTATGGTCATGAGATGAATTTGGCCTCGAAACTGGGCGAAGATCTGGCTAAAGACAACGCAATTTTGCTGACAGAATCAGCCTATCGAGCGTTATCGACTGACCAGAGGCAATTTACCCGCGTCACGCAAGCCATTTCGGATGTCACCTTCACCTACTATCAGCTGCAAGAGAGCCCAGCCAGATAGTGGATCAGGTTTTAAGCCTTGGCGGCTTTGCGACCGGCGGCTTTTTCCTGTTGCTTTTCTTTTTGCCGACGGCGTTTGTCGGACTGTTTGGCCGCCCGTTCGGCTTCGGCGACTTGGCGACGGGCTTCTTCTTTTTCCGCCGCAATCTTGTCCAAATAGTAGTGGTAGTCGCCGCGATAGAGCCGCAGTTCGCCATCCCGAATTTCCACAATTTTGTTCGCCACTTGCGAGATGAAGTAGCGATCGTGGGAGACGATGAGGACAGTCCCCTCATACTGTTTGAGCGCGGCTTCTAGCGTTTCCTTGGCGGGAATATCGAGGTGATTCGTCGGCTCGTCCAGAATCAACAAATTGGCGGGTTGTACCAGCATGGCCGCCATCGCTAACCGCGCTTTTTCGCCCCCGCTGAGGGCTCCGACCTGTTTGAACACCATGTCGCCACTGAAGAGAAACTGGCCGAGCAAGGTTCTGACCTGCTCCATTTTCCAGTCGGGCACAATGTCTTGCACGGTGTCAAAAACGGTTTTATCGAGGTCGAGCGCTTCGGCTTGATTTTGCTCAAAGTATTTGGGAATCACGTTGTGTCGTCCCAGGCTGACTGTTCCTTCGGTCGGGGCTTCGCGACCGAGAATCAGCCGCAACAGCGTTGACTTGCCCGCACCATTGGGGCCGAGAAAGGCGATGCGATCGCCCCGCTGGATCTCTAAATTTGCCCCTAAAAATAGGATTTTTTCGTCGTAACAGTGGGTCAAATCGGTGATGCGTACCACCTCTTCACCACTGCGAATGGCTGGGGGAAACTGAAACTTCAGGGTCCGCACATCCGAGTCGGGGGCTTCAATGAGTGCCACTTTACTCAGCTGTTTTTCGCGGCTCTTGGCCTGGGTGCTGCGGGTGGCACTGGCGCGAAAGCGGTCAATGTAAGCTTGCTGTTGCGCAATCTCTTTTTGCTGCCGCTCGTAAGTACTTTGTTGCGCTAGGCGATTCTCGGCTTTTTGTTCCAAATACCTGGTGTAATTGCCAAGATACGTGGTGGAAACTCCGCGTTCGGTTTCCACAATCTGCGTGCAGAGGCGATCAATGAACTCGCGATCGTGGGAGACAATGACCATCGGCGTTTTTACGCCTTTGAGGTAATTTTCCAGCCATTCAATGGTTTCTAGATCCAGATGGTTGGTGGGCTCATCCAGCAGTAGAACATCGGGATCCTGCAGCAGCACCTTGCCCAGTCCCATGCGCATTTTCCAGCCACCGCTAAATTCACTAACAAAGCGATCGCCATCTTCGGGGTTAAAGCCCATTTCAGGCAAAATTTTCTCGATGCGGGCGTCGAGGCCATAGCCGTCTAACGCTTCAAACTTGCGCTGCTGGCGATCGAGTTCATGGATCAGCTTTTCTAAGGTATCGGGGTCGGCGGCTTCCATGTGATGGGGAATCTCCATCAACTGTCGGTGGAGGGTGTTGGCTTCGTGAAACACCGTCCAAAATTCGTCGCGAACGGTGCGCCCTTCCTCCACTTCAAACTCTTGGTTCAGGTAGCCAATCTTTAAGCTGGCGGGCCGGATGATATTGCCCGTCGTGGGTTCAACATCGCCGCGAATAATCTTCAACTGCGTTGATTTGCCAGCGCCGTTTACCCCCACCAAACCAATGCGATCGCCCGGTTTGACTTCCCAGTTCACATCTTTGAGCACCTCGCCCGTCGGGTAAATTTTCGAAATATTTTCCAGGCGCAACATAGTGAAGAGTCCGATTCGGCAAATAAGGTGGCCATTAGCAGCGTCAGGATGTCCATCAAGCGCAGCCGCCGCTGATCCAGCGAGTTGTGAAAGCTGAAATCTACTGCCAGCACCTTAACATTTCTTAAGGGCGGATTGCACTCCACGTGGGTATCCCCAGTGCTGTAGTCACAAGCTAGGATCAGCTATACCCGTCATTCGCTCTGCTATGAAAACGTGTCTGCTGTGGTGCATTCAAGGCTATCGGCGCTTTGTCTCGCCGCTGTTTCCACCCACCTGTCGGTATACGCCCTCATGTTCGCAATATGCGCTAGCGGCGATACAGCAATACGGAGCCGGACGCGGATCTTGGCTAGCGGGCCGCCGCATTTTACGATGTCATCCTTTTCACGCCGGGGGCTACGACCCCGTGCCCCAAGGGCTGTGGCAAGTGGGGGAGACATCGCTGGCAGAGGCAATGCAGCAGCAATCGGTTGATTCCACACCCTCCACCACGGTAGAGGGGAGAACGTCATCCTCGGCCTCCCAGCGGGAACAATAGGCTATGACGCTGGCCTCAAGAAAACGGAGGGTGCGGCTGGGTGCTTTTCATCTCTGAACAATCTCGATGGTTGAAGTTCTATTAGCGATCGCGATCTTGGGCGCGGCAATCTGGTGGTTAAACCGGCGGAAAACCGCTGGTCGTCGGTTGGTGCCGTCCCGTAGCGGGAGGATGCGTTCCCGGCATGCGGCCGTGCCGGACAAACTCATGCGGCGGCTTGATCGCTTGACCAAGGATCGACGGGTTTCGGAACGTTTAATTGAACGGAACGCCTTTAATCACCCTGATCGTTCTAAACGTTGGTGTGTCGAGAAGGCGATTTACGATATCCAGCGCGATCGCCGCAGCTAGTTGAAAATCCTGACGCTAGCCGATTTTTGCACACCGTTCATTGCCCCTGCTTCTAAGAAGATTTACGGATCCTGACGCGCTAAGTCTGTTAGCTTTAATGAAGCCTGATCACTTTGAGTCATGTGTTCGCGTCGCGCCGCCCCTCGCTCTGTTAATCGTCTGTTGCTTCCCTTTTACCTATGTCTCGACGTATTTTTATCGGCGATATTCATGGCCATTACGTGGGCCTGAGACATTTGCTCGACAAGGTTGCCCCCACGGCCACCGATCAGGTTTATTGCGTGGGTGACCTGATCGATCGGGGACCTCAAAGTGCCAAAGTCGTCAGTTACATTCGCGAGCACGAATTTACCTGCGTCTTGGGTAATCATGAGCAGTTACTGCTGGATGCGTTTGCTAAAACGCAGAACGCTGCTCATATTCTCCAGGCGTGGCTCTACAGCGGTGGGCAATCAACTCTGGCGAGCTACGATCACGATGTGGAGCTGTTGTCGGAGCATATGGAATGGTTCCGGACCCTGCCGCTGCACCTTGATTTAGGCGATATTTGGCTGGTTCATGCGGGCTTAGAGCCCACCTTGGCGATTGACGAGCAAACGGCCAACGAGTTTTGTTGGATTCGCGATGCCTTTCACAGCGCCCCAACGCCCTATTTTCAAAACAAGCTGATCATCACGGGGCACACCATCACCTTTACGTTTCCCGACATTGAGCCGGGCCAGATTGTCGAAGGGCCAGGCTGGCTAGATATCGACACGGGCGCATATCATCCACGGAGTGGCTGGCTGACTGCTCTTGATATTGATCATGAAATTGTGCATCAGTTCAACGTGTTTGAGTCGGTATACCGCACGCGATCGCTGGAAGAGGCTTGCAGCCCCTTTACCCAGGGCCGTCGCCGCGCCACGGTTTCCTAAGTCTGGCGTCAGACTGGCGTCCGTCTCGCCAGAATGGTTCAGCTACCCTCATTGCTGATCGGCTGAACTTGGCACGACTAGGCAATGCTGCCGCGTTTGCGCGCTTCTTTGAAAGAGGTCGTGACGTTTTGCAGGCCCGCGCGAATCATTTCCCGCTCCAGCAGGGCGAAAAAGCGAGTGCGATCGCCCCCTCTGACCACGGCTTGGTTGTGGGCTTCGGCCAGCGCGATCGGGTAACCGTAGCCCTTTTGCACCTGCGTAATCACCATCTCTAGCGCACTGTCGCGGAGGGGCGCACTCAACGCCACCCACTCCGGCATTTCGATCCGCGCCACCTCCGCCCCCACATGTACATAGCAAAAGTAAATATGGTGAGGCCCATAGTCATCCAAGATACCGACGGAACTGCGCCAGAGTGGCCCGCGCTGGCCGGGCTCTAGCTGGGTGGCCCCCAAGGCGACATCTCGCAAAGGAGAAAATACCTGGCAGGGGGCGCGATCGCGGTCTTCGGCACAGTGGGTCTGGCAGTCGGGCACCTCAAAGGGACAACTCTGCAACCGCAAAAAGTTCAGTGCCTCGCCACTGCGGGAGGCACTGACATACCCAACCAGGGGAATGCGCTGACCCTGTAATCGATCCCATGCGGCGAGGATGGGGGGCAGGATGCGATCGCGGGCCTCACGGGGCAACTCTTCTAAAAACCAGTAGATCAGGGAGCCATCCGTCAGAGCCAGCGTCGGTGGCTGGTCGGCTTCAGCTGGGTCAACGGGTAAGCCTGCGGCTAAGTCGGCCAGGGTCTCGGCCTCTGCCACAGTCCGGCGGTGGCCCATCCACTCTTCGGTGCTGATGCCCCACTGGCGCGAAATGTAGAGATCTTCGGGCCGATAGATCACTTCGGGCAAACTATCCAGCAGGGGAAAGCGGCTTTGCCCGTAGTGCAAAATAATGCGCCCCACGTTGAGCAGGTAGCAGTAAGCAATTTCGTGGTGGCTGGGGGAAATTTGGGAGCCGTCGGTGGCGAGCACGGTGTGGGCGTCTGGGGCCGCTTGGATGGGGAGACACGTCGCCAACGGTTCCACGGGACAGGCCATGGCAAAGGGAATGCGATCTCGCCAGGTTTCCCACAATGCCACCAGTTCGTCTTGATGGGTTTGGGCTTGGGCCATGAGTTTGCTGGCGATCGTGACGCGCCGGCCAGCGGCTTCCGCTTCGGCTTTGAGATGCTGACTAATGCCCTGCATTTGTTGGGCCAGCTTCATTAAATCCAACATGGTGATGTTTTATTCCCAAACAGGATGGGAGTTTTGGGGGGGTAGATGGGGCGATTGGAGGAAATCGCGAACGAATAATCACAGTCCACTTTAAACAGTATGCCTGAACTAAGAGCGATTCGACATCGTTTGCTGCGGTGCGTGAAGCGTTTCCCTAAGGGCAGGCGGTCAGGTTCGCCCCATAAAAAAATGGGAGTGTCGCTGCTGACACTCCCACGGTGGTGTGAGTAACACTGAAATTCGGAGCCCAGGGGTTAGCCGTTGGGCAGGGCTTCTGGCTGCACGGTGAGGGTTTCGACGCGACCGTTGCGGCGCACCTGTAGGCTCAGGTCTTGGCCCACCCCGGCGGCTTCGACCAAGTTTTGCACTTCGGCGGCTTCGGTTACGGGCTGGCCCCCGATCGAGACGAGAATATCGCCAGCCTTGAGGCCGGCGCGGGCAGCGGGGGAGTTGCTGACGACATCAGCAACCAAAATGCCCTCTTCGTCCGCTACGTCTAGGCCCGTTTGATCCGCGATCGCCTCTTTATTCTGCTCGGTCAGGGCCACCATGCGGATACCGACATAAGGGTGTGCGACTTCACCGTTAGTCACAAGCTGTTGGGCAATGCGTCCCACATCATTGATGGGGATGGCAAAGCCGATGCCCTGAGCGTTTTGGATGATGGCGGTATTCATGCCGATGACTTCGCCCCGCTCATTGAGCAAGGGACCGCCGGAGTTACCGGGGTTAATCGCGGCGTCGGTCTGGATGAAGTCAACCCGCTTGTCCGCAACGCCGATTTGTCCACTGGTGCGGCCAGTGGCGCTGACGATGCCGACGGTGACGGTATTGTCGAGACCCAGGGGATTGCCGATCGCGATCGCCCATTCTCCCGGCTGCAACTGGTTGGAGTCACTGAGGGGGACGGTGGGCAAATTATCCGCATCAATATCAATGACTGCGACATCGGTCAGCGGGTCGGTGCCGACGACGGTGCCATCCACCACGCGACCATCTTTGAGGGTCACTTGCACGGTATCAGCGCCATCCACCACATGGGCATTGGTAAAGATGGTGCCGTCCGCCGAGACGATGAAGCCAGAGCCGATGCCCTGCTCCACGCGCTCTTGACTTTCGGGTAGGTCGCCAAAGAATTCCTGAAAGAAGGGATTTTGAAACGCTGCTGGTGCGCGGCTGGTGACCGTGCGCGACGCATCAATGCGCACAACGGCTTGTCCCGCGTCTTTTACAATGTCGGCAACGAAACTGGAGGTGCTGGGAGCGTTAACACGAGGGGCGATCGCGAGGGGGTCCGCCGCTTCTTCGGGTTGGCTCTGAACCTGGGGTTCTTCTAAAAAGCTGGGCTGCATCGCTTGCAGGGCGCCCGTGCCTGCGGTGGCTAGTCCTGCACCCGCCAGCATTAACAATAAAGATTGCCCGGTACGCGAAACCCACCGAGCTGGGTGGTGTGAGGAAGCTGTCGATTTCACGTGGTCTCTCATGGGTGTCTTCCCGTTCTGTATAGGGACGTTTGCTGTCTAACACCCTTAGAGTAGACAGTCGGTGTGACAGTCCTGTTGCAGCGGTGTGATAACTCTGTGAAACTTGGCAATTTCTGCACTCAAGGGCGGTTGGGGGCGATCGCGCTGCCATCAATCGGTCGCGGAGAGATTCCGCGATCGTAGCCTGGGCTGCCTTTTTCGGGCGGCAAACTCGCCTACGATACAGGCAGTTTCGGTCACTGCCATGCAAACCTCCTTTCAGCGCATTGTTACCGGCATTGCCACCTTCTTGGTGACGGTCATTATTGCCGTTACCGGCTACGTCAGCGCTGGGTGGACGCTGCTAGATGCCATTTACATGGTAGTAATCACGATTTTTGGCGTGGGCTATGGCGAGGTGCAACCGCTCACCTCAACCACGCTTAAAGTTTTTACCATTCTCGTCATTATTGCGGGTGTCTTGTCCGTGGCCTACACCGTGTCAGGCTTTGTGCAACTCATCACCGAAGGCGAAATTCGCAAGCTCCTCAACGTCAAACGTATGAACAAAGATATTGAGCTCCTCGATGAACACGTTATCATTTGTGGCTTTGGGCGTATTGGTCAGATGGTCGCGCGGCAGCTCAAAGTCGCGCATCAGCCTTTCATAGTGGTGGATAACGACGCCGATCGCATTGAACTAGCTCGCGAACAGGGCTATCTCATGTATCTGGGCAACGCCACCGATGAAATGAATCTAGAAGCGGTGCAAATTCACAAGGCGAAGGTCTTGGCGACCGTACTGCCCAACGATGCCGCGAATGTCTTCATTACCCTCACGGCGCGGGAAATGAACTCAGATTTGATTATCCTGGCGCGGGGCGAAATCCCCTCCACGGAGAAGAAGTTGCGTCTGGCGGGAGCCAATCACGTTGTGCTGCCCGCCACCATCAGTGCGGCTCGCATGGCTCACTTAATCACCAATCCCGCAGCGGTGGATTTTCTAGCTCAACCCGATGGCCAAGCGGGCCTCAACGAACTCTTGGCAGAGCTAGACATCCAAATTCAAGAGCTCATCATTGAGGAATCGCTGGTGGGCGGCACCGTTGGCGATGTGGAAGTGCGGGGCAAAGGGACGTTCATCATTGTGGCGCTGCGCCGAGCTGAAGGCGAAGTGGTTGTGCATCCGGCGCGGAGTCTCTATCTCGCCAAAGGTGACACGCTGATGTTGATGGGGCATCAAGGCGACATGCCCAACTTTGGCCAACAAGCGGCGATGAGACGTGAAATGCGCTATCGGGGAGCGCGGTTGCGGCGGTGATGAAGCGGGGGAATGGCCCCAACCAACGTCGGCGATCGCGCCAAGATACATCCCGATCTGGAGCCAACATTCAATCCTGTTTCTGCAGTTTCCGTTGAACCAAGAGGCATCGGCTGACGAAGCGCTCAGATGAAGCGGAGATCGGTGGCATCGGGTGATCGCTCCGCCCACCATCCATGGCGGTGGGATGATGCGTCAACCCTGCATGGCTGTCGCTGGAGCAGGCGCGAACCCATTACGGTAGCGTGGGATGATCATCCCCAGTGGAGTCGGGCAAATCGTCGATATCCGTGAGGGCACCCGTGACTAATGCCGATGGCTGACTGCTCTCTTCGTCGTTCTTTGCAACTTGAGTGACATAGATCTCAACATCCCGTTGAATGACCTCTTCTACCTGATTCGCAAAGTCTTGAAACGCTATCGTATGGGTGGGGTATTTGGCGTAGCGGCCACTCAACTGCGAGAACTGCCAACCATAGGTTTTGAGCGATTCTACCGTGCGGCGATAGTGATACCAGCGCTCGCCATAGTGAAAGAACTCCTCCACCGCAGCACTCACTGCGACGATCGCGCTCAGACCAATCGTGGCATATTGCAGGGCCTTATCAACTTTGGGGTTGGGCGGATTGATGCCAATCAAGATGGGCACTAGAACACCGAGAATAATGGCTGATAATCGTAGTCGATAGTGGCGATCGCGACACTGATTGGCCTTCTTTTCCATCCACAGCACTTGATCCAACCAGCGGGAGGTCAAAAATTTCCGCTGAATCGGGGTTAATTCCATCTGACCAAATAGATCATTGAAATCTTCTTTCAGAAACTCGACATAGGGATCTTTTCTGGCCATGGTGCGCCCTCTGATTCTGTAGTAGTCGGCAGCGATTGCCACTCTCTTTTTTTAACCGGGATTTCGGTCAGAATTTCCCTTTGTGGCAAATTGTTTATGTTTGCCCGCCGATCCCATCGCCAGTATCAGTCTGCTGGCCTTGCTTTCAGGCCGATGGCAGCTGTTGACGAGACGAAAGATTCCCATCTTGCCCTGGGCACCGCGCCCATTGACACAATCAAACCGCCGCTGCTAATCAGACAAATCAACAGCGGCGGTTTGATCAAACTATGTGGGTTGACGCTTGAGCGATCGCTTAAGCTGCACCAGGCGGCGGAGCCGAAGGAGAGGCCCCAACAGCATCAGCCGTCGGCAGGCTATCAGCGTCCGAAAAGTCTTCGGTCAGAGGCACGTTCAGCGTTAGATAGCGAATGACATTTTCACTCAGACGCATGGCCCGCTCCATCGGCGCAACCACGCCGCCGGGGCCCTGATAGTTCATCTGGATGTAAATGCCTTCACGGTGGTTTTGAATTTCGTAGGCCAGACGACGCTTACCGCGATGCTGGGTTTCCAAAATCGTCGCGCCGTTCTCTTGCAAGATTTCTTGATAACGAGCAATCTCACCATCTACGACCTCTTCTTGAATATCGGGCCGCAGAATGTACATCGTCTCGTACATCATGCTTTTCATAATTATGCTCCTTGTGGACAAATGGCCTTTCCCGGTATAAATGGCCTCAAGCAATGCGCTTGTCGATAGAGCGCTGGGCTATGGGCCGAAAGGCAAGGATTTACAATCATACCACCAGTAGTTGAAGGAATCCATGGCGCAACGGTACGTTCGAGTTCAATCGCAGGCGGGGCCACTCCACTATGGTTTGCTGCAATCTGACCGCACTGTGCGGGTGCTGGATGCGCCACCGTGGCTACAGGGGGAAGTCACCGACACGGTGTTAGAGGCGGATAATTACCAGCTCTTGGCTCCCTGTGCGCCCTCAAAAATCATTGCGGTCGGCAAAAACTACGCCAAACATGCTGCCGAAATGGGGGGCGATTTGCCGGAGGAGCCGCTGCTATTTATGAAGCCGTCCACCGCCGTCATTGCCACAAATACGACTATTCTGTATCCGCCCCAGTCGCAGCGGGTAGATTACGAGGGGGAACTGGCGCTGGTGATTGGCGATCGCTGCATTGACTGCAACGAAGACATGGCCCGAGACAAGATTTGGGGCTACACCATTGCCAACGATGTCACCGCTCGCGATTTGCAAGCCCGCGATCATCAATGGATTCGCGCCAAGGGGTTCGACACGTTTTGTCCCCTCGGCCCGTGGATTGTGCGCGAACTCAACCCTGAGGCCAAATTGCAAACCTTTTTGAATGAAAATCCGGAGCCGGTGCAAAGTGGTGAAATCAGTGACATGATTTTTTCGCCGGAGGCGTTGGTGGCCTACATCAGCCAAATCATGACTTTATTGCCAGGGGATGTGGTGCTGACGGGGACTCCGGCGGGCATTGGCCCCTTGGCGATCGGCGATCGCGTGCGGGTCGAAATTGAAGGCATCGGTTCCCTGGAAAATGCCGTTCAGGCCCGTCCTGTGCCCGCCCAACTGTTCCCCATGGATTCACTCGATTCGGGCGAGGCGATGGACTCGATGGAATCGCAGAGTTGGTAATTCTCGCGGGCGCGGCCAAGAAGCCGACACAGGAAGATTTTACAGGACCAAAAAAAATGGTTCCCCCGCTGTGGAGGAACCATTTCTAACTTAGTTTTAATAGCGAAGGGCGGCGCTGCTGCTGAGACTTAACGCACTTGCATGTGGACAGCTTCAGACAGGGTCGGGATTTCGGGATATTCACCCCGAATGGACTGCACGACCGAGAAGGCGATCGCCCCGAGGATACCCAGCAGCACCACATTCAGAATAGTGTCCACAAAGAGTCCGGTTCCCAGGGTCGGTACCAGCACTAAATCCAGAATGATCTGCCCCAGAATCAACAGAATATCGAGCAGGATGGCCTGCATCGTATTGAAGCGAATGAAGTGGCTGATGTTGGTATTCCGCACGACTAGCGTCAACAGCAGAATAAACACGATCAGCCCGGCAAATGGGAAGCCAGTGTAAATGCGAATCAGAGGACTGAGGGGCACCAAAATCAGGCCTAAAGCCGGAAACTGAGAAAAGAGTCCGATCCCGGATCTGACGGCAAACGACATCCCCAGCAAAGAAACTTCGATGAGGGGCAGTAAATAGGGCAAGCAAGCAAAAAAGCGATCTTGTGCTGTGATAGTGCCACGCCAAGTCATAGAAAGCGCTCAGCCTCCGCGAACAGATAACATTACATATGCTAGCCGACAAATCGTGCGCGAGCAGAGGCAACGGCTGACTTTTGCTGAACTCTAATGCCTCAAAGTGGCTCAGTTAGCTGATATCCGCAATTTTGAAGCCCATTTGACATTCATACTGGGGCGGCTGTCCTGCTTGCAGATTTGTCAGGGAACGCCCACAGGTTAGGCGACCGTGATGAAACCGGGGTTGCCCCCCTTGGTCGGCCATGAGGCAGGTTTGGCACACAGCGTTGGGGGCAAGGAGTTGATCCTTCATCATGACAACCAACATTAGATTTGCCTCCCAGAATGCTTTAACGAGTTCTCATTAAATCTGAGTTCTCTATGGCTCTATTCTAGGCGAGGGCTCCCCGTAAGTTGTGTGCAAAAATACACACCTTAATGGCTGTTGTGCCTGATGTGGGGCAAGTCATCAGCGGGCACCAGGGGCGATCGCGCCTATTTTAGAGACTGCCAACCTATGCCTGATGCTCGGTCAGCCAGCGGGCGAACTCCTGCGCCGGGGCAATGCGAATTCCCCCCTCACCGATGTAAGCGACTTCGGGCAAATATTCAGCAGGCGGATGTTCGGGCGGACGGGCGACCTTGTCGGCAATGCGGAGCTGAGTCGGCTCCATATGCAGGGTCATGATGCGACATTGGCGATTGCCTTTGGCACCCGCGTGGGCCAAGCCTTTGAGGCGACCCCACACGACAATATCCCCTTCAGCGATGAGGCTGCCGCCAGGATTCACATCCCCCAAGATGATCACAGTGCCCGCATGGCGAATTTCCATGCCGGAGCGAATGGTGCTTTGCAGATAGAGCGGATCGTCGAGGGTCGTGCCGGGTTGGGGGGCGGCTTGGGTGAGATGGCTCAGGGAATTTTGTTGTTCAACAGAGTAGCCCAACGTGACGGCGGCGACTGCCGTTTGGCGACGGCTGGTGTAGATCCGCTTAAGCGTCAGGTTGGCCTCGGTGAGGGCGTCGGCAATGATCTGGAGCTGACGGGCATCGAGCAGGCGATCGCGAGCCATGAGATGTATGGCGGTTTGCGGTTGCCAAAATCGCTCACCCGCCGCCAACCGATGTTTGAGCTGTTCCCACATTTCTTCCCAGGGGGAAACGGTACTCTCTGTCGGTTCGGGGGGGAGCAGGAGCAAAGTTTTGCCATTTTGAGTTTTGAACCGCACCTGGAGCGCG
Organism: Halomicronema sp. CCY15110; assembly: GCF_016888165.1. GTDB lineage: Bacteria > Cyanobacteriota > Cyanobacteriia > Phormidesmidales > Phormidesmidaceae > Halomicronema. The sequence continues at coordinate 34,478 of NZ_JACSWC010000163.1, read as the reverse complement.
GGGTCAACCTCAACTTTGGCGGGCTCTGGAGTGGTCTCGGTAGACTCAAGATCCACAGTCTCTGGGGTAGAATCCAAACTCATAGTTGGCGACAGCGTCACGATAGGGCAGTCTCGTCATGCCATCTTAGAGCAGGATGTCTGTACTGTGTTGCCCGATCGCAAAGTTATTGACGGCAGTTGAGAGGGGGGTGGGAGTCCACTGCTATGACGCCCTGGAGTCCTTTACATGCGCAGTTGCACCAGACCTTGCGATCGCACCGGGTCCCGCGTGAGTCGAGTCTGCATCCCATGCCTACGGGTCTGTTGCCGCAGCAGGCACGGCTATTAGTGGCGGTTTCCGGGGGACAAGATTCGCAGTGCTTGTTACGGTTACTGGTCGATTTGCAGACCCAATGGCAGTGGCAACTGCATACGATTCACGGCAATCACCGCTGGCGTGAGGATGCCGATGCCAATGCCCACTTTGTGGCACAGTGGGCGGCGGAGTTGGGCTTGCCCCACACGGAGAAGGTTGCGACCCAGCCTTTGGCAAGTGAGGCGGCGGCGCGGACGTGGCGATATCAAATGTTGGCGGAGACGGCGATCGCGTTGGGCTGTACCCATGTGGTGACGGGACACACCGCCAGCGATCGCGCTGAAACTCTACTGTTCAACCTGCTGCGCGGCAGTGGTTTGGATGGCTTGCAAGCGCTGACCTGGTGGCGATCGCTCACGCCTGAGACGCCTCACATTGCCCTGGTGCGTCCCTTGCTGGAGATCACTCGCGAGCAAACCGGCAAATTTTGCCAGGACTTCCACCTACCCATTTGGGAAGATGAGACGAATCGCGATCGCACCTTCCGCCGCAATCGCCTCCGCCTCGATGTTTTGCCAACTTTACGCACGCATTTCAATCCCCAGGTAGACGCCACGCTGGCCCAGACTGCCGAAATCTTGGCGGCGGAGGTGGCCTACCTGCAGGCGGCAGCCAGCCGGGTTTATGCGCAATGTGTGGTGGGTGAGCAGGTGCAACGGCGATCGCTGCGTACTGAGCCCCTGGCCTTGCAACGCCGCGTCATTCGCCAATGGCTCAGTGACCGGTTCGCGATTTCGCCCCAATTCGCCCATGTGGAAAAAGTGATGGCGTTGCTCACGGCCCCCAATCGCAGTCAAACCGATCCTTTTCCGGGGGGGGCGATCGCGATCGTTGATGATCCCTGGATTCGGTTGCAGCGCTCATCATCCCGTGGTTAGGGATGCGCGGGCAATTAAAGTACCGACTCCAGACCCGCACCTGACCCAGCCACCCAGCCACCCAAGCACTGCCGTTACCGGGATGTTATTTTCCCGCCGATCCCTTAGCGCTGGCGATCGCCGCCATGCCTGAGTCTAGATGCCCGCTGTTCATCCCTTCCCGGCTTGTGCCTCATGGGTGTCGCCTTAGCCCGGTATACTGACGGGGGAGACACAGGAGCACCGAAGGCTTTGGGCGTTGATCTGCGCAGCTACGTATATATCGACAATCTGCAACCGCAACACGCCGCTTTTATGGGAACGGTGTCAGTTGGTTTCTTGCCCTTGCCGGGCGATTCCTCCCTGTGGCTCGAAATTGCGCCGGGTATTGAAGTGCACCGCCTGATGGACATTGCCCTCAAGTCGGCGGTGGTGCGACCAGCGGTGCTCATGGTTGAGCGCCTGTACGGCACGTTAGAAATTCACTCCAGCAGTCAGGCCGAAATCCACGCGGCTAGTCAGGCGATGCTCGATGTTTTGGGGGTCGATCGTCGCGATTGCCTACGCCCGCAGATTAAATCGAGTCAAGTCATTCGCAATCTGGATTCGCATCATGTGCAGCTGATTAATCGCACCCGTCGTGGCAACATGATCGTGGCGGGGCAGACGCTCTATGTGTTTGAGGTAGAGCCTGCGGCCTACGCCTCGCTGGCGGCTAATGAGGCGGAAAAAGCGGCGTTGATCAATATTCTGCAAATCACCTCGGTGGGCAGTTTTGGCCGGCTGTATCTGGGGGGCGAAGAGCGGGATATTTTGGCCGCGCAGCAAGCCGTCTTAGACGTGATGGAACGGTTGCCGGGCCGCGATCCACTCAGTCTACGAAACGAATAGAGGCCGACTGCGGAACGCCTAAGTGGTACCCTGCTGAATTGGAATCGTGACGTGGAATGTGGTGCCTTGACTAAGTTGGGATTCACAGGTCAAGGTGCCGCGATGCTGTTCGGTCACGATTTGATAGCTGATGGAGAGGCCGATGCCGGTGCCTTTACCAATGGGCTTGGTGGTGTAAAACGGTTCAAAAATGCGTCGCTGCTGCTCGGCGGGAATGCCTGCCCCATTGTCAGTAATGCTGATGCGGACTTGATCGGGAGTTAATTGCGTGGTGGCGATCGCCAATTGCGGGGGCGCGAGTTGTTCACCCGCTGCCAGTTGCTCGTCCAGCGCATCGATCGCGTTACTCAGCAAATTCATAAATACCTGGTTGAGCTTGCCCGCGTAGCATTCCACCAGGGGCAGTTCGCCGTAGTGACGCGCTAGCAAAATTTGGGGGCGATCGCCGTGGGCCTTGAGGCGATGCTGCAAAATCATGATGGTGCTGTCGAGCCCGTCATGCAGGTTTACCGCTTTAATTTCGGCTTCATCCATGCGCGAAAACGTGCGCAGTGACGCCACAATACTTTTGATGCGCTCCGCCCCAATTCGCATCGATTCCAGCAGTTTTGGAAAATCTTCTGCCAAAAAATCTAAATCCACGGCGTCCATGGCTTGTTGCAAGGCGGGCGGCGGGTCAGGATAGGTTTGCCGATAGTGAGCAATCAAGGCGAGCAAGTCTGCGGTATATTCCGCTGCATGCACTACGTTGCCATCGATAAAACTCACGGGGTTGTTGATTTCATGGGCCACGCCCGCCACGAGTTGTCCCAAGCTCGACATCTTTTCCGTCTGGACGAGTTGTGATTGGGTGCGCTGCAACTCGGCCAGGGTCGCCTTGAGATCGGCGGCTTGCTGCCGGGCTCGTATCGCATTTCTGGTGGCTTGCTCATACAGATCGGCTTGACCAATCGCTAGTCCCACCTGATCGGCCAAGGCTTTCAGTAGTTCGCCTTCGCCCGTCGTCCACTGGCGCGGTTGCCGACATTCATGGGCAATCAGCAATCCCCACAGCTGTTGCTTGAGCAAAATCGGCACGATGAGATTGGCCCGCACTTGCAAGTTTTCGAGGTATTGCACATGGCAGGCTTCCAAACCGGCCTGATAAATGTCGGCAATGCTGCGTACGCGGCCCTGCATGTAATCATTGGCTAGCCCCGTGGGAAAACAGTTGTCCGTCCCCATGGCTCCCAGGGTAGAGGGCCAGGTGGGGGCGCAATCTTCGACAATGACTTCGCCTTGCCAGTCGGTGTCAAATCGATAGACGACGACGCGATCGGTCACCAGTTGGCTACGCACTGCTTCCACCGTGGTTTGCAGGAGCGGCATCAGCTCCAAAGAGTCGCGAATTTGAGTGGAGATGCGATTGATCAGTCCCTGGCGGCGGGCAAGGTCTTGCAGTTGGGTTTCCGATTCTTTGCGGCGGGTGATGTCGGTCAAGACGCCGTCAATTAATTGCACGGTGCCGGTGCTATCGGGAATGGGTTGTCCGGTCTCTAAGATCCAGCGGGTGCTGCCATCGGCATGGCCGATGCGATATTCCACTTCGAAGGGTTGGCGGCGGGCGATCGCGGCGGTGATTTCCTGGTTAACGCGCGCACGATCGCCCCCCTGAATGAGTCGCCACTCTTCTTGATGGATGGGGTGATCCACGGGATAGCCAGTGATTTCAGCGATCGCGTCACTTTGAAACAGCAGCGTCCAGTTGTTGTCGGCTTTGCAACGGTACACCGCTCCCGGAATGTTGTTAATCAACGTGCGGTTGCGTTCTTCACTCTCTTGCAGGGCGGCCTCGGCTAAGCGGCGATCGGTGATGTCGATGACGGTGCCCATGAGCCCGAGCACCGATTCATCGGGGTCGCGCCACAGGCCGCCGCGTTCTTCGACCCAGCGGCTGGTGTCGTCGCCGAGCAAGAGCCGATATTGGATTTGATACTCTTGGCCGGTGCTGACCGCTTGGCTGACCGCTTGTTGCAGCCGCTCGCGATCGCTGGGATGCACATTCTGCAAATACATATTGAACGTATCGCAAAAACTGACCGCCGACGCTTCAAACAAAGTGCCGGGTTCCGTCGTCCAGGCCATCTGATCCGTCGCCATGTCCCAGGTCCACACCCCCATGGCCGACACCTTGAGCGCCATGCGGAGCTGATGTGCGTTTTCGCGATAGGCCTCTTCGATGGTTTTGCGCTCGGTGATATCGAGCAGCACCCCACAAAAGACAACTTCGCCCAGTTCTTGCGGTACGGGCATCGCATCCAATCGCCACCAGCGGGTGTCGCCATTCAGCGCCACAATGCGCCCCTCAAACTTCCAGGGACTCAGGCTCTGAGCCGCTTCGTTAATGGTGGCTTGAAAGCGTTGGCTATCACGCGGATGGAGCCGATCTAAAAAAGTCTGAGCGTCGGCCATTAAATCGACTGGGGCCAATCCCGTGAGGGCTTGAATGCGATCGCTGACAAAATCGATGGCATAGCCGTCAGCCAGCACCCGCAGTTGCAGCAGCGCCCCAGGAATGGTTTCTGTAATGGTGCGAAAGCGGGTTTCGTTATCCGCGATCGCTTGCTCCATCACCGCTTGTTCAATGGTGGCCGCCTCGACTTGCTTGCGGCTAGTCACATCCATCATCAGGCCATCCCACACCACCGCTCCCGTGGAGCCTACTTGGGGGCGGCCCACGGTTTGTAGCCAGCCGACCTGACCGTTGGGTTTGTAATAGCGCCCTTCCCACCGCCACGCGACTAGGGTGGCGGCCGACTCCAACAACGTTTCCTGAAACCGAGGGCGATCGAGGCGATGAATGTGGTCTAACACTTGAGCGGCATTAGCCAAGATCAGGTCAGAGCCCAACCCAAATACCTCATACGCCCCCGGACTGATAAATCCAAACTGCAAGTCCCCTTGGGCAGAACGCTGGAGTTGATAAATGACCGCTGGCACATTGGCCAACAGAGCTTCTAACTGAGTATTTGGCCAGGTCGTGGGCAATCCGCCAGGGGAGACGGCGGCACTCGCCGTTACGGCCTCTAAATAACAAATCAGTGACTGCCCATCGGTGGCTAACTGAGTGCGCCGGGTGGCGGTGTAGGGCGACTGATCTGTTGGTGTCACCACGACTGTGACCGGATCGGAGCTGCCGCGTCCGTGCCAAGTAGCGCTGTCTAATGCTGCCAGACGTTGGGCGATCGCTGGAGATAACAAGTCTGCTTCGGTCGCTGCTAGCAAAGCCTGCCGGGGCTGCCCTACGAGTTGACAACAAGCCTGATTGACAAACTGCAATCGTTGTTCACGATCTTTAATGTAGATTGCCGTGGAGACTTCATCCAGGGCCTGATGCAGCAAATCTGGAGTGATGCTGATGGCCGGAGCCGCATCGGACCTTGATTTGGAATGGTGATTGACCATAGCCAGTGTGATGTCAGTTTCTGTCACCCGGAGGTTCCTCTATCGACCGGATTGATGCTCCCAACCAGCTGCCCTGTCGGCCACCGGCTCCCAGGTCGAGTGGCCTTTGCCCTAGGACATTCGCCCGGTTACTCAGGCTGAGGCGTTGCAGACGCCGCCCTTCGTTTCGTGTGAACTGGTGCCTCCCAGCCCGATCTACTGGTGCCTCCCAGCCCGCTCTAACGTCAGTTCGGGTGAAGCCAAAACCGATTTTGCTCCCCTCCCAGGAGGGCAAACACCTGTCCATTTGGGGGGATTTAGGCTGCGGATGACGCTGAAAGCGCCTCTGCATCGTCATCCCGGATTCAGATTGTCTATCTAGGCAGCAAGCACGTCTGATTACTAAGTCGATCGGGTTCTGCTTAATATCCCCAGATTTTTCCCAAAAGCTGCGATCGCGTTAGCAATCTTTGCGGCAGCGGCGGGTGGCTAAAAATTCAGTTCCCAGTCGTTGGGGGTAGCTTGTGCCCCACAAGCGTGTAACTGCTCAGCTTCCTATCCCGAAAATGAAGTAATCAAATCATCGATGAAAGGGACGACCAGCGCGGCACACTCGGCGGGGAGCTCTTTTTGCATTTCTGCTTTCAGACAGGTGTAAGCGCGAGCGGCTGAATTGCCCTTGTGGACTGCCCGGGTAATGTTTTCCATCCACAGTGAAAAGCCCTGGCGAAAAACTTCCGGATCACCCGTCAACACGGCCTTGGCGATTTCTTGCAGGGCGTAATTCATATCGCGCTTGCATTTACCACTGTGGGTTTGCACTTCTTGACGATGGGTCAGGGCTAACTGTCGCAGCGCTGCCATCACCAGTGCCTCACCTCGTTGGCTCAAAAGCTGATAAGTGGCTAAGCGAGTTCTATAAGACTGCACATACGTCTGTAAACCTCGGAGTTCTTCATCATTCAGAAAGCGACCATCAGCCTGGACTGTCGCGTTATGCAAGGTGGCTAACATGGGTAACGATTTCCTCCAAAATTGGTGTGTTGCGTGGGTGCGATCGCGGCTTTGGCTCAACGGCTGGTTACCCTCTGCACAGTTGCCCATGCCGGCAATGACCAGGCCATTTTTTCAATTGTCGCAACGACTTGCCGACAGTCTGCCCTTTACAGATTTCAGGCATCGCAATATCTCTTTAAACTTCATCAAAGTTCATGTTGGCGGAGTGTGAACTCCTCGACGACGTCGGTGGGTGGGGGAGTGCCATGGCTGAGATTCACGGAGTCAGAGCGGCGACGTGACTACCTCAGGAAAGCGATCGCCCATCATCTCGGAGTCGATCACTCATTAAGAAATGTCTCTCAAATTTAACCTTGGTTGCAGCTACCAGCCCGACCCGTAAATCCCTCGCAACGAGGTGATAGCGTGAGGGCTGCTACAGAATTTCCTTCCTACCAAGCTTAAATTTCATGTATCAAAAGCGAGAAAAAGACTGGCTCGGTTCCTTTGTGATCGCCGCCCTCGGCGCTGGCATTATTACGTCACTAGCGGTTGCCCAAGGACAAAGCCCCTGGCTAGCGATGGGGATTACTGGCTTTGCCGCGGCGTTGGCGGTCGTGATTGATCACTTTATGTAAGTTGTTCTACAGCTTATGTAGGTTGTTCTACAGCCGTTGATGTGGTGGTGCGTCCTGGGCTACCGGCGTGCTCACAGCATTGGCGATAACCCTGGCTCCTCAGCTACCTATGGCCAATTTTGGCAATCCTTGTTGTCACATCCTCGGCTCAGTCTAGGCAAACTTCTAGGAGCGAGAGGTCGTCGGAGAAGGCGCTGCGGTCTTGGGTGCGGCTATTCACCTGAGTCAAAATCTCGTCGATCGGCTGATTCAGGTTATGGGTCGATAAAATCTCGATAAAATCTTCTAGCCCCATGATGGTGTTGTCCCACTGCTTGATTTCGTAAACGCCGTCGCTGAATAAGTACAAGCGGCTGCCGGGGGGAATCTCGCAGCGGTTCCAACTGTATTGAACGTCGGGCAGCATCCCGATTGGCAGGCCTGGCGTCTTCAACGCTTCCACCAGGTGCTGCTGGCCCAGTTGCGGGGAAATCAACACTGCCGGTGGGTGCCCCGCACTCGCATACATCAGTTGGCGATTGGCGCGGTTGTAGACGCCGTACCACATGGTGAAATACTTTTCGTTCTGGTCGTTCATCTGAAACGTGTCATTTAGCGCCTGGAGCACTTTTTCGGGGCGATAAAAGTTCACATCGGGTAGCGCTTGCGATCGCAACATATTCAGCACCGATGTTGACAACAGCGCCGAGCCCAGACCGTGCCCCGAAACATCCAACAAGTAAATCACGAGATAATCGGGGTCGAGCCAGTAAAAGTCGTAGCAGTCGCCCCCCAACGAACTCGACGGAATGAAGCGGGCATTGATCGGCACCTTTTGGGTGAGGTCTTTAGGCAGCAGCGATCGCACATAGGCTTCCGCTTCCGCTAGCTCAGTCTGGAGTTGGGCTTTTTGGGCTTGCAAATCTTGACGTAGCTGCAACACTTGCTGGCAGGCCAAGAGGCGAGCCCGCAAGGTCATCTCATCCAGCGGGTAGGTGAGCCAATCATCAGCCCCCGCTGCTAGCGCTGGCACTAAGTTATCTAGGTGATCGGTCGCAATCAGCATCAGGCAAAAAATCGGGGGGGTATCAGGATGCGCCTTCCAGCCCTGCCAGGTCGATAAACAATCGCTCGCTGTGGCTTGTTGCCAGTCGCCAATGATCAACAGCGGTTCACTAAATTGCTTGAGATCGAGCGCCTGCGGGTCTTCGCCCCAAAGGGTGAGGTCATACTCGGCGGCGTCGAGCCACTGATAAAGGCGATCGCGAACGGCCGCATCTGAGTTGACCACCAGAATATGCATCATCCAGAGAAATCCTATCCAAATCGATATTGCTGAACTGCCACAGTCAAGGCGATGGCTGCTCGCTGGGACTAGTCACCCCTCTGCTTAACCAGGATGACTCGCTACCATCTGTAATGTGCCCCTAGTTGGCCCACATCTGAATATGCCGTTCACGCCTGACGATGCTCACAGATTAATCCGATTTTGCCGAAACAATCCATCCCGAAGCGCGGTTGACTGGGAGCCAGTGGCATGGAGCCCGGAGCGCTTCTATCAAACAATTTCAAATTCTGAAAATCATCAGTGTTAGTACCCCGTGATGTTGTCAATTGCGATCAGTCGTCATGACGACGATCACGTAGGGGCGATCGCTGGGCACGTGTATCATCCACCCCTAGCAGACAAAATGTCGACAAAATGTCTTTGTGGCGCTGGCCCAACCGATCGCACAGACAGTTAATGGTTACGGGGCACCGCGCAGTTCAATAACTAACACCACCGCGTCTGAAGCAATGGCGACACCCCCATCCCGCGCCGGAATGAAGGATGGTAGTCGTGGTGCCAACGTTTCCACACATTGCAAGACGGCAGCGGGAACGTTGGCATTACCCTCCCAAGGTAACAACTGCATGATCTGACCTTGGGCGTCAATCGTGGGTCGAACCGTTACCCGAACGGCTGCACCGGCTGGAATCAGACCGGCGGCGCAACCGGCACCTTGAAAGATGGCGGCGGCTTCAGCTTGCCAGCCGGGAGGCAGCTGCGGTGGCTCATCGTGAATATCGGAGCCGCCCCCCGGCACTGGCTGCAAAGACCACCAAGACTGGAGGCCTGATGCAGAGGCATCGGTCGGTGCCTCAAGCGCGGGTGGGGCATCACCATTCTCGCCATTCTCACTACCAGCGTCGCTGGGTGGACGAGTGGGCGGGATGACGGGGTTTGGCGTTGCACCACTGGGGGGCGTTGGGTTGACAGGGATGGGGGTAGGCGCTGCTGAGGGCGGTGATACGGATGACGATGGCGGTGGCGTGACGGCTGGCGGCGGGGATGGAACTGTCGGTACTGCTGGTGGTGTGACAGGCGCTGTGGGCGTCACTGATGAGGAGGATGGTGGCGTGGTGGGGGTGGACTGGGGGTGGACTGGGGCGCGATCGCCCGTGACGGTGGCTGAGTTCGTGGCCACAGGTGTCGTCGTCGCTGGAGTGGGTGCCGGGTTTGCGGATTGGCGGGCCGCGTTGCTAGCGGCGTCATTGACAGACTGATTGGTGGTCGGCTCATCTATGGCTGTGGTTGTCGCTAGGGCTGGTGCCGTCGGGGTGGGGGATAACGTCACGAGTTTGATGGGGGCCGGACTGGGCACCGCGACACGGCGTTGTTGCCAGGCCACCAGGCCCCACCAGGCCACCAGGGAATGGAGGAGAGCGGCGGCGATCGCGCTATTCACCCAGACCCAGCGCGGGGTCTGAAATTTATCTCGACTCAACACGGCTCTAGCAGCACTCTGATAGTTCATCGACACATGACTTAGCTTAGCTTTTCAAGCAATGGGCACGGCCTATGATCAACCAGTTGGCGAGATGCCACAACGCCTTCCTGCTGCCGCTGGCAACCTGGGCGATGCCTGCAGTCCAAGCTCTATTCACTAGCCCCGACGACTAGCTAGATGGGTCATAGCTGAATGCTGCAGACCTGCAGCGGGACTTGGAGGCCGCGTAGCTGCGCCGTATAGCAGGAGACTATCGTCTCTTTGGGCAAGTGCTGGGCCAGAGTCGCCGAGACCAAAACGCCATTGGGCTCGGCGACTTCTTGTAGGCGCGAGGCAATGTTGACGCAGGGGCCGATCGCCGTGTAGTCCGCCCGCGCGGCTCCCCCAAACATGCCGACGACAGCATCGCCCTGATGAATGCCATAGCGCACTCGGATTTCAGGAATATCCTGGGTTTGCCATTGCTGATTCAATTGATCCAGGGTGTCGTGCATGCAATGAACCGCCGCGATCGCCCGCCGCGCCTGTTCGTCAGGCGGCAGCTCTTCGGGAGCCCCAAACAAGGCTAAGACACCATCTCCCATGAATTTATCGACCGTGCCACCGCTCGCGAAAATGGCTTCCGTCATGGCATTGAGATATTCATTCAAGACCTGGGCCAAGCGCCGTGGCCCCAAGCGATCGGACAACGGGGTAAAGCTGACAATATCGCTAAACAGTACGGCAATCTGGCGGGGCTCGGGCTGCAAGACCAGTTGCAAATCACCGGCTGCGGCTTTGTTGACCAGTGTCTCTGGCAAAAACCGCCGCAACACCGACTCAGTCAAGTATTGATTGAGCTCTCGCACCTTTTGCTCATTTGCCTTGAGCGCTAATAAATTGCGCACTTCGGCGAGCAGTTCGCGATCGTTGAATGGCTTACCCAAATAGGCATCTGCGCCCTGTTCCACCCCTTCGATGCGGGTTTCGTCATCCACCTTAGCCGTTAGTAACACGATAGGAATACTCCGCAAAGATTCAGTTTGCCGAATCTGCCGTAACAGTTCTAAGCCGGAAATGCCGGGCATCATTAAATCGGTCAGAATCAAGTTGGGTGTAAACGTTTCGAGCATGGCCAGGGCCGCCACACCATCCTGGGCCGTGCGCACCTGATAGCCTTGGCGCTGCAAGACATTCGAGATATACGATCGCAAGTCGGAGTTATCATCCACGACTAGGATGCGCGGCATGCCGGTCAGTCCATTCGGTGAGGTGTGGGTCATCGCAGCCGCGGCCTCGTCCTCTGCCATCATCGAGATATCGGCCAGTTCCACTTCGGCACGGCTGATCTCAATGGTGGCGGCCTGCGTGACGATTTGCTCAGCGGGCAAATGGTGATGACCCGTCGGTAGCGTAATCGCAAAGGTGGTGCCCTGGCCATAGGTCGAGGCCACGTCAATGCTGCCGTGATGCAAGGACACCAGTTCTTTGACCAGGGCGAGGCCAAGTCCCGTCCCTTCATAGCGCCGATTAGTGGAGCCATCGGCCTGTCGGAATCGGTCAAACAAATGCGGTAATTGATCGGCGTGGATACCGATGCCGGTATCGCTGACCTTGACCGTGCAGTGACTATCAGTAGCTTCTAAAACGACGCTTATGGTGCCGCCTGTGGGGGTGAATTTCACCGCGTTAGACAAGAGGTTATAGAGCACCTTGTCAAACTTTTCGAGATCGAGAAAGACTATGGAATCGCCGGTGAGGTGGGTCTGTAACTGCAAACCCTGCCGCTCGCAGTAAGGCTGAAAAGCCGTCACCACGTCTTCGATGAAGGCTGCAACATTTACGGGACGAAAGGTCGGCTGCATGCGTCCGGCATCGAGCCGCTGTAAATCGAGTAGTTGATTCACTAATCGCAGTAAGCGCCGAGCATTGCGCAGGGCAACGGTGGACTCTTCTAAAGTTAATCCCCGGCCATGGCTGACGGCGGTTTCTAAGGGGCCTAAGGTCAGCGTCAGGGGGGTGCGAAACTCGTGGGAGATATTTTGGAAGAATTCGGTTTTTTGGCGATCAAGCGCCATCAGTTGTTCAGTTTGCTCGCGGGTTTTTTGGTATAAGCGAGACTGCTGCACCGCGATCGCTGCTTGGCTGGCAACCGACTGCGCCAATTCAACTTCTCCAGGTTGCCAAGGGTGGGGGCGATGAATGTGGCGTAGGGAAATGCTGCCAATGATTTGGCTTTCGGTCATCAACGGCACCACCAGCAGCGATCGCGCTCCGCCTGACCGCCGAGGTTGATCTTGCATCCTCATTTCCGGATGCTGACTCAGATCATCAATCTGGATGGGCTGCTGGGTGATTAACAGCTCTTGCAAAACCGGGTTGTGACGAATGGGGGTTTGCGATCGCGGCAACACCGGATCAGCCTCTGAGGTGTGCGGCACCGGACTGCCGTCGGGATGCGCTTCGTACAGGCCCACACACTGCATATAATCGTCCGCTGCCGTCCACAGCGACAGCACACAGCTATCGACCGATAACACCTGCCCCAGTTCCTGCGTGATGGCCGCAAAAATGGCCTGGGGCTCCAAACTCGAGCGAATGGCTTGGGTTACCGCATTGAGGAGTTGTTCGCGCCGCGCCAGGGCTTGCACCTGCTCGTAGGTCAGCGCCTGCGATAGCGCCAGAGCCGTTTGGGTCGCGACGTTGGCCAGCAGTTGGCGATCGCTCTCACCCCAGGTATCGGTAGCGCCACAGCGATGCAGCGCCAGCACCGCCAGCGGTTGCTGTTTGCTGATCAGCGGCACTAATAGACTGGCCTGCACATCTAAGTCAGCGCAGGCTGCCCCGGCTGGATGATCCTCGTTAGTGGAGATGGATCCAGCGTTGAGCGCGGTCATTTCGGTCACGGCCCAGGCCAAGTCTGACGGCAACAGCGTGGTCTCACGGTCGGTCAGCGCCGCCGCCGTGTAAATCGTGGCGGTGACCGTAGTGGCCGCTTCCCCCAGCGGCTGTAAAACGCAAATATCGGCCCCCATATGTTGACCGACGGTTTCGACCACGGTCTGCATCATCGCTTGTGCCGTGTCGGCACTACGAATGGTGTTGGTCATCGCGTTCAGCAACGTTTCTTGCTGCAAGACGCGCTCTAATTCTTCGGTGCGCGATCGCAAGAGCTGATGGGCATCCAGCGCCTGGGTGACCACCAGCTTGAGGTCATGCGCTTCCCAAGGTTTGGTCACATATTTGAAGACTTTGCCCTGGTTAATCGCCCCGACCAGATCTTCGACATCCGTATATCCCGTCAAAATAATCCGCATGATGTTGGGATACTGCACCGCTGTCTGGCGCAAAAATTCGGTGCCGCTCATGCCCGGCATCCGCTGGTCGGAAATGATGACGGCGACGTCTGGGTGCTCAACTAAGGTTGCTAATGCTGCATGTCCACTTTCTGCCCGCAGCACTGTGAACTTTCGATAAAACGTGCGGTACAGCAAATCAAGATTGTCTGGTTCATCATCAACGACCAGCAACTTGGGTTTAGTGGTGAGTTCTCGGCGCGGCTTAATAGACAACCCTCGATACCTGATACGTGACGTCCTAAAAGTTGGCTCATCATCCCTGATGCTGTAGATCAGACTTAATCATGCGGTCTCAACCTCATGACCGGGCAGACACTTCATAGTTTGCCCCAGAACCCCCGGAGAAATGGCCAAGCCAGCCTGAGTAATTTGTCTAGAGCCGACCAGGGACGACTGATCGCTGCGGCTAGGTGCTCCCACCAGAGCCCTGACTCGCGTAACTGACTCGCGGGGTTTAGATGCCATCAACGCCAGCATAGGCAAGGCTGGAGCGATATGTGAGCAGACTTTGGCTGTGGTCGTTGGCCCAGAGCTAACCCTAGACAGTCTTACTTTACCCGTGGGGAATAGTCAGGATAGTCGCTGCCCCTTTGCCCCGACCCTGGGTTGGCACAGACGCTTTCTTTTCGCGGTTGGCGATCGCCCCACTGCCCCATGGCCCCTGGCCAGATCACCCGACATCATTACAGAATTTAGGCATCGGCAGCATTCATCGATAAAACATTGAGATTAAGCAGGGTAAACTGACGAATAGTTCGATATACCGGCTTGGCACACCTCTAAGAGAATGCCCAATCCTGGTGTTACCAACACAACGCTTCTGCCACTTCGTTCCCCATGCCAGTGTCTCGATCTGCAGAATTTGAATCGGTCTCCTTCTATATCCGGCCTGCGGTGCTGACTGATTTACCGGACGTGGCCACGGTTTTAGCCAGCAGCTTTTATCCGCCTTTGGGGTGGCAGCGGTGGTTGTATCCCCTGTTTCGCTTTAGCATTCATGAAGATCTTAAGCAACGGTTACAGGGGGGCCATCCCCACTATCGGTGTTTAACGGCGATCGCCCCTGACCGCGTTACCCGCCAACCGACTGTTATTGGCACCGTCGAAGTCGCTTATCGTCAACCTCATCTATTGACCTTTAACCGTCTGCCTTGGGTCTATATCTCTAACCTTGCTGTATGCCCAGGATACCGTCGTCAAGGGGTGGCCCGTCGCCTCTTACAAGCGGCTGAGCAGCTCACCCTCGATTGGGGCTTTGGTGATTTGTCTCTGCATGTGATGGCGGATAACAACCAAGCGCGACAGCTTTATCAAGGGATGGGGTACCAGCTGCATCGGGTCGAACCGACGCTCTTTTCTCTCTTGAACTTTCAGCCTTCACGCTTACTGCTGAGAAAGGCCGTATCGCTGCCGCAGACGCCGTCGTCGATGTTCCAATGTGCTGATCCCACCGCTTCTAAGCCCTCACCCTGATGTTTGCTCAAGCCGCCCGCGGTTGCTAAAGGGATGGGTCGGGGGCAGCGACATCGCCATCATCGGCAGTAGATCGCAGTCCAGGGCTGATGGACAAGTGGCTTTCGTTTCTTCTATCTATATCAGCACGGGAGATACGGAGCGATCGCTGACTAGCGGTAGAGATTAGATGTCACAGGTTTTGTGAGGATTGGTATACTTGCCGCAGACTGCGGGCAATGTGACTAGCTAACGACACTACCCTTGGCGCAATCTCGAACAAGTGAAGGGTGTTCAGCCCACCGATAGTGTTAGTCGCCTTAGTCTAGCGATCGCTCTGTACGATGCCCTGGTCTGGCTAGCCGTGGCAATTTCTAGAAGGGAAGCTCCTGAACCCATGGCTCCTAATGCGCGTGTGAAATTTATCCGGTATCTGCTGCCAGTGATTGACCCAGCTACTCAGCACTGGTCAAGGGAGTCGCGCTTAATTCGCTGGTTGACGCTGGTGTGGTTGTCCGTGGGCTTGATCACGCTGTTCTCTGCCTCCTATCCGGTGGCCTTAGCCGAGACTGGGATCGGGTGGCGGTTTTTGGCCATTCAGCTGGTGTGGGTCTTTTTAGGGCTCAATCTGTTTAATTGGATTGTGCGGCAGCCCATTACTAGCCTGATCCGGCTGTCAGGCGTGGCTTTTTTTGTGTTGATAGGGCTGCTATTCCTGACGCTGATCCCGGCTTTGGGCGTCACGATTAATGGGGCAACTCGGTGGCTGGCCCTGGGGCCATTCTTGGTGCAACCCTCAGAACTGCTGAAACCGCTGCTGGTGTTGCAGGCGGCCCGGCTGTTTGGTCGCTGGCCGCAATTGGCATGGTCAACCCGGGGCTTATGGATTGGGCTGTTTGCGATCGCGATCGCGGCCATCTTGTTGCAGCCAAACTTAAGCACCGCCGCCATTTGTGGCTTATCGCTGTGGTTGGTGGCCTTGGCGGCGGGCTTGCCCTATCGCTTGCTGATGGGCACAGCGATCACGGGTTTAACGGCGGCCTTGGTGAGCTTGAGTGCGAATGCTTATCAGCGCGAGCGGATCACCGCTTTTCTGAATCCCTGGGCTGACCCGACGGGCAATGGGTATCAACTCATCCAGAGTTTGCTCGCCATCGGCTCCGGCGGCTGGCTGGGCAGTGGGCTGGGCCTATCCGAACAAAAACTAGACTTTTTGCCGATTCAGTACACCGATTTCATTTTTTCGGTCTACGCCGAAGAGTTTGGCTTCATTGGCGGCATTTTTTTCCTGGTGTTGCTGCTGTCTTATGCCACCTTGGCGACCTTAGTGGCGATGCGGATTCAGCATCCGATTCAACGTCTCATTGCGATTGGGGCCATGGTGTTTCTGGTGGGGCAGTCGTTATTGAATATTGGGGTGGCGGTCGGCGCTTTACCTACTACTGGCTTACCCTTGCCGTTGTTTAGCTATGGTGGCAGCTCGATGATTGCTAGTTTAGCGATCGCGGCTTTGCTGACGCGGGTGGCGCGTGAAGTCAATACCGACAATGTAGTTTCCCTGCCGCTGGGACAATCCCTGAGCCGATCCCAGTCCTAAAAACCGTTAGTAACGCGATGTGCAATTAACTTCACTTCATTCCAACCCTTCTCCCTGGGGATAAGGGCCGTCAGCGGTTTGGGTTCCTTCCTCTCGGGAGCGGGCTAGGCCGAGGAATCGATGCGTCAGGGTTTCAGGAAAGTGGCACAAGACGTTAGCAGTGATCCGAACCGGGGCTCTCGTGTGGTTTGGCCAGTTCTACCGACTGAAGTGGTGAAACTTAACGCACAACGCCACCTTCCACTTCGCCGATATCGGCTCCCCCAAATCGAGGGGCCCGTCCGGCCCAGTCAAACTCGTTGATGCGGAAGCCGAAGAACCCTGCAGACTGAGTGGGACTATAGCGGAGAAAGACGCCGTAAGTCCGGCGATTATATTCCAGGAGGTAGTCCGTATTGATAATTTCACCCGTGTCTAAGTTGACCGAAGCCTGGAATCCTAGACGAAATGGCCCGTACAGCTGCTGAATGATGCCGCCGCTGAGCCGATTGTTATCCACATTGCGATCGAAGAAAAATGGTGACGTCGCGGCATCACTCACAAATGACCGGGTGTAGGTGACGTTGAACACGGTGGAGTCGAAAAAGTCGCGCGAAAAGTGACCAAACTCGCCCGTCAGGCGTACGCTCGCCGATAAATCGTCTTGGGTATCATCGCTGGTGTAATAGGTGTAGGTGCCCCGACCAAACAACGCCAATTGCACATTGGGTAGTCGAGGAGTCGCAGTAAACCGGAGGCCTTCTTCTGGCGTGGCGGGTAAAGTTTCGCCACGCCACAGGAAAAAGCTACGACCAATGGCGACGCTCCCTTGAAATCGCCCTAAGCTGGCCCGAAACGGTGGCGTTGTACTGTTAGCCAGATCGAGTCGGTCAGTGTCGGCAGTAATGTATTGGGCGGCTACCTGATAATTGATCGCAATGCCAGTATCGCCGATCGGAATGCTAGGGGACACCAGCACCGCCCCAAGATTGCTCTGGACATCCTGAAAGCCTAAGGAACCGTTGAAGAGGCGATCGCGGTAGCTGTACTCCAAATTTAAAACGTGCGTCCCAATCAACTGACGGACTCGGACGCTGGAGCGTAGGCGATCTTCCAGGTTTTGCAGGTCGAGTCCTGAAAAGCTGGCGTTAAACCGGACACCGGTGCGTGGTCCCAGTAACCCCACCACATCGGCTTCGAGGCCCAAGTTGCTCAAAAATGACTCGTCTTCTGGGGGCGTGTCTTCGCCATTCAACAAACGCTGCACCAAGACTTGGGGCGTTATAAAGGCGCGCCAAGAGCCTGCTCGATAGACCTCAAAAGGGCGTTCAACAAACAAGCCATCGCGATCGGTGCCATCGTAACCGAAAGTCACAAACAAGGGATTAGCGCTTTGTTCGCCTCGGGTCAGCAAAATGCGATCGCGCAACAAAGGCACCGTAAAGCTTTGGTCAAAGACCAGCCGCGCATTTTCGATGTAGAGCTCGTCTTGCAGATCGGTCAACCGAGTCAGCGTGGCCGAGTTGCCGCGAAATTCTAACTCCGGCGGCGAAAATGGATCGTTGGTCAGGCTGATTTCTTGGGCGTACCACCCTTCTGCATCAAAGTCGAGCTGAGTCGCTTCGAACCGAAACCGCCGCACGGCCCCCCCGGCAGTCGGCTGCGGCAGTCCTGAAGCGCTGGAAGGAATGGTCAGTCCGGTGCCGAAGGTAAGATTGCCGGTGCCCTCAACGTTGGTGATCGGGTCAGCCGCGAGAATATCGGGATCAGCGGTGCCGGTCGTGGGGTCTCCGGCTAAATCAGTGCCGGCACTGGGGATGAATAACGTCCCTCGGGCATCAAATAACGTGCCGGCACCTTGAATTAAGTTGTATTCCCCGCGATCGGCCTCAATGACTTGCTCGCCTCGGGTAAAGAGGACATCGCCATCAACGACGACAAATCGATTGGCTAAGTTGGCCCATAATCGCTCCGCTCTCAAGACACCGTTGCCCAGCCGTAGCACCACATCCCCTTGCGCCGTCAAGATCTGAGTTTGGGGTTCAAACTCTTGATAGTCAGCCGTCAAATTCAACGGTGCCGGGGGGCGATTGGTGGGTTGAGTCGGGGTGAGCAACGTGCCGTCTACCACGGCCCCATTGGACCAGTCTCGCTCTGGCGTCGCCGCCCTGGGATAAACCGGGGCGGCTTCATCTGGCGTTACTGGAGTCTCAGCGTCATCCCCCTCCACTGTCGCCGTATCCTCGTCGCCAGCCTCTCGTTCGAGCACCGTTTGGTCGGATTCGTTCGCGTCATTCGGGGCGGCCTCGTCATCGCGATCGCTGGATTGCGCTACCCAGGGGATTCGTACTCCAGCAGGGAGCGGCTGAGCCGCCGTGCCCGTGGCCCACCCTGATCGCGGTTGCGCCGCCCCGGGGATCGCCTGGAGCAATGCGGCTTGGGTGGCTGAAAATGTGGGAGGGGGCACATCCGCCACCCTGATCACGGGGGAGGTATCCACGAACTGAGCCCGACGAGTCAACGACTCAGGCTCAGGAGGCGTCGCCCGATATGGCTGCCCCTCATCGGAGGGAGGAGTTGTCGCGCGATCGCCATGCTCAGGCGAAGATGCCACTCCGTCCGGGGTGGCCGACGCCGTTTGCACTGTCTGAACGATGGCAGGGGGAGGCAGATCAGCAGGGGGAAGAAAAGGCATAGGCGGCCAGCCAATCAAAACAAAAGCCCGGCAAGCGGGCTTTGAGATTCAGATATCAGCAGAAACCTGAGGGCAATCTTTTGTCAGCCAGGTATTGAGATTACGGTACAGCCGCATGGCTAGTTCAGCCTTGTCGGCATCACCGCGTAAATGCCTGATTATTCCATGTCGGAACGACCGGGGTTACGGGAAGGATCTCCGCTGAGGAAACCGAAAATAAATAGGCCCACAAAGAAGGCAACGACGAGATAAACAACAATCTTAAGGGTCAGCATTGCAGACTTCCCATCTTATAGACAGCAATCGGTAAGGTCTATCATATCGCCAAACGGGACATGCTCTCGCCCTAGCCTGTCATAGTCGCTATGACGGGTGGAGCGCTCGGCAAGTTCCCCTCAAGATCAAGCAAGGCACTGGCTAGAGAAATGGCAATGAATCATGGGTCCACGCGGGAGAATACATCTGATAGGGACACCATACAAATAGCCGTGCAGCGGCTCCAAGATTTGACCCAGCGATCGCTACAAGCGACCTGGCACCTGACTCCTGAGAATTTGCCTACAGCCGCCGTCCTGGCATCAGATGATTGGCGCAGCTGGCCGATCGCCCCGACCAATGCGAGGGATCACATCGCCTGGGCGCGAGGCCAAAAACCGCTGTGGCTATGTCAGCAAATTGTGGTACCAGAAACCTTGAATGGGTTGCCGCTGGCGGGGTTGACCTTGCAGTTGAGCCTAACTTGGTGGGCCGAGGTCGTCGCGATTTATATCGACGGCGAACTCCGGCAAGAAGGCGACCTGTTTGATTATTTTGGGCGCATCAAACTGAGCGATCGCGTCACTCCCGGCGACACCTTTCACGTCGCGATTTACCTCGTGAGTCCGGGGCATGATGACGGGGCTTTAGTCCGCTCCGCTGTAATGTACGAGTCGGCTGATCCAGCCTTGCCAGAGCCGGGATTTGTGGCGGATGAACTCACCGTGCTGCAAACCTATGCCGATAAACTTGCGCCGGAGAAGTTGCCGACGATGGCCGCCGCGATCGCGGCCATTGACTGGGCCACCGTCACTCAGCAAACCGCTTTTTTGCAGGAATTAGCGGCCCTGCGCGATCGCCTGCACCCCCTCAGCCCGTGGATCAAACAGCGACAAATCACCTGCGTGGGCCATGCCCATCTCGACCTGGCTTGGCTGTGGCCGGTGGAAGATACCTGGCGGGCGGCTGAGCGGACTTTTCGCTCGGTGCTGACCTTGCAGCAGGACTTTCCAGAAATGACCTATACCCATTCCAGTCCGGCCCTGTTCGACTGGTTGGAAACCCATCAGCCGGACTTGTTTCAGACGGTGTTAACTGCCGTCAAAGCAGGCCATTGGTCAATTGATGCGGGGCTGTGGGTGGAACCGGAGCTCAACACCCTCGGGGGCGAATCATTAGCGCGGCAAATTTTGTATGGGCAGCGCTACACCCAATCGCGGTTTGGACAATTGAGCGCGATCGCCTGGCTCCCCGACAGTTTTGGCTTTTCCTGGCAGTTGCCGCAGTTGCTAAAGCTGGGCGGGGTGGACTATTTCGCCACGCAAAAGCTTCGCTGGAACGAAGCCACCCCCTTTCCTCACAGTCTCTTTGCCTGGCAGGGGTTAGACGGTACGCTCATCACGAGTTTGACGTTGCCCCCCATTGGCAGCGACATCGACGCTCCGCAAATGGCGAGTCACGCAGCCGACTGGGAAGCGAAAACGGGCCTGACGGAAATGTTGTGGCTCCCCGGCATGGGGGATCATGGCGGTGGCCCCACCCGCGACATGCTAGAACGGGCGCGGCGCTGGGCCGATTCCCCTTTCTTTCCCGACTTGCGCTTTGATACGCCCCTCAATCACCTTCAGCGAGTGACGGCAGGGGCGGAGGCGATCGCTCCCCCAGCCGCCGAGCACCCCACGACCACCCGTGCGTCATCCCGACCGGCTCCGTCTGCCGCGCCAACAGCGGATCATTCCCAGCCGGGATCATCCCTCCCGATCTGGGATGATGAACTGTATCTAGAACTGCATCGGGGCTGCTACACCGTCCATGCGGATCAGAAGTGGTATAACCGCCGCTGCGAAGACGCCCTACGAGAAGCGGAACTGTATGGCGCGATCGCTCACATGATGGGCCACTTCGCCTATCCCCACGCTGCTTTGGAAACCGCCTGGAAGCAGGTGCTATTCAACCAATTCCACGATATTTTGCCCGGCACCGCCATTCCCGAAGTCTTCGCGACCACCAATCCCGATTGGCAAGCAGCGTATGATGCCGCGCGGTCAGTCCGCCGGGAGTCTCTGGCGGCGATCGCGGCGCAACTGTCCCCGAGTCCATCGCCTCACCCTGACGCGATCGCGGTCAGCCTTTTTAACTCCCTCAGTTGGGAACACACGGCTCTGGTGGAAGTGCCGTTGGCCGACTTACCCAAGCATCCGGGCTTAGGATGGCGAGTCGTTGATCCCGCAACGGGGGCAACCGTCGTCAGCCAACAAAGTGTCTATAGCGATCGCGCCGACACGCCGCCCTGTCAAGCCTCGCCGCCGATTGAAGGCGGTGACTACCTACTGTTTGAGGCGACTGTGCCCCCGGTGGGATACCGGCGCTATTGGTTGGTGCCTGAGTCTGCCGCCGCCGAGGCTGTTGGCGTTCAACGGTCGGAGCCCACGACTTTTGAATTGCAAAATGAGTTGATTAGCGCTGAGGTCGATCCTGTGAGCGGAGAGCTGCGATCGCTGATGGCAACATCGACCCAGCGATCCGTGCTGCGATCGCCCGCCAACCAACTGCAAGCCTTTCGCGATGCGGGACAGTATTGGGATGCGTGGGATATTGCGCCAGATTATCAAGATCATCCGCTACCCGCCGCCACGGTGGAATCGATCACCTGGCTGGAACATGGCCCGCTACGGCAGCGGCTGCGCGTGGTGCGTCACCTGGCCGACTCCCGGATTCAGCAAGATTATGTGCTGGAGCGATCGCAGCCCTATTTGAAAGTCGTCACAACTGCCGACTGGCAAGCCTGCCAAGTCGTCCTCAAAGCGGCATTCCCAGTCACTTTTGAGGCGGCAGCGGCCACCTACGAGATTCCGTTTGGCGCGATCGCCCGTCCCACCGATCCCACCGATCCCCATGAGCAGGCCAAGTGGGAGGTACCGGGCTATCGCTGGGCGGACTTGAGCAATGGCGACCGGGGACTCAGCGTTTTAACCGACTATAAACACGGCTTCGATGCCCAGCCCGACCAGCTCCGGCTGACCCTGCTCAAAGCGCCCCTGTGGCCGAACCCCCAGGCCGATCGCGGGCGACACCAATTCACCTATGGTCTGTATCCCCACGAGGGCGACTGGCGCACGGGCCACACTCCCCAGCACGCGATCGCTTTCAATACCCCCCTACAAATGGTGGTCAGTCAGCCTGTGAATTCTACTTCACCACTACATGTGGAAACAGCGGAGCACCAGGGTAGTCTGGTTGATTGGTCGTCAGCCACGACCCACCTCGCGGCCCTCAAGCCGTCGGAAGATGACCCGGAGCAGTATATTCTGCGTGTTTGCGATCTGTATGGACAGGCCACTCAGTTGGATGTCAACTTATTTGTTGACAGATATTTAGCCCAGCGGACGAATTTGCTGGAGGCGGCGATCGCGGTCGAGTCGCCCACGCAACTCCACCCGTGGGAAATCGCCACCTTCAAAACCCCGGCTTTCATCAACAAGTCTTGCCAGCCGCCGCCACCCGCCGCCCCACCGCAATAGCATAGAGAAAAGTCCACCACCGCCACTTCAGCGATCGCCCCTATGGAAAATACTGCCCGTCCACCCGTCCTCCTCCAGTTCTACACCTCCCCCATTGGCAAAAAACTGATCACGGGCGTCACCGGCTTGGGCCTTGTGACTTTTGTGTTGGTGCATATGGTGGGCAATCTGCTGTTGTTTGCGGGCCACGATGCCTACAATGCCTACGCCCATCACCTCGAAAGTTGGGGACCGCTGCTGTGGCTGGTGGAGTCCATCTTGGTGGTAGTGTTTGCCCTCCATGCGATCGCGGGCATTCACATTTTTGTGGGTAAGTTAACCGCCCGTCCCGATAACTACGCGACCTACGCCAGCCGAGGAACGCCGAGTCTGCAATCCCTCAGCTCGCGCACCATGATTATCACGGGGCTGGTGTTAGCCGTATTTTTGGTGCTGCACCTGTGGAGTTTCAAGTTTGGCACCTATTACGCGACCCAACTGAATGATGATAAAGTCCGCGATTTGGCCCGTCTCGTCGTGGAAAAATTTCAGCATCCCCTCTATGCCTTTGGTTACAGCGGCGTCATGTTACTACTGGGCTTTCACCTGCGCCACGGCATTTGGAGCGCGTTGCAGTCGCTGGGTCTTCAGTCCAAGGCCATTCGCTTCACTGTTTATGGCATGAGTTTGGGCGGCGCGATCGCGATCGCTACGGGCTTCGTCTTACTACCGTTGACTATCTACTTTGGCCTTTTGACTTAGCGCTAGGCCATCCGTAGATTGCGGCGCAATGACCCAACGGCGCGAACCAATTACCCTGCTGCCACGTCTCGATGACGTAGCGGACGCGCCTAGCCGACTCGGGCGAAATGTGGCCGGGAATACGGTTGCTTAGTGAGCAGTGACCTTTGATGATGATTGGGGATCACGCGCTCTCAACTCACACCCGAGGAAACCGGCATGGCAATTTTGACCCGATGGCTCTCGTCACGTCTGCACAAAGTTGTGATGATGACGGGCGTCACGCTACTCGCGGGTGGTTTTGTCCGCCCGTTGGTCGCCCCCGCAACGGCCATACCCTTCTCCCTCGATTCTCCCGTAGCAGCCCCAAGTCTGCCAATAGAAGGGGAATCGGGCGATCAGTTTTGTCCCACTGATTTGCCCGCCGCGATGGATGCCATTGTGGGGCGATCGCAGTTTGGTACTGCCGCTTGGGGCGTGGAAGTGTATGCCCTCGCCGACGGCCAGTCGCTCTATACGCACAATTCTCAGCGGCTGTTCATTCCTGCGTCGAATATTAAGTTACTCACCACTGCCGCCGCGATTTATACCATCCTGGAGCAATCTCCTGATCGGCTTTGGACGTTTCAAGATGATCTCAATTTGGTGAACCGCGACAGCCACAATGGCCGCGCTGACGAGCTACTGCGGAATATTGGCGGCCAAAGTCGGGTCAAAGCCATGCTAGAGCCGTTAGGGGTGGATCCTGACAGTTATGTGCAGGCCGATGGCTCCGGGCTATCGCGCAGTAACAAAGCCGAGCCTTCCACCTTTGTGGCGCTGCTCAAAGCCATGTATGAGACTGACGAAAGTGAACTGTTTTACAACTCTTTGCCCATCGGCGGCGTCAGTGGCACCCTGCGCAATCGCTTCAAAGGCACCGTAGTGCAGGGCAAGGTACGGGCTAAAACAGGGACGCTCAACGGGGTTAGGGCGTTATCCGGCTATTTAGAAACCGACGACTACGGCACCGTCATTTTTAGCATTATGGTCAATCAACCGGGGCAGTCAGGCCAGACGATGCTGGCGGCGATCGACGATATGGTCTTGACCATGGCTCAACTCGAAGCCTGCGATTGATAGTAACTCGACGGGAGGCCGAGTCGCTTTATGGCAGCAGGTCAGCGACGGCGATCGCAACCTCCATACCCGCAACAGAGGAAACGACTTGCGCAGACGAGTATTCCTGTTTTATGGAATAGCTAAAGCCAGACTCAGCCGCATCACCAACTTCGGGGTCAAGATAAACTTCTAGCTGGCGATTATTCAGATTCAAAATCCAATATTCGGCAATACCCGCTTTAGCATAGAGGCTGCCTTTTACCTTGCGGTCGTAGCGCAGCGAGGTATCGGCGACTTCGACGATTAGAACTGCCTCAGCAGGATGAGCGTCGGCATAGTCGCGAATGGAACCGGGAACCACAGCAATATCCGGTTCCGGTTCAGAGAGATCGCTGATGACGAAGGGCTTTTGCTGGCGAATGTAGTAGCCCTCGCGGAAAACGGATTTAAGAGCAGCGTCGATGAGGTCAATAGCGATCGCATGGGGGCTTTTCATCGCAGCCATGTCAATCACCTGCCCCTCAATGAGTTCGACCCGCCGACCTTGAAAAAAGTTGAGGTCTGCCAGTCGATAGTATTCATCCCGCGTCCACAAATGCACCTGCGGTTCTGTCGTCGAAACCATAGGCCGTCTCATCAATATTGATAAATGAAGTTTAGCGTGTGGGAGGCGGCGCTATCCTTTATAAACGGCATATGTGACGCCGATACAATGAGACCATCTGTTCTCGGATCTCTTCTATGGTTGCGCTATCTCAAACTCCCCTGACGCCTGACGAGTATTTGCAGCTCGAAGCCGAGAGCGCGGTCAAGCATGAGTATATTGATGGCGATGTGTACGCTAGGGGTGGAGCAACTGACGCCCATGTCACAGTTTCCGGGAATCTCGCAGTCCTCCTCCGCAGTCACGTGCGCGGTTCGAATTGCCGGGTTTACATTGCCGACATGAAGGCACGAATTGAGGCGCGAAATTGCTTCTACTATCCCGACGTGATGGTGACGTGCGATGCTCGCGACACGGAAACATCGACTTTCAAGCGCTTTCCTAAGCTCATCGTCGAGGTACTTTCTGACTCCACTGAAGCCTTTGACCGCGGCGATAAGTTTACCGACTACCAATCCCTTGACACGCTGGAAGAATACGTGATTATCAATACCCGACATCAGCGGGTCGAGTGCTTTCGCCGCACCCCTGACAATCTCTGGCTATTGCAGACTTATACTGCCGAAAGCGAGCAATTCAAACTCCAGAGCCTCGGGTTTACCGATGCGATCGCGGCTCTGTATGAGGATGTTGAACTGGAACCGACGCCACCCCGGGTGGAATAATGTAGAGGCGATCGCTCCACTCTGCCAATGCCCTTGACGATTGCTCCAATTCTAGTGAAGTGATTGGAGGGCGATCGCTGTATCGATACTTTGTACGGATTGCTATATTTGCCGCTTTACTCCTCGGATTTGAACCCGATCGAACATCAGTGGTTTGGTTTGAAGAACCGGATGCGGAAACAGATTCCATCGGGCGAATCGTTTAGACAGGTCGTCGACCATGCCTTCATGGCCTAAGCGGAGCTATCCGCGGATTGCTATAGCACCCGTTGTTCGCAACTCGACTACCTGTCCAATCCGTGTCGAGTTCTTTTGACTAGGGAGCCGACAGGGGCGAGACTCCTCAAGCCCGAGCGCTATTCCGTAGAATCGTTACAAGTTCTCCTCTCATGGCTGTTTTTCCCAGCTTTCTGTTACCCAATCAATGGAAATGCGTTGATGTGGGAATATTTTGAATAGCAACTATCCCGATTGTGCATCTATATTTATTTCTGCTAGCTAGATAACATGTGAATGACTCTCGCGATCAATGGTATTGACACCCTTGACTATTCTTAAGCAGAGTACCTACGAAACTGAGACCGATCCCCAAGCGTTGCCGGGGGTGTTGTCTTGGTTCGATGAGTTTCATGCTTTGCCGATGCCCCAAGAAGATTGGCTGCAATGCCAGCTCGCGCTGATCGAGGGGTTCACCAATGCGGTGCGCCACGCCCACAAAGGGTTGCCGCCAGCTACCCCCATCGCCATTACGATCACCCTCACCCACGAATATTTGGATATGAAAATCTGGGATCATGGCCCCGGTTTCGACTTCCAAGCCATGCTGGATCATAAGCTCGAAACCACCAATGCCGACTCCGAAGGGGGGCGGGGGCTGCGCATTATGTATCGCGTGGCCGACATTGTGCGCTATGAGCGCACCGCCGATGAACGGAACTGTCTACACATTCGCAAGTCATACGCGACGCCTAAGGCTTGAGTCGCAGCCCAGACCAAGAAAATTTTCCGGTCGCTTTCCAGTCTCGTCACTCATCTGTAACGTTGCTACCACAAAGCCGGAATGGCTTCTTGATCGGTGGGCGGTGGCGTCTCTGGTGCCGGAGTAGGTGGCGTCGTACTCGGCGGCACCGGCGGGGTGGCGTTAGGGTCAGTCGGACTGGTGGGCTCGGTCGCCCCCGGATTGAGGGCGGGTTGGGCAGGCGTGCCATCGGCAAGGTTGGGCAGCCGCTCGATCGCTTCTGGAGACGTTTGACGCAGCACGTTTTGCCCTGCGCTTTCTATACCGGAGAGGTTGTCGCCTTCTGCCGCAGAAGAGGGGGTAGCGGAAAGTGAGTTACGAGAGCCGCGCAGCATGTCTTGGCTATTGCTGATGCCCAACAATGTCAAAAAAGCGATCGCCCCTAACAATGCGGCCAATACGTATCGATTCATGCGGTTCCCTCCTGGCCCAACGGTTTGGTCAAGCTGGTTCCATGATAGTGCTGATTTACTGATTGGTCACGGATGCTCTGGTGTCCACATCGGTGCAGTCCCTGGTTCGCAGAATTCGGTGTATTTGGTGACTCAAATATCGCCGCATATTGGGGTCTGGCAAGCCGGCCTTAAATCGCGATCTCGCCTCCTGAGCGGTTCACAATCGTCGCGAGGCCTCTAAGTGTAGGGGATGCAGCAGGCGATCGCTCTCCCCATGATCGCCCTTCCAAACCCTTAAGCAGTCTGTTGAGTTGTCAACATGGAAATTGGCAACTCAACTTCAATGGCTTCAGAGTTTGTAGTCTTACTGTGAAGTGATTGGCCAGGTTCGACAAATACGACCATGCCTTTCTACTCCATCTTCGATTTCAACTTCATGCCTAATGTACTCCATGTAGTCACCAGAGTAATTGAGCATTGACAAGAAGGTCCTCACCAGCAAATTTGTTAATCTGCGAAGAGTATCCGCAATGTTGCTTCCATCATCTCCAACACCACCAAAGCCTTCATGCACGATATCATTTCTAACAGAAATGAATTCTCGAAGGCTGCTGAATAAATCATCGTATTCTACCGAATAAGAGTCGAGCAAAGATTCGACTCTTGCTTTATACGAGGTTAAATCAGGATCATGCGCTTTGCTGAGCGTTTCAAATACTGTACTTAAAAGCAAAAACTCTACCGAAACAGCTGCTGAATTAAAAGAGTCTAGATACCAAGAAAGAGCAAGTGCAAGCTTTTTCTCATCAAAAAGACTATCTCTAATCCTGAGGATGGATTGTTGAATGAAGCCTGGAAGATGTGGAGTTTGAATTACTTGAAGTCCTCTCCGAAGTTTACGGAGATTTACTCCCGGCCAGAACTCAAGCAGATCGCCATTTTCGAAAATAGTATGCCTATGTATCTCCTCGATATATTTTCCAGAGGCGAAAGATAGAATTAGCACAATGCGAGATATATATTTCTCTAAGGTTTTTATTGCTATAGGGGAGGAATCTTTTTTTCTTATCCTGAGTTGTGTAATTACCTGACCTCCAATGCTTTTAGGAGTATTTCCTGATCTAATAAAGTCAACTTGAAAATCAACTTCATCTATTAAAACGCTTGTGTCTCTGAAAACGTCAATTCCTGACAGAAAAATATTGATTTCTCTTGCAATTTCAGAAGTACTATAATCGCCGAGGCTTAAATCTTTCAACGAACGAAAGACTTGTGTTTCGTCAGATAGTTCACTACTTTCAGGGGCGGGAGAGAAGCCAACTTTAAAGTTCTTATCGCTAAGAATACCTGTTATTTTCCTTCCAGAAGCGTCTTCTCCAATTAAGGAATACTCGCCGTTGTAGGGTTCACTAATTTTTTCTGCATTCTGAAAACTCAAAAGATCGCTCCTATCTATATCAGAACCTCTATAGATAGGAGCAGAATCTAGGAATAATTTCTCGCTTAATAACTCTTCTTGTGATTTTGATATTCTTAGAAAAAGCCGTCCATCTTGATGCAGTTCGATTTCTCCTGTCAAATTCGCAAGGAAATCGCTTTCAGAAGAATTAGTTCTCTTGATTTCTCCTGAGAATTGGACGTTCGTCATATCACTGGAAGTAGCCTCAGAAGCATCTATACTTTGCTTTCTTTTATAGTGCTCTAAGGTAATACCTACAGCTTTTCCGTTCTCATCAAAGTCAATAATAAGGTTCTCGTCGATAGCTTCCGACTCGAAACTTGGGCTATCGTCAATTTCGATATAAAGCGTGTCTGTCTCAGGAGAATACTTTTGCTTCATGTCGGCTCCTTTCCTCTCTGCTGGCGCTTATAGAAATTTCGGTCGAAAAAGGCATTATGGATGGTTTCTCTATCTTCCAAGATGACTATTCTTAAAGCTCTACCACTTTTTTCTGGAATATTTCCCCAGCGAACAATACGACCGTCTGCTTGAATAGTTTCTTTGACTGGATTATTAAACGCTCGTTCGATCCACTCAATAGCAATGTCTGGATGTTTATTGCTGGCTTCGTTTAAGTAATAATCGGTGAATTTCAAGCTAGTGGAGTCTTGGCTTGACCCAGGTTGATCTTCTCTATTTTGCTCCTTGCTCACTGACCAAAGCCTTATCTGCTAATTATAATTATTGATGGCTTAACCTTGCGTTCATTGAAACGGCTTCAAGCTTTACAGTCGTAACATGCCTCTCGAACAGGATTCATACGCCGAGGCGAGATGTCACTGCGTCATAGAATAGCAAAAACGACTAAACCCTAGGAATTAAGAATTTCTGGGGTTTAGCTTTGTTTAGTACTACATCGTCGCGAGTTCGGGTCTTGGCGTTTGAAGACAAGGCGTTCGTTTTCCACGTCGGCGTAGATGCGATGCCCCGTTTCATGCAACTAAGATAGCGAAAGGCACTGTCGAATGCTTTGCCTGACTTGCTCACACAAACTGTAAACCTCTTCAGCAACGGCCTGATCCGCTGAGAACCCTGGATACCGCACGGCAACGGCGTAATCTGTCAGCATCCCTAAAGCAAACCGCAAGGTTTCTAACTCCGGGTCGTGGGAGCGCAACAAGTCCAACAGTGCCGTTAAATCGTGGATTTTGGGAACTGGAATGTCGGTTTCTTGCAATCTGGCTTTGAGATACTTTTCAGTGCACTGCTGAGCATGAAAGCAAACTGCATCATAGTTGGGCAACGGCTCGGCCCGTAGCTCTCGACCCGCAGTTCTAAAATCGCCCTCCGCTTTCTCAATCCATTCTTGGGTCAGTGGCTTCATAGAGCACTTTGCCCTCATCAACGATTTCTTTTATAAAAAAATCTCCCAGTTCTAGTCGCTGGCGCAACAACTCAGGGGTTCGCACTAGTAAATCTAAAGGAAATTGAGGGCGAATTTGAAACCGAATTTCAGCCGCTTTGCGAGGAGAGTGGCCCTCAAACGGCATCACCACCAGTAAATCGACATCCGAATCCGGAGTCGGTTCGCCATAAGCGTAGGAACCAAACAAGATGATGCGCTCAGGGTGAAACTGCTCCACAATTTGCTGACTTAGAGCTTCGATTTGCGACATCTCGACCATAGCGGCCTCGCAAGGATTTTCTCTATTTTGCCATTTAGCTAGGAGTTGCTCAGACCCCCGACTTTTTCAAAAAGTCGGGGGTCTTTTGGGGGCTACACTGTCGCGAGTTCGGGGGCTTGGCGTTTGAAGACGAGGCGTTCGTTTTCCACCTCGGCGTAGATGCGATCGCCGTTCACAAAATCGCCCCGCAGGATACCCTTCGCCAGAGGCGTCTCCAACTCTTTTTGGATGGCGCGCTTGAGCGGACGCGCCCCGTAAACGGGGTCGTAGCCGACGTGGGCCACCCAGTCCAGCGCCTCTTCCGAGAGCACGAGGGCCATCTTGCGATCGCCCAGCCGCTGCTCTAGCCGTTGGATTTGCAGCCTGACGATTTCCTTCAGTTGCTCCTGCTTCAAACTGTGGAAGATGATCAGCTCATCGACCCGGTTCAGGAACTCAGGGCGGAACTCAGACCGCATGGCCTCCATGACGCGATCGCGCATCAGGTCATATTTCGAGTCATCCCCCGCCAGATCCAGAATGTACTGGGAACCGATGTTGCTGGTCATAATCACCACGGAATTGCGGAAATCTACCGTGCGTCCTTGGGAGTCGGTCAGGCGACCATCATCCAGAATTTGCAACATGATGTTGAACACATCAGGGTGAGCCTTCTCGATTTCGTCGAACAAGATGACCGCATAGGGGCGACGGCGAATCGCTTCGGTGAGCTGACCGCCTTCGTCAAAACCGACGTATCCCGGCGGTGCCCCGATCAGGCGAGCGACCGCGTGCTTTTCCATGTATTCCGACATGTCGATCCGCACGATCGCGTCTTCCGTGTCGAACATGTAGGAAGCCAGTGCCTTCGCCAGTTCCGTCTTGCCGACCCCCGTGGGGCCGAGAAAAATAAAGCTGGCAATGGGCCGGTTCGGGTCGGCGAGTCCGGCCCGGCTACGCTGAATCGAGTCGGATACTGCGGTGACTGCTTCATCCTGACCAATGACCCGCTGGTGCAGTTCGTCTTCTAGGAGCAGCAGCTTCTCCATTTCCGACGCCACCAGTTTGCTAACGGGAATACCCGTCCACTTGGAGATGATTTCGGCGATGTCTTCTTCCGTCACCTCTTCCCGCAGCAGCGATTGACCGCTGGTTTGGGCGTTTTCCAGCTTCTCTTCCGCTTGCTCCACTTTTCGTTGCAGGTCAGTGAGCTTGCCGTACTTCAACTCGGCGGCGCGATTTAGGTCATAGTTGCGCTCCGCCTGCTGAACTTCGATATTCACCTGATCCAACTCTTCTCGCAGGGATTGAATGCCGTCAATCAGGTCTTTTTCCGACTGCCACTGAGCAGTCAGCCCGGACTGGGTTTCTTTCAGATCCGCGAGTTCTTTTTCCAAGCGCTCTAGCCGATCGATCGAAGCGGCGTCAGTCTCATTTTTGAGGGACAGGCGCTCCATTTCGAGCTGGAGGATCTTGCGATCGACTTCGTCCAGTTCTTCCGGCTTGGAGGTGATTTCCATCTTCAGCTTCGCGGCGGACTCGTCCACCAGGTCGATCGCCTTGTCGGGCAAGAAGCGATCGCTGATGTACCGCGTTGACAGCACCGCCGCCGCCACCAGCGCACTATCGGAAATTTTCACCCCGTGGTGCACTTCGTAACGCTCCTTCAGACCTCGCAGAATCGAGATCGTGTCCTCGATGGTGGGTTGATCGATAAAGACCTGCTGGAAGCGGCGTTCCAGCGCGGCATCCTTCTCGATGTACTTGCGATACTCGTCCAGGGTGGTCGCCCCAATACAGCGCAGTTCACCCCGCGCCAGCATGGGTTTCAGCAGGTTGCCGGCATCCATCGAACCCTGAGTCGCCCCCGCCCCAACCACAGTATGAATCTCGTCGATGAACAGCACCATCTGCCCTTCCGAATCCTGCACTTCTTTGAGAACGGCCTTCAGGCGCTCTTCAAATTCGCCGCGATACTTGGCCCCGGCAATCAGGGCACCCATGTCGAGGGCGATGATTTTGCGATCGCGCAACGACTCCGGCACGTCCTTACTGATGATGCGCTGGGCCAGTCCCTCCGCGATCGCGGTTTTGCCCACACCGGGTTCACCAATCAGCACCGGGTTGTTCTTCGTCCGCCGCGACAAAATCTGAATCGTGCGGCGAATCTCATCATCCCGCCCAATCACCGGGTCAAGCTTGCCCAACCGCGCCAGTTCCGTCAGGTCGCGGCCATATTTTTCCAGCGCTTCGTATTTACCTTCCGGGTTCTGGTCAGTCACTTTCTGGTTCCCTCGCACTTCTTTAATAATGCCTCTGAGCTTAGTTTCGTCTAAGCCAAATTCTCGCAACAGCGCCTGCCCAAAGCGATCGTCTTTGGCGTAGGCCAGCAGCAGGTGCTCGATGGAAATGTACTCGTCGCCCAAGTCTTTGCGATAGCCATCGGCGCGATCGAGCAGCTTGTCCAGGCTGTTGCCCAGGTACACTGAGCCACCCGAGTTGCTGATTTTGGGCTGTTTGCTAATGAAGTCGGTGGTGCGATCGCGCACATTCTGCACGTTCACTTCGGCCTTGTTAAATACCGAAATCGCCAGTCCTTCCTGTTCCAGCAGCGCCCGCATCAGGTGCTCGCTCTCAATCTGCTGGTGCTTGGCTTCCTTGGCAATTTCCGGCGTGCGGACAATGGCCTGCCACGCCTTCTCTGTAAATTGATTCGGGTTGGTGGGTTGCATAAATCTCTCCGGCTCGCAACATCGATACAGAAGTCAGCACTCAGAAATCAGAAGTCAGCCCTGGGTCAATCATGGGCTCATTTCTGAGTTCTGGTCTCTCACCTCTGTATCAACTATGCCGGATCGCGAAAATTTCCAGGTACGTGATGCCGTATGCCCAAAGGCGCGATCGCCCTACCCCTTTGGAAATGTCATCATATGAGTAACATGAAGCAGCTTAGCCAACGGACATGGGCAAAAGGCATCATCGGAAAGCTATCAATAGTCTTCAAGGCAGAATCCGAGAGCATGAAACCAAAATCCAACTGGAACTTGAAAAAGACATTCCTGACCAGGGACTCATCAAACACTGGCAAAAAGAAATAGCTGCCTTTGAAAAAGGAATTCAACAAGCGCAAAAGCGTTTAGGGAGATAACTATGCAGCTGCGTGAGCGATCGCTGCCCATCAACAACGCCACTTTAATGACCCTGATGCAAGAACTCGGCGATGAGTGCAGTCGAGTTTTGGAGCTAATGCATCAACTCCAGGTATCAAATCTACAAGACGACCAAAAAGCGGAGATCTTGGCTGAGATTTTGGCGTCAGTGATTCATCTGCACACCCACTGCGATGAGGATTTGCAGGGAGCGATTTCGGATGAACTGGATAGTCTGCCGGAGTGAATTTTGTGGAGAGCGATCGCCCCCAATCACTGTGCTTGGAATTGAGGCTAGCGTTGAGCGACTCGTGGAGTGGGGCGATCGCCTATCCGTCTCAGTCCTTGTATCCATTGGCTAGGGTATCTTTTGAGCGATTGCCCTCTAGCCATTCCGATAAGATCAGCACAATGGTTGAGCGGTTGGAGAATATAGTCAGAAAAATGAGAGATCGCAGCACACTACCCATTCCAATTCCTCCAGCGGCGATCGCTGATTTGTGCCAGCAGTATCACATTCGCAAACTGGCACTCTTCGGGTCTGTTCTGCGCGATGACTTTCGGCCTGACAGCGATGTTGATGTCTTAGTCGAGTTTGAACCCGGTTACATCCCCGGTTTTGCCTTTATTGATATTCAAGACCGACTCACCCAGATAGTCGGTCGCCCAGTCGATCTCAGAACCCCTCAAGACCGGAGCCAGTATTTTCGCGATACTGTGCAGGCCCAAGCTCAGACGATTTATGTTCACCCTCATGCACAACCTCGAAACCTTGCTACACCGAGCAGACGCCTCGTCTGATGCTTAGATATCTAGCAATCCGCGGATAGATTCGTTTAGGCCATGAAGGCATGGTCGACGACCTGTCTAAACGATTCGCCCGATTGAATCTGTTTCCGCATCCGGTTCTTC